>DASRZF010000132.1:0-3966 GCA_035686645.1 Polyangiales bacterium
CAGATCGCCGTGTCGGCGGAAGAGTTCTCCAACGACTGCGCAGTTGCCGACATCGATCAAGACGGCGACCTGGACATCGTCGTGCCCGACGCGATGCTGGCGCCCGACAATCTATTCTGGTTCGAAAATCCCGGGCCGGCGACGGTGCTCACTGCCTCGAGCTGGAGACGCCATGCAATTGGGCAGACGATCTCCTGGTGTAAGGACCTGCGCGTCGTCGACCTGGACGCTGATGGGCGCCTCGACGTCGTCGCGCGGCCGCAGTCGCGACCCCCTCAGCTGTTCTTCCAAGAGGAAAGCGGCGCATGGACCCGAGTCGAGCTCATCGGAATCGAGTTGGGTCGCGAAGGGATGGCGGTCGGTGACCTCGACAGCGATGGCGATACCGACCTCGTCATCAGGGGCGCATGGCTGCAGAACCCGGGGTCCAGCCTGGCTCGTGTCCCAACGAAGTGGACTCTTCATTCGATCGGCGAAGCCCCCGAGGACTTCAAGGCGTTCGTCGCGGATGTCGACGGAGATTCAGACGAAGACGTCCTGTTCTCCTCTTCCGAGGACGAGGCCCCGATCGTTTGGTGGGAAAGAACGGGATCGGATCCGAGCGGATGGGCTCGGCACGTCGTCGCTGAGCATGCGTCGTCCGCACATACTCTTTGGAGTGCTGACCTGGACCTCGATGGAGACCTAGACGTCCTTGCGGCTGAGCTCGGGCGTTCTCGAGTGACTTGGTACGAGAATCTCGATGGTCGCGGAGATCAGTGGCGAGCCGAGGTGATCGAGTCACGGGACGGAGCGGTTCACAACGGGATCGTGGTCGACCTCGATCGAGACGGAGACTTGGACCTTTTCGGAGCAGGGTTCACCGGGCAGCAGACCAAGGCGGCAATTTGGTGGAACCAGCTCGATCCCAAGCGTCTGCGCATTGGGCCCTTTACCGCAATCGAGGTGACGAGACGCCATGTGCGCGCTCTCGGGAGCGCCATCGTCGATTTGAACCGAGATGGATTCAAAGACATTGCCGCGGGTCCCTATTGGTACCGCAATCCGGGTGGCGACATGACCCAACCATGGGAGCAACACGTATTTCCTCAGACTGCCGGTGGCTCAATCGATGTGATTGCATCGGTAAGCGTCGGAGACGAAGCGCCGAGCCTCGTCGCGATGACTCCGGATGCAAGGCTCTGGTGGTTACGGCCGGCGGACGACGGCTTTAGTATCACTGAAGTTGGGAGTCTTCCCGAAGCGGACCATGGAATCAGCACCCAGGGTGTCGAGGTTGCCGGGCTCCTGCCGGGCGACGCCCTAGAGCTCGTCTTGTCCAACGGCGGAGATGAAGCGACCGGGGTGGGGGTTTACGCCTTTCGCATCGTCGCGGAAGGCCCATGGCCTAGAAGACGGATCACCGATCGCACATCCGACGAGGGTATCGCCGTGGGTGACATCGACGGGGATGGAAATCTGGATCTGGTCGGAACGCGAGGAGATCGTGGGGAAGTCGAGTGGTACGCGAACCCGGGGGGTCTGCAGTCAGACTGGTCAGCTCATCCAATTGCGACACTCGAGAACATGAGCTGGCTCGACCGAGTCGGAGTGTCGGACCTGAACTGTGACGGCCGGCTCGACGTAGTGGTGACCGAGGAAAACGGAAAGGCGCGCGGAGCACAAACCTATTGGCTCGAGCAACCCGCGGATCCACGCCAATCGAATTGGCCCGCCCACCTCGTCGCGAGCCAAGGCTCGACCAATAGCCTGGACATCGCGGACTTCGATCACGACGGCGACATGGACATCGTCACCGGCGAGCACCAAGGTGACCTGAAAGTGGTCGTGTGGGAGAACACCGACTGTGGAAGCTTCGAAGCCCACCTGATCGATAGTGGCAAGGAGAGTCACCTCGGCACGAAGGCAGTCGACTTGGATGACGACGGGGACATCGACTTGGTCAGCATTGCTTGGGACGAGCCAGAGCGGATCCATGTGTGGCGCAACGACGCGATCAGTCCTGAGTCCGGTATCTCGCCCCGTCCATGAACCGTAGGCTTCAAACAGCTAGGTCAGTGCTTTACCGTGCGCTGAGCCGCAACGGAAGACTATCCACCGGCCTCGTAAAAGGAAAATGCTGCAACTTCGCCGGGAAGTAGTCGTCATCGACGAACTCGATGCGGTACTTCCCGATCAGCTCTCGAAAGGTCAGTTGGAAGAGCATGCGAGCGAAGTGCATGCCGATGCACTTGTGAGCGCCCCCACCGAAGGGAACCCACATGAAGTTGTGCTTGCGGTGCTCGCTCACTTCCTCGGAAAACCGCTTCGGTCTGAAAGAGTCGGGTTCCTCCCACCAGTCCGGCAGCCGGTGGATGTAGTTGCCCGGGACGCAGATCATCGTGTCGGCCGGGACGTGAACGCCTCCAATCTCACATTCGCGAATCGTGCGGCGCAAGAAGAGTGGCACCGGAGGGTGCAGGCGAATCGTTTCGTAGAAGACGCAGATGAGCTCGTTCGTCGAGTGGAACACCGTGTCGAAGCTGAGCTCACGCGGCCAATCGGCCAGCTCGGAAGCCAATCTGTCCTGAAGTGGCAGATCGTTTGCGAGATAGTATGCGGCCATGGTCGAAGCGCCGGTGGTTGTGTCGTGCGCTGCGAGCATCAAGAACACCATGTGGTCGGCGATGTCCTCGTTCGAATAGTACTCGCCGTCTTCCGTCTTTTCGCGGCAGAAGTGTGCGAACACGTCTTCATCGTCGGACGCTCGCTTCTGCTCGACGAGATCCATGAAGAAGCGCTTGAGATAGCGGCGTCCTTCCAGGCCTCGGTGATAGAGAAAGCCCGGGACGTCGAGCCGGACGATTCCGAGCGCACCTTCCATCATGTTGGTGAACGCCCGGCTGATCTCCGGGACGGTGTTCTCGGAGTCGTCCACCCAGCAGAACACCTCGAACGCGATGTCGAGCAAGAGCCGCTTTGCTTCCTTGTAGAACAGAATGCTCTCCTCTGCGGCCCAGCGCTCGACCGTCTTCTCGACGATGGTTTGAATCTTCGTCGCATAGCCGCGCATCGCGGGCGGCTTGAAGGAGCTCTGCATGATGCCCCGATGCAGGCGGTGCTCGTCGTAGTCGCGCATGACGAGCCCACCCTGAAAGAAGTCGGCCATGACCGACTCCCAGCCCATCTTGATCGAGAAGTTTTGCTCGCGATCCATGAGCACGCGCTGCACATGGTCCGGGTGAAGCAGGAGCACGCACTTGTTCCCGGTGATCGAAATGCGACTGACCGGTCCGTACTCGCGGTAGTAGTGCGCGAAGAGCGCCTGGGGATCCTTGAACATGTCCAAGGTCTTGCCGACGAACGGCCATCCGTATTCGCCCTGGATGTGGCTGAGGTCGCGATTCGCCGGGCGTTTGTCGTAAGGAAGCTCCGTAACTTCGTACATTCACTTACTATACGACTTGTAAACTAGCCTTGGCAACCCCATTCCGACTCCGGGCGGCGATGGCGGCTGGCAGGTCGTCCGGCTCGAATCGAGCGGCCCTGCGCGTGATGAGCTTGCCATCGAGCTTCACGGGCCCGAAGCCACGGGGGCTCGCGAAACCGGTCCCAATCCCCGGTGCTTGCCGTCCCCCGGGGGTGAGCAGCTTGGCGTCCCCAACGGGCGGGATGATGTAGGCGAGGCTCTCCCCGACGAATGCACCCGTGACCGTCCCCTGTTGTACCAGCATCACGAGCGCGCTCGTTTCGGTGGCATCGGGGTCGCCAAGCACGACATGGTCGATCGCTTCAAGCACCATGACCCACTCAGCCTGGTCTCCGGGAAGCCTGCCGCTCCGGAAGCACCTCGCGAGCTCGTTCACGGTGCGTGCGGCTGCGGTCTGCGCGCCCGGACTCGAATCTGCGCCGTCTGCCAAGGCGATGAGAGTTCGATGCGCATCGCGCAGCACCGAGAGCCGGTCGTGGCTCGTGTCGTGACTTGGA
>DASRZF010000133.1:0-13868 GCA_035686645.1 Polyangiales bacterium
TCCTCAGCGGCCCAAGCTCGTCGCTGAGTCCCACCATGGAGACCTCGTGTCCCAGAAAGCGAAGCCCTTCTCGCACGTCGAATTCGGTCTTGAAAGGCTCGATCTCCGCGGGCGAGAGGTCGCTGATGTCTTCAGGAGGCACCAGGCTCTCATGGACGAGAACGATGATTCGCCGTCGCTTTAGAGTGGATGCCATGTGTCCCGCCGGTGCAGAAGGTGCACTGTGTGCACCGTCAACATGATGGCAAAGTCGAGGTTCGTCTGACGTTCCCCCTTGATGAGCCGCAGCCGAAGCTCGCGACACCGTCCGATGATATCACGAAGCACTTGATCCACGGTGAACTGATACTCACCGGTGAAAACCGAGATTTGCTCCCGAATTTGTCGTCGATTGCGCCGCAGAAACGAGGCCGCCGTCTCGTTGTTTCGATACCGGGGCGAGTTGCTGAAAATCTTGCTGAGGTCACGGTCGTACTCATCGCTGAAACCCGGGCTGTAGTGATCCTGACGGCGCTCGTAGTGCCGCCGCAGCGTGTAGTGCAGCCGAGACAATGAATATGGGCGAGCCCGAGAAGTCACCTGGGGCTTCTTTGAACCGAGCTCCGCAACCAGGTCGTCGATGTACTCCAGCTTCGTGAGCGCTGCCGAATGCGCATACTGTTCTTGCCAGTTGGAGCGGGGGGCGAGCCAAACGGCGAAGGTTTCGGCAAAATCCTCTACGGGATGGGCCTGCGCGTACCATCCATCCAAGTGCTCGACGAATCCCTTGCTCGACGGATTTGGGCGATAGAACTCGGGGTAGGGCTCGGACGCCCGGCCGAACGCGCGCTGCCAGAGCTTTCGCCGTTGGAGGTTGTAGGCATGTTGCAACGCATGACCTGCTTCGTGCCGGAGCAGACGCATGCATTCGGTGCGCGTTCCACCCTCGACCTCGAACATCATCTGCCGCTCGAGGCGCATCAATCTCGGGTGTGCCAGATAGAACGGTATGCCAACTCCGGGGATGCCGTCGGGAGAACACCACTCGTCGCTCAACCAGGTGTGAAGGCGGAAGCGCCGAAGCCCTGCGCCGTCGAGCTCTTCCCGAAGCTTGTCGACGCAATCCTCCAGCCAGGTGTTCGCTACTTCGAGACCCAGCTCGGAAAGCCGAAGGTCGAGAAGCTCTTCGGTGGGGAGATTTTCCCAGTGGATCAGCAAGATTCGGGCAGCTTGACGGATCTGAGTTTGTGCGACAACAGGCGGCAACGCGCTGGCTACGCGGTTACCAGGGCAGCCTTTCGCCATTGGCGTGCCAGAAGCCGCCAGAGTCAGCGAGCTGCAGCGCGTCGATGCGCGCGATCAGTCCCTCGGCCGATTCGCGGGTAGAAATCCCGTAGTTTCCGGTCATCTCAGTCGCGACGAGACCTGGGTGGAGAATTGCAACCGAGATCCCACGCTTCGCGAAATCGTGAGCGAGGTTGACTCCCGCCATGTTGAGAGCGGCCTTGGACATGCGATATCCGTAATAGCTCCCCGAGCTGTTGTCTCCGATCGAGCCCATCCGGCTGGTAATGAGGATGATCTTGGCGCCTTTGACGAGGTGACTCTCCATGGCGGAAGTGACTTGCAGCGCGCCAAGCGCGTTGACCTCGAATTGCTTGCGGATCCGATCGAGGTCGAGCGCGTCGAAAGGCTCCTCGGTGAAGATGCCCGCGTTGTTGATCAAGATGTCGAGCGTGGTGTCGCCGAGCTCTGCTGAAACCGAGTCCAAGGCTTGCCGGTCGGTGACGTCGACACCATCGAACGTGCGCACACCGAGCGCCGCGAGCTCCGGGCTCGACTTGCGACTGACCGAGATGACCTGATCGCCCCGTTCGGCCAGTTGCCGGCTGAGCTCGAGGCCGATGCCCCGGTTTGCGCCTGTGATCATTACTGTTGCCATGAAGCCCGCCTTTGTTCCGAGGCTAACATAGCGCCCTGCTCGATTCGTCGATGGGTTCGCGTCAGTAAATGGGGACGCAGAGGCGATCTCCTGCGATCACCTCACAGCCAAAACCCGCGGGCACATCGCAGTCCGCATCGAATTCACAGCGCTCGAGGCAGATGCGCGACGCCAGGGGACCACCCAGGATAGCGTGCTCGAGGCAGGCCCCGGGTAAGCCATTGAACTCGGAGATCGGGCAATCGAGGTCGTCGAAGCAACCGACAGTACAGATGGCGTTGACGTAGTCCGTGTAGCGATCGGCGGGCACTGCGAGCTCTTCGCAGTACTCGCCGGCAAAGCAGTCGATGCTCGAGTAGCAGACTTCGTAGGTGATCGACTTCGGAGCGGGCTCGTACACGTCGTCGTAGTCGCCCACGAAGATGCATCCGGGGAGTATCGCAACGAAGGCGGCGATTCCTAGGCATGTCGCGTGGTGATTCATGGTGACTCGCATGGCGTATTTCCTCTCTTAGGAGATAGACGAGCGAGCCGGGCGCCGATTCAACGCCCCCTGGCCACCGAGAAACCCAGCTGATTTCGGCCCGGGGCTCGCAAGCTTCGAGTCCGACTCTGGCATCCCTGTCATAGCCCGCGCGGGCCTCGTATCTTGCGTCTTGCAGCGAGCGCAGCACTCGAGGTCAGCGGCTGCTGAATCGAGAGGGACCCGGTACGAAGAGGCTGTCGCCTCTTCACGGGGTTACGGGATCGCGTGCCTGGCGGCGCGCAAGCCCGAATACACACAGTCGGCTATCGAGAGACCGCTGACGTACTGGCGTGAGCAGACACCGGCGGCGTTTCGCCCCGCGGCGTAGAGGCCCGTGACTGGGCCTCCATTTTCACTCAGCACCTCTCCGGTTCTCTCGTCGATCGCCAGGCCGCCGAGGGTCATGACCGCGCAGAGGTGCCGTTTCGAGCCAAGCGAGCAGTCGATCGCATAGTAGGGCCCCTGCTCCAGTGCATGCATATGCTCGCGGGCTTTGAGAAAACGGTCAGGACGCTCGCCCCTTGCCGCGGCATTGTACTCGTCGAGCGTATTCACGAGCGTCTCGCGCGGAACATCGAGCATCTTGGCGAGCGCATCGAGGTCCTTGGCCTTCTTGCAGTTGAAATACAGGTTCATGAGGGCAGCTGCCCTTTGAAACCATTGCAACTTGCCGGGCTTCGATTGCTGCCGCGCACGCTTCCTGAGCTCCTCGTCGATGATCAGGGTCGCGATGCCGTGGTTCTCTTCGACCATCGCCTCGCCGATCTTCGCGCCGTACCAGAGCTCGTTTGCAAATCGCTCGCCATTGCGATTGATCAGCAACCCTTCGGCAAATGCGTTCGGCGGGTAGAGGAAACGCCAGGCTGAGGCGCGTTTCATGTGCTCTACCTTGCCGCCCACGCTCTGACCGAGTCGAATCCCCATGCCGTCATCGCCCGCGGTGCCCAGCGGCAGGCCCGGCATGAACTCTGGCAGGTGCTCAGCCGCCATCTCCCGATTGAAAATGAATCCACCGGCGCAGAGGACGACGCCACGTTTGCATCGAACCCGACGGGGCTCCGAATGGTGCTCCTCGATCGCGTCGCATCGCTTTCGCAGCCAGGCGGCGATCCCTGGCGCAACCTTTGCGATGGCGGTTTCGAGCGTGTGCAGGTGTCGATGTACCGCGCGCCAATAGACCGACCGGATCTGCCGGTATTCGGCTCCCACGACGCTTCCCGCTGGGTCGACGATGAGTCGTGTCACTCGCGCCTGAAGCTCGATGCGCACGCCATCTGTAATGGCCGTTCTTCGAAGGGGTTCGATGAGGTTCGCGCCAGGAAACGCACCGCCGTCGACCCGGTGGCCCCGTTGTGCTGGCGTGGCCTTCTCATCGTACGGGGAGAGGGGCTCGTTCCCCGAGTAGTACAGATGATATTCGTTGGTCGGATACGAGGTCTTGACCGGGCAGAGATTCGCCAAAAATGGCACGCCTCTGTCCGCCAGCCACTTCAAGTTGGCAGCGCTGGTCTCGCAGAAGTCGCGAAGAGTTTCGTCCGACACCGCGTCTTGCACCTCCATCGATAGGTAGCGGTACATGTTGTCGACGCTGTCCTGGACACCGGCTTCGGCCTGGATGTGCGTGCCTCCGCCGGCGTAGAAGACACCGCCACTGATCGACGTGGCGCCGCCACCCCCGAATCTGTCGAGGAGAAGGACTTCGGCGCCGCGTTCGCGTGCCTCGATGGCGGTGGTGATGCCCGCAGCGCCCAATCCCACCACGAGCAGGTCCGTGGAGTCGTCCCATTGCGCGCTGTCCGCGTTCTCTACGACGATTGGCGTCAGCTTGCTCATTTTGACAGCGGACGCTAGCACGCGGCCTCGAGGTCTGCAGCGGATCATGGAGCTTCCCACCCATCCAAACCAAGTCGGCCCCGTCTGCCTCGTCACGGGTGGCAACGGCTACGTGGGCAAGCACCTAGTTCGCCGACTGCTCGAGCTCGGATGTGAAGTTCGAGCCTTGGATCTCGCGCCTTTCGTGGGCGACGCGCGCGTTCAGAGCATCGTGGGGGACATACGGCGAATCAGCGATGTGCTTCCGGCTTGCCAAGGCGTTGATACGGTGTTTCACACCGCCGCGATCATCAACACGCTCACTCTCGCGCGCCCGAGCGTTCGCCGTGAGGTCTACGGCGTCAACGTGCACGGGACCGAAGTCGTGATTCGTGCTTGCAGGACCGCGGGGGTAAAGAAGCTCATCTTCACGAGCTCGATCACGGTGGCGGTCGACGGACCGATCCGTGAAGGCACGGAGTCGGCGCCCTACGTTGGCAGCGATGGTCTGATGGATCTCTATTCCCAGACCAAGAGCCGAGCGGAGAAGCTCGTCTTGGAAGCCGATGATCCAAATGGCCTGCGCACCGCTGCCGTTCGACCAGGTGGCGTTTGGGGGCCCGGTGAGGGTGCGATGATGGTCAGGGATTTCCTCGAGCATCTCGCAGCCGGACAGTTCAAGGCGACGATCGGAGACGGTTCGTCAGTGACCGACAACGTTCACGTCGATTCCGTGGTCGATGTTCACTTCCTGGTGGCTCACAAGCTCGGTGAGGACCCAAACTTGGTTGGCGGAGAGGCCTATTTCGTGAGCGATGACGAGCCCATCAATCCGGTCGCCTGGTACCGCCCAATCGTCGAAGCGCTGGGGTACACTTGGCCGAAGGTCCGGATCCCAGAACCGGTGGCGTACGCCTTCGCTTATCTCGGGGAGCTGGCGCACTATTTCGGGGGACCGTTTCCCACTCTCACGCGCCGAGGAGTGCTCTCGGTCTGCCGAGATGCCTCATTTCGGGTGGACAAGGCTCGCGCACATCTCGGCTACGAGCCGCGAACCAGCGCAGCCGAGGGCATTCCCGAGCTGATGCAGGAGTTTCGCACGACGCACGACCGCATGAAGGCTGCGCAATGATCAAGCTCATCTATCTGCTCTGGCCGCGTGAGCCGATGGAGCCCGCGGACCGGCGTGTCATCCTGCTCGAACGCTGCGCTCCGCTTCTTCTCCAGTCAGGTGCGCGCTATCTTCAAATGAATATCGACGACGATCTGGCGAAAGTGCCATCGCCGGCGCCGACGACGAAGCTCACCGATCCTTTCGTCGCGGAGATCAGCATCTGGGTCGAGGACATGGCCATGCAAAGCGCGCTCGAGACCGTCCTGCTCGATGCGAGCTTCCACATCGCCGGCTATCGGGTACGCGAGCACATTTACACCGACTACGGTGGAAACGAGCACGGCGCGGCGCGTAACTGGCCCGATGGCTCGCGGTCACCTTACGTCATCTCGGTCACGCCCTTGGAGCGTCCGAAGCGAATCCCAAAGGATAGGTGGATGCGCCACTGGTTCAATCGCCAGGGGCCCATGTCGGAGAAGATGCAGCCTCGGAGTCGCTACGTTCGCAACGTGGTCGACGAGGTGCTCACACCTGGCGCGACAGCGTACGAGGGAATCGTCGAGGAATCCTGGCCTTCCAAGACGCACATGACCAATCCGTTTCTGTTCTACGGGGCGCGCAATCGGTTCGAGCTGGTCAAGAACATGGCGATCATGATGCAGAGCGTCGCTGCGTTCCTTCCCATCTGGAAGATTACGAGTGTGACGATGAGCGAGTACTTCGTTCGCACTCCGCGCCGCTGAGCTCTCTTTTCTTCTAGACGTATCGCTGCGATTTGTGGGTACACTCCTCGTCCCATGCACACCGACCGAAGAGGCTTTCTCAAGATCACGTTCGCGGGCGCGGCTGCGCTGTCCACGATGAGCGCTGGTGCGACTTTGTCGGGTTGCACCTCGAGCGCGCCAGCAAATGGAATGAAGCTGCTTCGCCCCGAGGACCTAGAGCTCCTGCGCGCGCTCACGCCGGCCGTCATGAAGGGGAAGATCGCGCCTGGCGACAGCGCGGTGATCGAGCAAACGCTTCGATCTTTCGACACGCTGCTGGTCGATCTTTCGGAGCCGGTCGTTGCAGGCGTGCTCCAGGCTTTCGATGTTCTCAACTTCGCTCCGACTCGAGGACTGACGACCGGACAGTGGTCCTCCTGGACGAAGGCCTCTTTGAGCGACGCGGAAAGCGCCCTCGCTCGCCTTCGCGACAGCGGCATCGGCCTCTTGAACGCGATCTACGCCGCAGTGATCAGGCTGATCGCGAGCTCTTACTACCTGGTCCCCGAGAATGCGATCAGCACGGGCTACCCCGGTCCGCCGGCGAAGGTTGCAGGCGCGGCGCCGAGCATAGCTCCTTCCGGGGAGGTGACGCCGTGAGGAATCTATCGACAGTGACGCTTGGAAGCAGCACCGATCCCTATAACAAGGCGGAGGAACGAGGCTGGGACATCACCGATGCGAGCCAGCTCAGCTCAGCACTCGAGCTCGAAGCCGACGTCGTCATCGTAGGAACCGGCGCAGGCGGTGGCACCGCTGCGGAGATTCTCAGCAAAGCGGGTCTTCGCGTCGTCATTCTCGAAGCCGGTCCGCTCAAGACCTCGAGCCAGTTCGACATGCAAGAGCGAGCTGCCTACCGCGATCTCTACCAGGAGGGTACTGGGCGCGGCACCAAAGACGGCGGCATGGTGATTTTGCAAGGCCGTTCGGTGGGCGGCTCGACCACCGTCAATTGGACGACGAGCTTTCGTACGCCTCCCGAAACTCTGAAGTTCTGGGCAGAGGAAATGGGGGTCAGCGGCTGCTCGGTCGAAGAGATGGCGCCGTATTTCGCCCACATGGAAGAGCGCCTCAACATCCATGTATGGCCTCAGCCACCCAACGCCAACAACGCCATGCTGCAGCGCGCGTCGGAGAAGCTCGGTTATTCCTGGGACACGATTCACCGCAACGTCCGAGGCTGCCTGAACCTCGGATACTGCGGGCTCGGTTGCCCCGTCGACGCGAAGCAATCGATGCTGGTGACGACCATCCCGGCGGCCCTCGATTTGAAGGCGAAGCTCATTCACCGCGCGCGGGTCGTTCGCGTTCTGCGTGAAGGCGACGTCGTCAAGGGTGTCGAGGCCGAAGCCCTCACGTCAGACGTTCGAGGAACGACCGGACAGAAGATCACGGTCCGTGCCGTGCGCACCGTTTTGGCCGGTGGCGCGATCAACACGCCCGCGATCTTGTTGCGCTCCGAGGTTCCCGATCCGCACGGACGCATTGGAAAGCGGACCTTCCTTCATCCGACGACGCTGACGATGGGGATCTATGATGAGTCGATCGGCCCTTTCTACGGGGCGCCGCAATCGATCTATTCCGACCACTTTCAGTGGCAGAGCGTGAGCACGGGTCCGGTCGGTTTCAAGCTCGAGGTCCCGCCGTTACAGCCCGCGTTTGCGGCAGGGTTCTACTCGGCGGCCGGCGAGGAGCTCACGAAGAGCATGGACCAGCTCGACCACACCCAATGCATGATCGCTCTCATGCGGGACGGCTTCCACGAACAGAGTCAGGGGGGCGCCGTCGAGATCAACGACAAGGGGCAGCCTGTGCTGGACTATCCGATCAACGAGTACCTTCTCGAAGGCGTCCGCCGGGCCTGGAACGTGATGCTCGAGATGCAGTTTGCCACGGGCGCCAAGTCCGCGAGGCCGGCACACAAGCAGGCCACCCACTACCGATCGTGGAACGAAGCCAAGGCCGCGGTTGCCGAGCTCGAATTTGCCGCCCACAAGGTGACCATCGGGAGTGCGCACGTCATGGGCGGTTGTCCGATGGGGGACGATCCCGAGCGAAGCGTCACCGATGCGGCGGGCAAGTTTCACCAGCTCGAGAACCTCTACATCATGGATGGCTCTCTTTTCCCGACCAGCATCGGCGCCAATCCCCAGCTCTCGATCTACGGTCTCGTCTACAAGCTCTCGAGCAACCTCGCCGCGCAATTCCGCGCCTGATGAACGAGACCGTTCGCTTCGTCAGTCGAGGGTCGCCAAGAACCGGAGCAGACTCTGGTTTACGGCTTCGGGTTGCTCCTGCTGAGCGAAGTGACCGGCGTGAGGGATGAGCTGCACGCCACGGAGGTCCGGGACTCGGTTCGGCATGGTTTCGAGGGTCTTGGGGGTGATGATCTGGAGGACAGGGTCTCTCTCCCCGCAGACGAAAAGAGCCGGCTGTTTGATGGGGCTGGTTCCATAGTCGGGATCCTGCGCCCAGTTGACGTCCATGGCGCGGTAGGAATTGAGACCGCCGATGAAAGCGGTTTCGGGTCCGGTTCGCATGTACTCCGCGACCAAATAGTCCAGGTCTTCTTCACTTAGCCAGGGCCAGGGTAAGGGCTCGCCCGGCTCGGCCAGCACGTTCAGATAGCCCGTGCCCTCGGACGGGAATTTCTTGAAATCGAGAAGGCTGCCTCGCGCGCTGAGCGCCCAGTAGATGCGCTTCAAGAATAGACGCGGATTGGCGCCGAGCTCGGCCTCGGCAGGGCCGCGCTCTTGGAAGTAGTGCAGGTGAAGGAAGTGGTCCTTCGCGATCTCGGCGTAGGTATCGCTTGGCTTGTGTCCCCGCGTCCGCGTCCCGGAGGGTCTCGTTGGGTCTTTCGAGTCCTTTGGCCGACGTCGCGCGAAGCCGACGCCGTACGGCACTGCGATCGAAACCAGCCCCCTCACACGCTCGGGTGCGTGCAGCGCCGCGGCCCATGCGGCCTGTGCGCCGAAATCGTGCCCGACGAACACCGCCTGGTCTTCGCCGAGCGCGTCGAGCACCCCGGTCAGATCCGCGACGATCGTCTGGTTGCCGTACTCGCTCGCGTGCGCCGGCCGGTCGCTTCGGCCATAGCCGCGCATGTCGAGCGCGATCGCTCGGTAGCCTGCGTCTGCGACTACCGGCAGCTGGTGTCGCCACGAGTACCAGAGCCCTGGGAAGCCATGGCAGAAGAGGATCGCTGGCCCTTCACCCTGGGTCACCGCATGCAACCGAATCCCGTTGGATTCGATCTGCCGATGCTCTGCGTCGCTCACGAGTGCTGCGTGCCGCGTACTACGGCTTCGCAGCCTCCGCCACCGCCGCCACCAAGCTCTTCGAGAACATGCGGCCGGTCAGGTTGTCGCGGACCTTCTTGTCGGCGGCATCCCATTCGGGCTTTGCGTCGCCGGCTTCTACCGCTTGGATGCCCTTCTTCAAGACGATTTGGTATGCCTTTTCATCATCTTTGCGAATCGTCTTGTTGAGAAGCTCGTGCGCACGGGCTGCCGTACTGTTGAAGGCTTCCTGCAATTCCGGTGGGAGCTCGTCGTACTTGTCCTGGCGCATGACGGTGCCGCCGGCGATGATCGCGGAGTTGTGCGCGGTCATGTACTTCACGCGTGTGTACCACTGAAGCGCCACCGCGGTGAGCGCCGAGGAAGAGATGACGTCGACCATTCGGGTCTGAAGCGCCGGGTAGACCTCGGGAACACCGAGGCGCACGGCGCTTGCGCCGATGACCTGGTAAAATTCGACGAAGATCGGATCGTCTTTCCAGACCCAGGGCCGCATGGATTTGATGTCGGACGGGCGCTTGATCGGCTGCACGGAAAAAAGCCGTGTCTTGCCGGCGTCACCCCAGCCGACCAGCCTCATGCCCTCCTTGCTGAACATGCCCTCGAACTCCGTGGCCATCTTGTCACGGACACGGTCGAGCTCTTCGTAGGTATCGAGGAAACCCGGAAGCGTGAGGACGTTCATCGCAGGGACCAGCATGCTCATGCCCGTCATCGTGACGACACCGCCGTCCAACTGTCCGACCCGCATCTTGCGAACGAAGTCGCGCTCGTCACCCTGCGAGCCGCCCGGGTAGAAGCGCATCTTGACCTTTCCGTCGGTCTTCTCCTGGAGCGTGGTGTTCCAAGCGTTGAGGATCTTCATCCAAGAAGAACCCGCGGGCGCGAGGGAAGCGATACGCAGCGTGTAGGCTGCTTCTGCCTTGGTTGGCGTGTTGGTGCCCGGCAGCGCGAGTGCCGCGGCCACGAGTAGCAAGATCGGTAAAAGACGACGATTCATTCTCTAAAACCTTTCCCTGGCGAGGGAGCCCGCCGAGAGTCACAAGTAACGCGGCGCGCGTCAATATGAATGGTTTGCTTTCTGCAGCATGCAGGACGCTTCTTCTTGGAATAGCTCGACGAGGCGAGCGGGGTGTTTACTCACCGCCTCGTCCATCCTGACCCCGACGATCACCTTTCCGGCGTAGCCCACGATGCCCAGGCCGAGGTATGCTATTCCCCCGTCCGATGGTCGGAGGTCTCGTCGAGAACCGAGAGAGCACCGCGCGCGATCACCTCGCGAATGAGCGGACTTTTCTCGCCTGGGTTCGGACGGCGCTCGGCCTGGTCGGTCTCGGTGTCCTACTCGAACGTCTAGTCGCCGACGGCGGCGCGATTGCGGTCGCCGCAGGCATAGGCTTCATCGGTTTCGGAGGGTTGTCGCTGATTTACGCGGTGAGCCGTTATATCCGTGTCGCAAAGAATTTGGAGCGAGGGATGTTTCCCGTTGCGGTGCGGGGGCCTCTCGTGATCGCTTTCGGTGCCTTGATCGTCACGGCCGGAGCGATGCTCTACGTGCTGCTGCTGAGGTGACGCTGGCACCGTGCAGATGAGGCCAAGGCCAGGTCTGGCGCTCAGAACTCCGCCACCTTGCCACATTGAAGCATTTCGCTGCCCATGTACGGGTTCGACACCTTTTCGTCAGCCTGCACCCACAGGCTGTAGCCCTCTGCCATCGGGCAGTCGTACACCCACAAACCCTCTTGGAGACCCGGCTCTGCGGTCAGGAGGGCGATTAGCTCGCGGCTCACTTCGCCGAACGCCGACCTGGCGCGGCGCAAGTCGGTTCCATCGAGCTCCGCGAGACGCTGCGACGCGCCAGATAGCTCTTCGAGCGGCAGTCGGAGCCCTTCGGGCGCCGATTCCATGCCGGACCGTGCTGCGCTCGCCAGTTCGAGCGCTTCCGTTCTTACGTCGCTCTGGTCCTTGGCGAGGGCTCCGCGCACGACTTCGTAGGCGGAGAGCACGTCATTGATGTTTGTGAGGGTGGCGGCCGGAAGGGAGCTCTCCGGTAGAGGCGCCTTCTGGCTCTTGCTGCATCCCAAGAGCGAGGCGGTGCAGATCGTCACCCATGCGAGCAGAACTATCGGTCGAGCGTTCATCATCGAATCCCTCCATTCTCAGCCACATCATCGAGCTGCAAAGTCGAAAGAGAGCCCCGCTTCCAGATCGAGAAAATCGCAGGGTAGACCGTGAGCTCGAGAAAGAACGACGTCAGTAGGCCACCGACCATAGGAGCGGCGATGCGCTTCATCACATCCGCTCCTGTGCCCGTGCTCCAAAGGATGGGCAGGAGCGCAATCGTAGTGGTCATGACCGTCATCAGTTTTGGCCGAATCCGCCTCGCGGCTCCATCGACGATCGCCTCCGTGAGGTCGTCGGGACTCCGGAGCTTCCCCTCCTCGCTCCACTTCCGGTGGGCGAGGGTCAGGTAGAGCAGCATGATGACTCCTGTTTCTGCATCGAGCCCGGCCAGCGCGATCATCCCGACCCATACTGCCACACTCATGTTGTAGTCGAGTAAGAAGAGGAGCCATACCGCGCCGATCAACGAGAAGGGGACGGCCAGCATGACGATCCAGGTTTCGGTCCAGGACTTCGTGTTCCAATAGAGGAGCAGCAGCACCAAGAGCAGCGTCACGGGTACGACCAGCTTCAATTTTTCCTTGGCGCGCTCGAGATACTTGAACTGCCCGGCCCAGCCCAACCATACCCCTGCCGGCAGCTCGACTTGTTCGCTTACGGCCCGCTTCGCGTCACGAACGTACTCCGCTATGGGCCGGTCCGTGTCCACGAAAACGAAGCCCACGAGCTTGCCGTCTTCACTGCGAACCATTGGCGGACCGGTCACGAAGTCGAGGGTGGCAACCTGGCTGATGGGAACTTGCGCGCCCGTCTTCGTGCTGATGAGGATGTTGCTGAGAAGAGACGGATTGTCGCGGAATTCTCGGGCGTACCGGACCGTGACCGGATAGCGTTCGCGGCCTTCGACGGTTTCGGAGACCTTCATTCCGCCGATGGCGGTCATCACCACCTCATTGATGTCAGCGACCCGAAGCCCGTAGCGCGCGGCCTTGTCCCGGTCGACTTTGAAATCGATGAAGAAGCCGCCCACCGAGCGCTCGGCAAACGCGCTGCGAGTTCCAGGGATCTTGGAGACGGCTGCTTCGATTTGCACCGCTGTTCGCTCGATCGTCTCGAGGTCATTGCCGAATACCTGGATTCCCAGAGGGCTTCGAATCCCCGTTGCCAGCATCTCCGTGCGTGTCTGGACCGGCATCCAGAAGATGTTGGGCATGCCGGGGTAGCGCAGGGTTTGGTCCATCTCCTTGATCAAGTCATCCCAAGTGAGACCCGGCCTCCATTCGGATCGAGGCTTCAGCACGATCGTGGTCTCGAACATTCCGATCGGTGCCGGGTCCGTTGCGGTTTCTGCTCGACCCGCCTTTCCAAATACCGAAACCACTTCGGGAAACGCTTTCAGCTCGCGGTCCATGGCTTGAAGCACGTTGGCAGCCTCGGTGACCGACATGCCGGGAGGCGCCGTCGGCATATAGAGGATGGTTCCCTCGTTCAATGGAGGCATGAACTCGCTCTGCAGCGCGAGGAATGCGGGAATCGTCACCGCCATGGCGACGACCGCGAAGGCGATCACGCCCCTCGCATGCGCGACCACGAAGCGGACGACCGGTGCGTAGGCGGAGATGAGCCAACGATTGATCGGATTGTCCTCTTCGTGTCGAATCTTTTCACGGATCAGCATGACGGCGAGGGCCGGGATCAGAGTGACGGAAAGGATCGCAGCAAAGCCCATCGAATAGGTCTTGGTGAACGCGAGTGGCTTGAAGAGACGCCCTTCCGCGCTTTCGAGCGTGAAGACGGGCAGGAACGACACCGTAATCACCAAGAGCGAGAAGAAGAGCGACGGGCCGACCTCCTGCATGGCTCTGACGATCACCTCAGACCGGGGTCCTTGCTGACCCCCGTCATCCCAGTTTTCGAGCTTTTTGTGGATGTTCTCGATCACGATGATCGACGCGTCCACCATAGCGCCGATCGCGACCGCAATGCCTCCGAGCGACATGATGTTCGCGGTGAGTCCTTGGTAGAACATCGGGATGAACGACAGCATCACCGCAAGCGGCAGGGTGATGATGGGAACGAGGGCGCTTCTCGCGTGCAAGAGGAACAAGAAGATGATGACGCTCACCACGACCATTTCCTCGATCAAGGTGTTTCGGAGCGTGCCGATGGCTCTCTTGATGAGCTCCGAGCGGTCGTACGTGATGACCAACTCGACACCATCGGGAAGGCTGGCCCCGAGCTCATCGAGCTTCTGCTGGATTCCATCGATCACGGAGAGGGCGTTTTCGCCGTATCGCATCACGACGAT
>DASRZF010000134.1:0-17457 GCA_035686645.1 Polyangiales bacterium
GAGCCATCCTGGGAATCGTCGTCGACGAACAGGAGCTCGTAGCCACCTTCGAAGTCCTCTAGGGCCGAGTCGATGGCCTGAGCGAGCAAGGGGAGATTGTCAGCCTCCCGGTAGGTCGGGACCACGATTGAGATCACGCGATGGCGTCCTTAGCACGCATCGATGAGCTCGCGGTACCAGAGCTCGAGCATCATCAGCGCCCAGATCTGATCGCCAAGGGGCTCGCCGCGCCGATGCCGGCGAAGCAAGGATTCGATCGCGGCCGGTTCGAAGATCCCGCGCTGGCGGGCCGTCCGGTCGAGTAAGAGATCGCGCGACATTTCGGCCAAATCCTCCCGGATCCATCGGTCTAAAGGAAGCCTGAAGCCGTGCTTGGGTCGAGTCAGGATCTTCTCCGGGAGCAGTGGCTTAGCGACTTCTCGCAAGATCCGTTTCGTCGTCAGTCCGCGGAGCTTCAGCCGACCCGGAAGGGAGGCCGCAAAGACCATCAAGTCCTGGTCGATGAGCGGGCAGCGTACCTCCAACGAATGAGCCATCGATGCGATATCGACCTTGGTGAGAATGTCGTCGGTGAGATAGGTCTGGATGTCCAAGTCGAGGAGACGATTGACCGGATCGGAAGCCGTGGATGCCGCATAGAGTCTTCCGAATCGCAGCGCGATGCGGTCATCCGCATAGCGTTCCCTCATGGAGGCTGTGTAGAGCGCCATTCGGTCTTCCTGCGGAATGTGGGCGGCCAGGCCGAGGAATCGCACGTGCTCAGGCTGCATCAAGCGTCGCCCGAAACCACGCACTTGCTGCGCAAAGGGCGTAGGGACGTTTCCAATCGTCGTCGCCAGCAAGGACGGCAGGGGTCTTGGAAGCTGACGGAGCAGGCGAGCCGTGCGGGCGTGACCGTAGCGACGGTAACCCGCAAACGCTTCGTCGCCGCCATCGCCGCTGAGTGCGACCGTGACGCCGCTCCGCGTGTATTGGCAGAGGTACCAAGTCGGAAGGGACGAGCTATCGGCAAAAGGCTCGCCGTAGTGACGGACCAGCTCGGGAATTACCGACGTCATCTCGGGTTGAAGCACGATCTCGTGGTGCTCGGTGCCGTATCGTTCGGCCACCATCCGCGCGTAGGGAAGCTCGCTGAAGTCCTTGCTGGTGAACCCAACGGCAAACGTCTTCACGGGACGCGACGATCGCTTAGCCATCATGGCGACGATTAGAGAAGAATCGATTCCTCCTGAGAGGAACGCGCCTAGTGGAACGTCCGACACCATGCGGAGCCGCACCGCCTCGTCGATATGCTGGTGCAGACGTTCGCTCAGCTCGCCGAGGGATCCCGTGACCGTCTCGTCGAACCGAAGCTCGAAATAGCGCTCCGGCTCACCGATGCGCCCGTTCTCACAAATCAGCCGGCAGCCGGGTGGGAGCTTGTGAACGCCTTCAAATGCCGTCGAGGGCGACGGCACGTACTGAAGGCAGAGGAACTCGTCGATCGCGTCGATGTTCGCCCGGCGCTCGAAGTGCCCCGACGAAGCGAGCGCGGCGAGCTCGGACGCGAAGGTGAGCCCCTTGGAACCAGCATGATAGAACAGGGGCTTCTTGCCGAAGCGATCGCGCGCGAGGAGCAAGCGGCGGCGGGGTCGGTCCCAGAGTGCGAGCGCAAACATTCCGCGCAATCGGTCCAGGAAGCTCGGGCCCTCTTCTTCGTAGAGATGAACGAGCACCTCAGAGTCCGTTCGCGACTTGAAGTGGTGCCCTTTCGCTACGAGCTCGCGCCGTAGCTCTTGGAAATTGTAGATCTCCCCGTTGACGATGGCCGCGATCGAGCCGTCTTCATTCGTCATCGGTTGAGCGCCTTCCGGGCGCAGGTCGATGATCGAAAGCCGTCGATGGCCAAGCGAGCAAGGGCCGTCGGTGAGGTATCCGTGATCGTCAGGCCCGCGATGGACCATCGCATCGCACATCCGCCTGACGACGTCCGCGTCGGGCGCCGAGTCTGGCTCTAGCGTCAAGAACCCGGCGATACCGCACATGGAGTCAAGCCTCCTGAGTCTGCGCGGGCGGGCACCAGGCGCGAACCCAGACGAGGTTGACGAATAGCGAAATCCCAAGGCCGATGACGCCGACCTCCCCGAGCGAGCGAAGACCCGGACTGTCGGCGGTCATGAGCGCTCCGAATGCAACCATCGAGGTGAGTGTCGAAGCAGCGACGGCTTTGTAGGTCGCATACTGCTGTCGCGTGTTGCCAAAATCGAGAGCCCAGCGAACGTGAACGGCGCCATCGACAGCGAGACCGACGACGACCGGCACCGCGAGCAGATTGTAGAGATGCAGATCGATTCCGAAGAGGCTCAGCGTCGTTGCGAAGAGAACGGTGCTCAGCGCGGTCGCTAGAAAAACGTCTCGAGTCACTGAGAACGAGCGGCTTGCGAGACCGGTCGCCAGAATCAATCCGAGAAACACCAGCGCAAGAATCCATGGAGAGTCCGCAATGAGTGCCGGTGTCACCTCTCCGAGGAGCGCAACCGCTGATGCGAAGGTCACGTCGGGATGTGCCTTGCGGAGCTGATCGAGCCAGGCCGACAGACGCTCCATCGCTTCGGCGTTCGACCCGCGCAGTGGAACATAGATGATTCCGCTCATTCCGACCGAGCCATCTTTCAAGACGAGTGTCGCTTTGAGCCACTCGGGAATCTGATCGGGCTGCGGAGGGCCGTCGACGTCGACCCAGGGCTCGAGCTCGTCGAGCTCGTCGAGAAGCTCTTGATCCTCACGTTCGATGGCCTTCGCTCGCGCGCGATCCATCGTGCTCCGGAGATTCTCGAGGATTTCGGTCTTCGCGTCCGCGTCCTCGGGGAAGATCACCTGCGCCGATACGACGACCGGTTCCACGCCGAGAGCAACCAGCGCTCCTCGGGTCATCAGATCGTCGTCGAGCGCCGCGTTCACCGCTTCCTTTGATCGACCGATGTAGAGCGCGTTGATGTTTCCGCGCGCGCGCATGACGGAGGCGTCAATTCCGTGACCGACGCCCTCGGGTTGGAGCTTGTTCAGGTTCGATTCGAAGCCGACCTGAAGGGCCAGCGGAATCGCCAGCACGCCGAGCAGCAGGATTGCCCAGGCCAGACCGCGCGCGCTCCGGTTCTTTGCAGCCGGCTGCTGGGCTGCGCTGATGGACCCCGGGACGAGGCGAACCATGCTCGGGAATACTGCGAGGGTCCAAAGGAGCGTCACCATGATGCCGAGCGAAGCCATCCAACCCATTTGCGAGAAGCCCTGAAAATCGGTCATCGACAGGGCTCCGAAGCCGCAGGCCGTCGTGAGGCCCGCCACCAGAAGCGACACCCAGAGCTCTTGGACGCTTTCCTTGGCGGACGCTGCGGGGCTCAGACCGTCGGCGCGAGCGGACTGGTAGTGCATCAAGAGATGAATGCCGAAGTCGATCGCCATACCCGCGAGAATGGCCAATGCCGACGCACTGATGATGTTGATCTTTGGTTCGATCCAGGTGATGAGGCCGACGGCCACCGCGAGTCCGCTCAACATGGGGACCATGAGCTGAATGACCGCGATGAAATCTCGAAAGAACAGGAGCACCACGAGCAGCGTCCCCAAAGCGGCCAGGATCGATACCAGGCGCAAGTCGTTCACGATGATCCCGTGCTCGAGGGGAGCTACTCGGTAGCGGCCGATGACCTCGATACGAGTTTCGCCTGGCTGCGACGCCGCCAGTGGAACTGTGATGGCCTCGACCCGCTCCTTGATCATTCTGGCATAGCCGAGATCTCCGGGTGAGCCACTGAGCATGACCTGCACCGCGCAGACGGAGCCATCGTCGTTGCAGAGCGCCTGCGCTGCAGCCTCGTCTTCGTCGTGCGTACCCGCTTGCTTGGCGGTTTGTCCGGTGAGCTCACGAAGTACGGTCCCCGCTGGCGACCGATCGATCGCCGCCCGGACTTCATCGCCGTCGGGTAGCTTCGGGGGGTCCGCGATCGTCACGCAGAGCGGGGACGCTTTGCACACTTCCCAGTCGAGCGCTTCCTCGGCTAACTCGCTCCAATCGTAGAGGGTGTCCGCGTCGACGTAGTAGAGGGCACGCTCGGCAAGCGCGTCCAAGCCATAGCTCGTCATCACCCAGACCGTTTCGGGCCACTGTCGAAAGGTCTCGGCGAGCTGGCCGGCGAGGGCCTTGTTGCGATCTGCGTCGTCGGAGGCGATAAGAATCGTGAGCGGCTCCTCGAGTCCGAGCTTGTCCCGGGCTTCCTCGATGGACAGCACCGAGACCGAGTCGTCTGGCAGGAGCGCTTCGAGGCCCGTGTCGAGCTGTAGCCGCCTCGCCGTCCAGACAGCAAACGATGCAAGACCAAGCGCGAGGGCGAGTATCAGTGCGGATCGCGTCACTGCGCGGAACCATCGACCTGCTGATCGAGGACACGGCTCCGCCCGAAACGCTCACCGTCTGCGATGCCCAGCTCAAATGTTTCCTGCAGGCCGCCGGGGTTCGCGTAGTCGAATTTGTCGATCTTGATCGGTGCTGAGGGCTGAACCCAAGTGACTCGCGCGCTCGAGGGGAGCGGGCGCTCGTACTTGCGGCTCAAGAGAACGAGCGTCTCGCCTGGCTCGTCATCCGCGAGGCGAACCGGGATGTTTTCGATTAGACCGCCGTCGAGCACATTGCGGTCGCCAAATCGGCCCTCCGGCAAAACCGGTGGCACACAGGACGCGGCCAAGACCATGTCGATGTACTCCTCCGCCGTTCGGCAATCGGCGGCGCGACCGACGAGCGGCGTGAACCCAGCCTTCGCGGGCCACTTCGGATGAAGAGGGTCCTGGCGGAGCGTCTTTTCGAGTCCGTAGATGCAGAGAGCCATCGCTGCGCCCATCGCCCCGCTCAGCCACGCGGGGTAGCCGCTCATCAGAAAATGGACCGAAGTTCCACGGATCCGCTCGAAGTCCTTGGGGCCGATGAATCGAGCCAGTGCCTCGCGATACATGCTCGCATGTGGAAGCAAGGCCCCGGGTTTGAAAGGGCTGATGTTGTGCCAGTGGATGTTCTTCGGGTTCCTGGCGGTCAGCTCCTGGAATAGAGCCAGTGCATCGTGAGAGCGGTTGAGCACGGCCGCGCTAGCCATGGCACAGCCCGCGCTCGTCGAACCGACGAACTTCACCGAGTCTTGAAGATCGAGCCCCGCTTCCTTGGCTCCTTCCCAGAAACCAAGCTGCCAGAAACAGCGGCTTCCACCGCCCGCGAAGATTGCGTTTCTGAACGACATGAGCGGCACATTGTGGACCCAGCGACGCCGAACTGTCGAGGCAAAGCGAGTTGCCTGGGCTCGAATATCGGGTACACGAAGCGCCTTCTCACAGCTGCCCGGCCGGGCATTGGAGTACCGCTCATGCCGCCACTCGTCGTCTGCCTCGATCTCGAAGGAGTCCTCATCCCCGAGGTGTGGATCGCCTTTGCCGAGAAGACCGGAATCGATGCCCTCAGGCGCACGACGCGCGACGAGCCGGACTACGACAAGCTGATGCGTGGGCGGCTCGAAATCCTCGACGAGCATGGTTTCAAGCTGTCCGACATCGACGACGTCATCAGTACGATGGAGCCCTTGCCGGGCGCCAAGGAGTTTCTGGACGAGCTTCGCGCGCAGACGCAACTCATCATTTTGAGCGACACCTTCTATCAGTTCGCTGCGCCATTCATGCGCCAACTCGGCCAGCCAACGCTCTTTTGCCACGAGCTGATCACCGACGAGAACCAGCGCGTGACCGATTACCGCCTTCGCGTTGCTGATGGCAAGCGGAAGGCGGTCGCCGCGCTCAAGAGCATCGGCTTCCGCGTGCACGCCGCCGGTGACAGCTACAACGACACGACGATGTTGAAGGAAGCCGACCGCGGAATACTGTTCCGATGTCCCGACAATGTCGCCGCGGAGTTTCCTCAGTTCCAACGCACCGACGCCTACAGCGAGTTGCTTCCGGCCTTGTTGCGCTAGGGCGAGTGCGTTCTACGAAGCGTCGCCGTAGACCACCGCATGCACCGCTTGGGCGGCTCGAAGGATTCCCAGGCCGGGGTCGGTCAGCAGATCGGTCTCGATGCTCCGCACCTGTCCGAGTCTGCAGGCGGAGAGCGAACCTAGGCCCGCGTGCCGGCAAAGCGAGCGTTCAGTACCAGGATTGGTGATGATCCATGGCGGATCGAGGCTCAAGAGCTGCTCGCTGGTGAATGCCGGCCAGCCGGTGAATCCCGCTTCGGAAGCAACATCGACGAGCCCGGCCGCGACGAGCACATCATGAAAGCTCGTTCCTTCTGCTCCGCCGTAGAGCCGGTCCCCGTGAATTCCGACGTAGAGACCGCGCTGCCTTTCGGCGATAGGCACCTCCGCGGAGACCTTTCGCAGTCGATCGACTAGGTCCAACGCAAGCGCCTGCCCTTTCTCGCGAACGTCGAGCACCTCGGCCAGCTGTTGGATGTTCGGTAGCAAGGTCTCCAAGCCGCGCATCGCACCGAGATCGAACACGTTGAGCCCTGCTTCCTTGAGCCGCGCTACGTGCCGGCGGTCCACGAAATTGTTGATGAACACGATATCTGGCCGGAGCTCGATGATGGTTTCGATGTCGCGCGCGTGCTCGACGCCGATCTTGTCTCGATACGCGGGCGACTTCTGGGTGCGGAGGGTGTGTCTGCTCACTGCCAGCACCCGCCGCGGCTCGATGATCTCGATCAGAACCTGGTCGGCGATCGTGCTCGCGCTCACGATGCGGGCATATGCACGGATCGGTACGCGCGCACCGGTCGCGTCCACCACGCTCCGAGCACCATCGTCTGCATGCTCGGCGGGCGTTCTCGCCGAGACTGCCGCGGTGAGGGCTCCGCCGAGGAGCACGGCTGCCGCCAAAAGGGTCGCGTTGATCGCATTCATGCGCCTCATGTCACTTCGTACCCACCGTCTCCGTCTCCGTCTCGGACTCGAAGCCGATTCGTGCGTTCTCGATGAGTCGTACTCCGTACACCGCTCGAATCGGATCGGGACTGATCACATCGCGCGCCTTCCCTTGTTCGACCACACGCCCTTTTTTGAGCAAGAGAGCACGGTCCGTCGTGCTCCGCGCATCTGCGAGATCGTGAAGCACGACGATCAATGTATGCTTGCGCGCGGCAAGCTTCCTGATCAGGCGGAGCACAGCCATCGCCTCGCCTACGTCCAGGGCTGCCGTGGGTTCGTCGAGCAAGACGATGGGCGCATCCGATGCAAGCGCACGAGCAAGCAAGACGCGTTGCTGCTCGCCGACCGAGAGTCGAGTAAAAATCCGGCCCCGCAAGACGTCTGCGTGCGTCGTCTCGAGGGCATGATCGATCGCCTCCTTGTCGTTCTTCGACATGCTCCCGAAGTTGCTCCCGTGCACGTATCGGCCCAACGCGACCACTTCGTCTACCGAAAGGGCCGAACGCAGGAGGCTCCGCTGCGGGACGTACGAGATGCGTTTGGCGCGCTTTCGCGGTGAGAGTGAGGCCAGGTCGAAGTCAGCGATCTCGACACGCCCCTCGTAGGGAAGAAGGCCTGCGAGCGCCTTCAAGAGCGTGCTCTTTCCGGCCCCATTCGGACCGAGAAGGGCGAGCACCTCGCCGGGCTTGGCGTCGAGATCGATCCCCTCGAGCACGGTCCGTCCACCGAGCTTCACGCTCAAGCCGCGGGTGCGAAGCGTGATCGGCTCTTCTCCGCTACGCATACGCGCGCTCCCGCCGCAGTCGGACCAAGAGCAGAAGGAAGAGCGGAGCGCCGATCAATCCGGTCACGACGCCGAGCGGAATTTCGCTACGTGAAGGAATGACGCGCGCAATGATGTCGCAAGCGACGAGGAACGTCCCTCCGGCCAGTGCGGCGGCTGGAATCAATCGCTGGTGCTTCGTCCCCGTGAAGGGTCTCAGCATGTGCGGCACCACGAGGCCCACGAAGCCGACATTTCCGCCCACGGACACTGCGCCAGCGACGAGGACGCTGACCCAGATCGCCGACCACCAGCGCACCGTGCCCACATTCGCGCCCATGGCCTGAGCTTCTTCTTCGCCGCTCAGCAAGAGATCCAGGGAACGGCCCCAGAACCAGGACGCCAGCAGGGCTGTCATCACCAGTGGCAAAGCAAACGCCAGTTGGCGAGGCCCGGTTCCGCTGACCGAGCCCAGCGAGAAAGACACCACCGCACGACCGAGCTCCCAGGTCTCCTGGGCGATGCTCGTCACGAACGCGCTGAGGCTCAAGAAGAGCGCGCTCAAGACGAACCCTGTGAGCAGAAGCGCTAGCAAGTCCTCCGTGATCCGAAGGAAGAGCAAGAGGATTGCCAACGCCGCGAGGGCACCGATGAAGCAGCCGATCGGTACGATCATCTCCGGAACGACCAGGCTGGTTCCGACGCCCGCAACCCCATAGGCAAGAAGAGCGACCTGTCCACCGAAGCTCGCACCAGCCGTCGTACCGAGCACCGACGGGCTCGCCAGCGGATTCCGAAACAAGCCCTGCACGACCACACCGCCGACTGCGAGCGCTGCACCCGCGAGAAAAGCTGCGGCCAGTCGATATCCACGCAGCTTCAAGAACGTGTCGCGAAGCTCCGGATCCGAGAGATCGCCCGATCCGACGAGTACAGCGAGCGCCCCCGCGACGATCAAGAGCAGAATGAGCAACGGATACAGGCGCACCGCGCGTCCTTACCATGGCCCCCGAGCACGATCGACACGGTTCCGAGACGATTGACCCTCGCGAGCGGATCAGTCATCGTCCGCTCAAGCAGGGAAGTCGGTGAGAAGCCGGCGCGGACCCGCCACGGTAAGTGACTGAATGTTCTGTCGTGATGCCACTGGGCGCTGAGCCTGGGAAGGTGACAGGACCTGGGGTCACGAGCCCGGAAACCTGCGAACGTATTGTTGTGCTTGTCGCCTCGGGGATGGCGAGAGTCGCGCGTCGGGATTCCGATTCCGTTCGATCGACCGTTCCCGAATTGGGAACGGGAATTGGATCAGAACCAGCAGGTGCGCTCCAAGCGATGGGGACGGCAGATCTGTCGTGCCTTGGGCCTGGTCGCCGTCTGCGCCGGAGCTGCGCTGCCGAGTTTCCCAGCTCTTTCGCAGTTTGGTGAAACGGCGGAGGTGACTCGCCCGATTCCCTCGACAAACTCCTTGGATGCGACCGCGGCGGGAAGTGAGATCGTCATTCGGGACCGTTTCGTCGCGCAGTCGACCTACCAACTCCTGCAGGAGTCGGCAGGTACGCGGGTCGTTTCCGAAGGGGGTGTCGGCACACCGTTCTGTCTTCGCCTCCGCGGCGTGGCCTGCGATCAGGTGACGGTGATGCTCGGGGAGGTTCCGATCAGCAGCCCGGACACCGGATCCTTCGACTTGAGCCTCGTGCCTTTGGAAGCCTTGGATGGCTTCGAAGTATTTCGGGGGGGCTCACCTTCTTGGCTGAACAACGGCGCGGTGGGCGGCGTGCTCCGCTTGCTGCCGCGCACATACAAGGAGACCGAGGTCGGGGGGCGCGTCACCGGAGGCAGTTACGGGACCTGGCGTGCGAACCTCTTCGGCGCTGCGTCCTCGAAGAAGGTGCAATTCTTCGGGACCGCGGGCGGCGCCGGCGCGCGCAACGATTACCCTTACCTCGACGATGGCGGAACCCGGTTCGATCCCAGCGACGACGTCGAGCGCCAGCGCCAGAACGCGGATTTCAAAGAAGGCTTCGGGTTCGCCAACATGCGCGCGCGGACGAGCAAGACGAGCCATCTCGATCTCGTATTCCTCGGCCTCGGCAGAGAGCGAGGAGAGCCCGGACCTGGTTCGAGCCCGGTGCTGCAGGTGCGCGTCGAGCAAACACGGTTGATCGGATCGCTTTCCTGGTTGCAGGAAAAGGACGGCGCGCATCCCTATCGCCTCCAAGTGGCGATCAACTACGACTACGGCCGAAACCGGACCGACGACCAGTTCGGCGAGCTCGGTCGAGGCGGGCCACTGCGCAGCAACGACCAGACCCACGCGGTCTTCGGGCGGGTGGCGGCGTCCGTCAAGGCCATGCCTTGGCTCGAGGTGACCACGATCGGCACGGCTCGCTACCAAGTGTTCGATCCGGACGAAGAGCTCTCGAGTGCGCCCGAGCCTGCTTCCGATCGGCTCACTGCGACGGGAACTGTCGAGACGCGGTTCTTCGGGGATGTCGGGAAAGTCGGTCTCGAGCTTCGCCCCAGCGTGCGGCTGAGCTGGACACGCGCCGCGATTCGCGAGGCACCGCTGGTGGGTCAGGCGCCGGGGGAGTCCTCCGAGCTTCTACCCACGTATCGTGTGGCTGGCGCCATCTCACCTCTCGAGTGGATGGCATTTCGAGGCTCGATCAGCAGCGGCTACAAGCTCCCGTCCTTGTTGCAACTCTTCGGGAACCGAACGAGCGTCGAGGGGAATCCGAGCCTCGTGCAAGAGCGCTCGCTTGCGTACGATGGCGCCGTGACGCTCCGAGGACACACCGGCGCCGTCAGTGGCTACGTGGCGGCCGGCGCGTTTCTCACGCACCTCGACGACGCGATCCGATTCCGGAGAACCTCGCCATCGAAAGTCAAAGCCGAGAACATCGGTGCGGCCCGAATTCGGGGGGTCGAAATCGAGCTTCGCGGAGGGGTCACTCAGCACTTCATCGTTCAAGGCGAGGTCACCTGGACAGAGGCGACCGACCAGTCGAGCGGCAATCAGTTGCCCGCCCAACCTGAGTGGGTCGCCTTCGTTCAGCCGGAAGCACACTCGGGAACCCTATCGAAGTCGTTGTCCGACATCATGGCGTTTTTCCAGATCTCGTACCTCGGCAAGACCTACGACGATCCGGCGAACTTGGTCGAGGTGTCTGCCAGGACTGTGCTCGCAACGGGCGTGGGCGTGCTCATGTTTGAAGGTCGACTCGGCCTGAGCTTTCGTGTGGATGACATTCTCGACGTGCGTGGCCAGGACCTGGTCGGCTATCCGCTTCCCGGACGCCGCTATACAGGGCGGCTGAGCTATCGGCACGCGTGGTAGATTGACTTTGGTCCCGCTGACGGTACGGTTCCGCCTCTTGCGAGGGTTGAAGGCGGCTTCGTCGAAGCCGCTGGAGATAGATCGGCGGAGAGAAATCCGCTCGATTGAACAGGGAAGTCGGTGTGACGCCGACGCGGACCCGCCACGGTATGTGATCGAATGCGCTGCCACGACGCCACTGGGTGAGAACCTGGGAAGGCGGCAGAGCCTAGGGTCACGAGCCCGGAGACCTACCCATCGTGAGCTCACTCGAATCGCCTCGGGGAGGGCGGGTGGTTACCAAGGATTTCGTTCAACCCATTGAACGCACCTCGTTTCCGTCTGTTGTCCTCCTGGCTTGGAGGAAGCCAATGGAACGGGAATTTCGGATCATTCTTCTAATCTGCGCAGCGCTGGTCATGCTTGGCTGTGGCGCAGACGGCACGGATGGGGACGGCGGCAGTGCAGGGACCGGCGGCGCTGCGGGCATGCTCGGCACCCCAGCGCTCGACCCGCTCGACGCGGCCCCTCGTTTCGCGGTCGTCAGCACGGACTTCAGCAGCTCATCGATCGCAATGCTGGACGAGGACTTCGTCGTCATCGACGAGAGCTGGCTGAGCTCGGGCACCACGTACCCCGGCCTCGTTGCAAGCCTCTCCGGTGACGTGGTGCTGCCCAACAGACAGGCGGGCGACGGAACGTTTGCCGTCATCGATCGGTTCTTCACGGACGTCGTGACGCGCTTCTTCTCGCCGAGCGGCAATCTCGACGGGCAGGTGCGAACCCATGGTGAAGTCGGCGATTCGGGTTTCTCTTCGAACCCGCAGGATTTCATCTTCGTCGATGCCGACAGCGCGTGGGTTCCGCGATACGAGTCCAATCTCAACCCCGCGGCGTCGCCGGAGAGCCGGGGAAATGACCTCATCGAGATCAACCCTTCCGACATGAGCGCTACGGGCGCTCGAATCGATCTCAGCACACTCGATACGTCAGCTACTGTCATGGCTGGCGAAGGCTCGGCGGAAGTGGATGTGTTCGCGCGTCCTAGCCGTGGGGTTCTCTTCGGCTCCACGATTGTGGTGGGCTTGGATCGAATTAGCGCCGGGTTCGAAGCGGCCGGCTCCGGCATGGTCGCGGTCGTCGATCTCGAGGACGACTCGATCGTCGGTTTGGAGTTGAGCGGCCTCGCGAGTTGCGGGAATGCTGTCCCGGTTCCCGAGGCCCCAAACAAGGTATTGGTGGCCTGCGTAGGATTCGCGCAGCCGTTCGGCGACGAACCTCAAGTGCGCGCCTCGGCGGGCCTCGTCCTGCTCGAGGTGGGCGCCTCCGGGGTCCAGATCGAGCGGAGCTGGCGGCTGGCAGACCATCCAAGCGCGGCAATTGCGGTGAATTCAGTGATAGCGATCGACGATCGACGCGCACTTGGCGTCGCCACCGGCAACTTCGTGGACACCGTAGATCAGCTTTACCTGATCGACTTGGTGACCGGTGACCAGGAGCTCGTTCTCGAGTCCGGCGACTCGTTCGTCATCGGTCTCTCGGCTTACGATCCAGACAGCCGGATCCTCTACGTGCCCGACGCGTTCGAAAACGCGGTAATCGAGCTCGGAGCCGATGACGACGGCTTCGTGGAGCTGGGTTCGACTGAGATCGCACCGGGCCTCGGTCTTCCTCCGAGCAAGGTTTATCTGCTCGACTGATTTCGAAGATGCCCGGAGCACCGACGAGGATATGCTTGGCGGCGCTCCGGTTTAGTCGCCGGCCGGGCTTACCTTGCCCCGTGCCTTCTTGCGATCTCCGCGTCGGCGCTTTTCCTCGAGACGTCGACGCTTGGCGGCTCGACTCGGCTTCGTCGCGACTCGACGCGTCGGCGGAATCAAGGCCTCGACGATCAATCCGCGCAAGCGGTCGCGTGCTCGAGTGAGATTCTGACGTTGCGACCGTTCGGCTTGCGCGCTCAGGGACAGCACGCCCGTGGCATCGATTCGGTTGGCTGCAAGTTTTCGCAGGCGCGCCTTCTGCGGGGCGGTTAGCGCGTTGGTCGCTCGCAGGTCGAAGCGAAGCGTGACCTTCGTCGCGACCTTGTTCACGTTCTGGCCGCCTGGCCCCGATGCGCGACTTGCGGTCCAGGAAAGGTCGTGCGCCGGAACGGTTACACGCTCGTTGATGACGAGGTCTTTGTCGGTCGCGGGAGCTTCGGAGGTCATCGCGATTCCAATGTGCGAACGAGGCGCTAGTCCTCGACCCGGGCAAGCACGTCTCGAACCCGGTCTTTCCAAGGCATCATCGGACCTGCGACCTCCTCGGTCGCGCGGATGTCGAGAACGCTGTACGCAGGGCGTGGCGCAGGGCGCGGGAACTCGTCACTCGTGCATGGCTCCACGCGGCAATCCGGATTGACTTCGTGGGCGATGAAGGCGGCGAGCTCGAACCAGGTGCACTCTCCCGAGTCCGCGACGTGGAAGGTTCCGCGCTGCCCCAGCTCAGCGAGCGCCAAGCTCACTTCGGCGAGCCTCCGACTGTCCGTCGGACGTCCTCGCTGATCGTCGACGACGCGGAGGCTATCTCGGCTCATGGCGAGCTTCCGGATAGTCAGGACGAAGTTCTTTGCCCAGGGGGCGTAGAGCCAACTGCTCCTCACCAGCAAGTGTTCCACGCCGGACTGCTCGATGAGCTCTTCTCCGAGCGCCTTGCTACGCCCGTAGGCGTTCACCGGGTCGCGAGGATGATCGATCGGGTAGGGCTCCGACGCGTTTCCATTGAAAACGTAGTCGGTGCTGTAGTGGAGCAGCTTCGCGCCGACTTCCCGGCAGCGTTCTGCCAGACGTCCGACGGCGCGCCCATTGATTTCGTTCGCGAGATCCTCGTAGTCCTCGGCGGCATCGACCAGCGTGTACGCCGCGCAGTTCACGACCCATTGCGTCCCGGGCTTCACGAACCGGGCAACGTTGGCGCGATCGGTGATGTCGAGATCTTCGATCGTCGTTCCCACATGGTGGATGCCGCGCGCCGTCAAGAGCTCGGCCCAGCAGCGTCCGAGCATGCCGTCTGCACCGATGAGAACGAAGTCATTCATAGCGGGGAAGCTGCTCGAGCGGGATGTCCTCGAGCCGAAAATTCTGCTGATCTTTGCGGGAGAGTTTCGGAGATTGTATGGGCCAGGCGATGCCGATGTCTGGATCGTCCCAGGCGATGCCAAGCTCGCTCGGAGCTGAGTAAAACTCCGTGCACTTGTACGAGAACAAGGCCTGCTCGCTGAGTACGCAGAACCCATGCGCGAAGCCAGGCGGAACGTAAAACTGCCGCTTGTTCTCGGCGGAAAGCGTGAGGCCCTCCCAGCTACCAAAGGTAGGTGACCCCACGCGCACGTCGACGGCGACGTCGAATACCTCTCCAGCGAGCACGAAGCAGAGCTTGCCCTGTGCCTTCGGATGCTGAAGGTGGAGGCCGCGCAAAATGCCCCGCGCAGAGAGAGACAGGTTGTCCTGAACGAACTCGCCAGGAAGCCCGGCTTCCACGTAGCGGTCGCGCGAGTAGGACTCCATGAAGAAGCCTCGCTCGTCCCCGTGGACGTCAGGCTCGACGACGAGCAGCCCCGGAATTCTCGCAGCCGCGACTTTCATCAGATGTCGAGGCCTCTCGCAAGGGCGTGCAGGTACTCTCCGTACTCCGTCTTCGCCAGCTGCTTGGCGAGGCGCTCGAGTTGCTCTTCGTCGATCCAGCCCATGCGAAATGAGATCTCTTCGGGACAAGACGCGCGCAATCCTTGGCGCTCCTGGATGGTTTGTACGAAGTTCGCGGCCTGAAGCAAGGCCACTGGAGTTCCGGTGTCGAGCCATGCCACACCACGGCCGAACTTCTGCAACCGCAGCTTTCCAACGCTCAGGTACCGCCGGTTGAGATCCGTGATCTCGAGCTCGCCTCGCGCGGAGGGCTTGAGCGCTTTCGCGTGGGCAACCACGTCACGGTCGTAAAAGTAAAGCCCTGCGACCGCGTAGTTCGATTTGGGTTCCTTCGGCTTTTCCTCGAGACCGACCACGACGCCGTCTTCGTCGAACTCCGCCACCCCGTAGGCGGTTGGATTGTTCACGTAGTAGCCAAAAACCGTCGCACCTTCGGTCTGACGGGCGCTTTCCGCCAACAAGCCCTGAAGCCCGTGCCCGTAGAAGATGTTGTCTCCGAGCACCAGGGCGCAGGCCTCCCCGTCGATGAAGCGTTCACCGATCAAGAAAGCCTGGGCAAGTCCATCCGGGCTCGGCTGCACTGCGTACTCGATGCGAAGCCCCCAACTCTCTCCGTCCCCGAGCAGGCCCTCGAAAAGCGCGCGCTCGTGTGGGGTCGTAATGACCAGAATCTCACGGATCCCCGCGAGCATCAGCGTCGACAGCGGATAGTAGATCATCGGCTTGTCGTAGATGGGCATGAGCTGCTTGCTCAGTCCCTTGGTCAACGGGTGCAGTCGCGTCCCGGTCCCGCCCGCCAAAATGATGCCTTTCTTGATCATTCCTGCTCTCTATTCCGTGCGGTCGCCGTAGTTCAGATCCATCCACTTGCGGTAGTCGCCTGAGCGGACGTCTGCGACCCAGTCGTGATTGGCCAAGTACCATTGAACCGTCTTGCGGATGCCAGTGTCAAAGGTTTCCTTGGGTTCCCACCCGCATTCCTCGCGGATACGGCTCGCATCGATCGCGTAACGCAGATCGTGGCCTGGCCGGTCCGTGACGAACTGCTTGAGCCTCAGGAGCTCCTCGGGATCAGAGCCGGTTTCCTCCGCCATGATGCGGCAAAGGATATCGACGACTTCGATGTTCGTCATCTCGTTGTTGCCGCCGACGTTGTAAGTGCGACCCACGCGTCCTTTTTGAATCACCGTCCAAATCGCATCGCAGTGATCGGACACATAGAGCCAGTCGCGCACGTTGAGCCCCTTGCCATAGATTGGCAGAGGCTTCCGCTCGAGCGCATTCAGAATCATAAGCGGGATGAGCTTCTCGGGAAACTGCATCGGCCCATAGTTGTTGGAGCAATTGGTGATCTTGATCGGCAGACCGTATGTCCGGTGGTAGGCACGCACGATGTGGTCACTTGCCGCTTTCGAAGCCGAATACGGGCTCGAAGGGTCGTACGAAGTCGATTCTTCGAAGAGTCCCGTATCCCCGAGCGAGCCGTACACCTCGTCCGTGCTCACGTGGTGAAAGAGGTGGTGGTCATCGCGCGACCAGCGTTTCCGACACGCTTCGAGGAGGTTGAACGTTCCCTCGATGTTCGTGCGAATGAACTCACGCGGTCCGAGAATGCTCCGGTCGACGTGGCTCTCGGCTGCGAAGTGCACGACGAGATCGGGATCAACTTCATCGAAGACCGCGTCGACGGCGTTCATGTCGGTGATGTCCACCCGCCGCAGCCCGTAGTTCGGCAAAGAGTCGATCGACCTCAAGCTGCCGAGGTTCGCCGCGTAAGTGAGCTTATCGAGATTGATGAATTGATGGTCCGGAAGCTCCGGCACCAATCGATTCAGGAAATTTGCGCCGATGAAGCCGGCGCCGCCAGTGACTATGATCTTCATCGACTGCTTTCGGCCTCGACGATTAGCATAACCGGAAGATTTGACCGGCGCACCCGGTGTTCGAGACTATGGGAGCAGGGGTCAGCCGCCCAGATGGAACGTCAGCGCGAAGGTGCCCGCGATTGCCGTCCCCGCCGTGCCCGCCGTGAACTGGCCTCCCGTCACCGTTTCGGTTCCTCGAAAGACGAGACCGATGACCGAGTAGTCGAAGTCCGCCGCGATGGAGACCCATCTCACGATGGGAATACGAAGACCTGCACCGATGCTCGCACCGCCGCCGTTGCTGCGGACGTTGTTCACCAGGTTTTCGAATCCCGGGATGACGACCCCGCCCGTGGTGGTGCAGTAGTTGAAACCAAGTCGGATCGACGGGTGCACGTACGGCACCGCACGGATGAGGAATCCGAGGTCCAAGCCGACCGTCGTCAGGTCGAAAGGCTCGTAGTCGGCGCGCTTGTATCGCGCACCGATCGTCGTTGACCCGGCGCGAAAGCGGAGCGCCGCACCAAACTCGGGACCCCTCACTGAGACGTCTGGCACCAGCTGTTGTACCCCTGCTGGAACGATGTCGAGTGTTCGGAATCGAGTTGCGTCGAAGCGCGAAGGACCTGCCGTCGCCTCGAGCCAAACGATGCCGCCGACCTTCTTGTTGTATGCCTTCTTCTTTTCGGGGACGTCTTCACGGACCTCTTTTCCGGAGCCAGTCAGCGAGACTCCGTTCTGTTCGACCGAGAAAGTCCCTGGTAGGTCCTGCGCGCTTGCGCCGGCTGCCACCGTCAAAATTGTTCCGAGCACGAAAGCAAAGCGCTTCATCGGTTCCCCCTAACCGCTGATTCGACATGCTCCTTCAGGAGCCACATCCCCCGTCGATCAG
>DASRZF010000135.1:0-2762 GCA_035686645.1 Polyangiales bacterium
CAGTGCATATCGAGTCAGGTCGGCTGCGCCATGGGATGCGTATTCTGTGCTTCCGGGGTAGCCGGCCTCAAGCGCCAAATGAGCGACGCCGAAATCGTCTCTCAGGTGCTCCTCGGCCGACGTGAGCTCGGCCCAGAGCAGAGGATCCGAAACGTCGTCTTCATGGGCATGGGCGAACCGCTCCACAACTACGATGCAGTAGCGCGTGCGCTCGTGCTCCTCACTCATCCGGAGGGCATCGACCTTTCCAAGCGGCGCGTCACCGTATCGACCAGCGGCCTGGTCAAGCAGATCGATCAACTCGGCAAGGATTTCGACGGTCAGGTTCAGTTGGCGATTTCGTTGCATGCTGTTCGCGACGACGAGCGAAGCAAAATCATGCCGGTGAACCGCAAGCATGGTCTCAAGCAGCTGACCGAGGCGCTACGCCGTTACCCGATGTCCAAGCGTCAACGCATCACCATCGAGTACACACTGATCGAGGGCGTGAACGATTCCCTCGCGGACGCGAACGGCATGGTTGAGCTTCTTCGTGGGATTCCGGTGAAGGTCAACTTGATCCCGATGAATCCCATTTCCGCCTCCGAGCTGCGCGCGCCGGACTCGGGCCACGTGACGCGGTTTCAGGAGCAGCTGACCAGACGCGGCCTTTCCGTTTTCGTCCGCAAGACGCGCGGAGATGATGTGGCGGCAGCCTGCGGGCAGCTAGCGTTTCACGGGGAGTCGCGCAGGGCCGCGGGACGCGAATAGCGCCCTACGCGGCCCCGGGGCTAGATACAGCCTCGCGCCTTGAGGGCTTTGACGATGTCTGGTCGTTCCTTGTCCATGTCGTCGGGCGTCTTGATGGGCTGGAAGCGTGCATCTGGTCCGTGCCGCTCGACGCGAAGAAACGAAGATTCGAGGAACGCTGTGAGCTCGCCAACGAGCCGCTCGAATTGCACCGCTGGCCTGCCATCTACCGTCTTGTTCACCGCGAACCAGGTGAGCGGGAAGTCGGCGTCGATGGCCGCGGCGTCGAGCACGAAGGTATTGGTATTGAACACTGGAATTCGATCCTGATCGAAGCTCTCCGGAAAGCGAAAGGCTTCGACGATCTGCGCCTTCCCGTCGACTCGCGCGGGCGCGCCGCCCTTGTCCCCGGGTTCCTTCGGCGCCATCTCTGCGGTCAGCGCGGCGCCCGATTCGAGGTGGGCGCCGATCACGGCGGGATCCAGGGTTGCCGTGAGATTGTCGACGTTCGACATCATCAGCACACGGCCACCGCGCTTGCGAAAATCTGCGAGGATTCCCGAGCGCCGCAATGCGAACGTGAGGTCTCCGTGGCCAGGCGCGTGGGCAGAGAGCTCGCCCGAGCCTTCACGAAAAAGCTCGCCGTCTGGAGTCACTCGAAGGGAGATGAACTGCGGGAACGTCTTGATCGGGCAGCGCTCCGTGCTGAGCTCTTCGGCCATACGGCGGATCGCGTCGTCCGTTGCGAAGCTCGTCATCAAGTAAACTGGGATCGTAGCGCCCGCACGCGCTGCTACCGCGGCTATGTCTTTGAGCTTCAGCTCTAGAAAAGACTGCCCGTCGAGAACCTCGACCGCAGCCTTCACGACTCCGCCAAACCGTGTCGCCATGCCACCGGCCAGGATCACTGCTGCGACCTCACCCGAGCGCATGGCTTGCTCGCCCCGTTCGGCCAGCGCACGCCGCACGTCGCCTCCAAGCGGGGGCAGGGCGCGGAGATCGCCTTCGTCCGGGGGCTCGACCAGGCCCTTGATTCGGTTCTGCGCCGCGCCAAGCTCGCCGCGAACCAGGCGTGCTTTGAGCGATTCGAAGGGAATGTCCTCGAATCCGAAGCGATGAAGAACTTGGGCGGTCTGCGCGTCAATGTCTTGTGAGGCCATCAGAATTGCCAAAACCCAAGCACTTTCCATGCGCTCTGTCGAGCGGGCCGCGCTTGCTCGAGGGCGAGGGGGTGACGGCAGGCCCAATTGGACGCACAGATAGAGCAGGGACTATGACTTGCCCCATTCGTTTTTGGGTTTTCTTCGCCCTCTCAGTGGCTGCAGCGATGGGGGGCTCCGCGCGCGCCGATTACGACGGCCCTGACGGGTACGGCTCCAGCAGCCCTTCCGAGTTCGACGTCAGCCACGATGGCTACACACGAGAGGGGCAGACCCCTGCGGCCTTCGACTCGAGCACCTATGTGGTGATCGAGGAAGAAGACGGCGAGACCGAGCAGGTCGACGGGGAGACGGTCATCGTCGTCCAGGAGCCCGAGCCGATCGCCGCGACTGCACAGGCGCCCCCGGCTCCACGCACTGTCGTCGTCGAAAATACCATCAACCTCTGCCCTGGAGGCATTTGGGTGGACGGATATTGGGGATACGGCAACGGTGACTACATCTGGGTGGACGGACACTGCGTCGTCGAGCGTGTGAACTACGTTTTCGTCCAACCTCGCTGGGACTTCTACTCGAGCGTTTGGTGGTTCGTACCGGGCTACTACAGGCCCTGTGGCGTCTACGTAGGGTTCGGATACTACCGTCCATGGTTCTGGTTTCCGCCATACTTCCATTCGTTCTACCCAGCGCGTCGTCCGGTTCCAGTGTACCGGAGCGTTGCACGCCGGCCGACGACGACTCGCGTAACGCCAGCGTCTCGCCCTCCGAGCCGGCGCGTTGGTGTGACTCCGGGCCGTACCTCGACGGTGAGGCGCGCACCGATCACGCGAACGTCGACCGTGACGCGCGCACCGAGCATGCGAACGTCGACCG
>DASRZF010000136.1:0-3827 GCA_035686645.1 Polyangiales bacterium
CGTCAGTGCTGGAAGCCGGCTCGAAACGGAGCCAGTCGAGCGCGAGTGACCGAGCTTCTCCCCGGACCTGGGCCGTCTGAGTCGCGCGCAGCATGATCGCGTTCTCGCCTTCCCGAATGTGAGCTCCGGAAATCGGGATGACGATGTCTTGAAAGCCGCCGCCTTGCGTCACGCGCGCCTCGCCCGCCGTCTCGCCGTTGACGTACACGATCAAGGCTCCAGTGGCATAGACCCTCGCGCGGATCCGCAACCGCATCGGCTGAACGGTCGCAGCCGGAAGATAGAGACGAGCGGACTTGGCGAAGGTCGACACGGTCGCGCCGCCTTCACGGCTCTCGGCCTGCCAGCCGCTGTTCCAGTTTCCGAGGGTGTACTTGAGTCGGGCGCTGGTGCCGAACTCGATGAAGAGGCCCGCTGGGTCGTAGATGTCGGCCAAGTGCAGCAAGGCGAGAAGGTCCTCGTAGGGGGCCGTCCCGTTTGGAGCAGGGGCGACCGCCGGTGCCGGCGTGGCCGCGCCAGGTCCCTCCGTGGGCGATTTGTCGGCGCTCTCTTGCGATGGCTGCCCGGCGCCAGGCTTGGATGCGGCCTCGGGCCCTGCCCCGGTTTCGTCACATGTGAATCCCAGCAGGCATAGAGCGACGGCAAGCACCAGGCGGCTTTTCATAGAAGTTCCCCTTCGCGCGTTCGGCTACCACGGTCGGGCCAGCGGGGCAACGGCGCCGCGGCGACCACGAGCCCTCAGTTTATGCTACTTGATGGGCCTCATGGACGGGAACGGCGAACCGCGCGAATGGAGCGTGAAGAAGAGCGCGAAGCTCTACCAGATCAAAGGATGGGGAGAACCGTACTTCCGCATCAACGAAGACGGTCACGTGGAGGTCCGGCCCGACCCTACCGAGGAACAGGCGATCGACCTCTACGAGCTCACCAAGCAGTTGGCTGAGCGCGGGCTCGATCTTCCACTGCTGATTCGCTTTCCGAACATTCTCCAGGACCGAATTCGGCTGCTGAACGAATCGTTCCAAAGCGCGATCGCTCAGTACGGGTACGAGGGCACGTATCGCGGTGTCTTTCCCGTCAAGGTCAATCAGCAGCGGCATCTCGTCGAGGAGATCGTCGAATCGGGAAGGCCATGGAGATTCGGTCTCGAAGCAGGCTCGAAGCCCGAGCTGCTGATCACGCTCGCGGCGATGGAGGATGAAGACGGCCTCATCATTTGCAACGGATACAAAGACCTCGCCTACATGGAGACGGCGCTCGTGGCGCAGCGATTCGACAACACCGTCGTCGTAGTGCTCGAACGCGTCGAGGAGCTCGAGCTCGCTTTTCGCGCCTCCGAGAAACTCGGCATCAGGCCGTGCCTCGGCGTCCGCGCCAAACTGAGTAGCAAAGGAATGGGTCGCTGGGCCGATTCCGCGGGCGACCGCGCGAAGTTTGGATTGTCCATGTCGGAAATCGTCCATGTCGTCGATGAGCTCGAGAAGCGGGACATGCTCGATTGTCTGCAGCTCCTCCACTTCCACCTAGGAAGCCAGGTTTCCAGCATCATCCCCGTGAAAAACGCCATGCGTGAGGCGGGGCAGATCTACGTGGAGCTGGTGAAAATGGGCTGCGAGATGCGCTTCCTCGACGTCGGCGGTGGTCTGGCGGTCGACTACGACGGCTCGAAGACCGACTTCAGCGGCTCGATGAACTACGACCTCCAAGAGTACGCGTACGACGTAGTCGCGGGGATCCAGGATGCCTGTGAGAAGGCGGACGTGAAAGTGCCGACGATCGTGAGCGAGAGTGGCCGCTCGATTGCAGCTTATCAGTCGGTGCTGGTCTTCGATGCGCTTGGCGTGGACCACGTGGACTTCGAAGACCCGGAAGCCCCTTCACCCGATGACCATCGTGTCCTCGACGAATTTTACGAGACCTGGAAGGGCATACAGCCGAAGAACGTGCAGGAATCCTGGCACGACGCACAGCAGGCCCTCGAGGAGGCACGAAGCCTCTTCAAGTTCGGATATCTCGGGATGCGCGAGCTGGCGCGCGCGGAGCACTTGTTCTGGAGCTGCTGCGAAAAAATCCGGCAGAACATGCGGCGTCTCAAGTACGTCCCCGAAGAGCTCAATGCGGTCGAAGACCTGATGGGTGCGATCTACTACTGCAACTTCTCCCTTTTCCAGTCGGCGCCGGACATCTGGGCCATGGACCATCTCTTTCCGTTCATGCCGATTCACCGCCTCGATGAAGAGCCCACGGTGCGCGCTCGCTTGGCGGACCTCACCTGCGACTCGGACGGGATCATCGACCACTTCATCGATGTCGAAGAAGTTCAGAGCTCACTCGACTTGCATTCAGTAAAACCCGGCGAGCCCTACATTCTCGGAATGTTCCTAGGCGGTGCATACCAAGAGATTCTCGGCGACCTGCACAATCTGTTCGGCGATACAAACGCGGTTCACGTTCGCTTGGAAGACTACGGATACAGTGTGGCGAACGTCATCAAGGGGGACTCGATCGACGAAGTCCTGCGTTACCTTCAGTACGACCCCGAAGAGATGGTCGAACGAGTTCGGCGGCAAGCGGAGCGCGCTCTCAACCAGGGCCGCATGACATTGCCCCAGCTGCGAACCTTCATGCAGCACTACGAAGAAAGCCTGCGCGGCTACACCTATCTCAAGGGCGACGCCTGAAATTCACTGATTTTCGGGTGTTTTCGACAGCGGGCCAGCCAAGCTCTACCTTGAAATGGTGGACGTAGCGGAGTTTCAGGAAGCGCTCCTCCAACAGATGGAGCGAAAGACCCATTGGGCGTGGCCGGCGTTCACCGCTGGCATGGTCGCGAAGGACAAATTGCACATCCATCTCGAGCAGGAGTGGGAAGTGTATGTGAGGGACTTCCCCATCATGGTGGGGCGCGCGTACGTGCAGTGCCCGGTCGCCGCGGTGCGACGCGAGCTCGCCGAGAACCTCTACGAGGAGGAGACCGGGGGACTGGCGGCTGGAAAACCGCACCCCGATCTGTTCATGATGTATCCACTCGGTCTCGGCATGGACGTCGAGCGCTTTTCACACGTCGAGCTCTTGCCGGCGGCGCGCGCGTATCGTGAGTTTCTAGACGAGGTGACGACAGGACGCGGTTGGTCGGTCGCAGCATGCATCGCCACGCTCTTCATCGAAGGGACTGCCTACGAGCGGCATGAGCTCGACCCTGCCGCGCCGGCCCGCCCTCAACCGCCTCTCGAGGACCACCCCCTCGCGAAGCACTACGGTTTGCCGGTTGAATGTCTGGCGCTCACCAAGGCGCATCGGTCCGTCGAAGGCGAGCATCGGAAGGCCGCGTGGCGCGTGATGCTGAATCACTTGCCCGCAAACGATCGACCTGCCGTGGTCGCGGCGATGAGCCAAGCGGTCGATGCCTGGCGCGTTTACCGCGACGGGGTAGCGGAAGCCTGCGGCGTGAAGCGAGAGGCGCTGTCGCTAACCGCCTAGAAGCTTTTTTTGCACTTTGCCCATGGCGTTTCTGGGCAGCTCTTGCATGAAACGAACGTCTCGGGGCCGTTTGTGCGGGCTTAGGTTTTCGGCGACGAAGCGCGTGAGAGAGTCTGGATCCTCCGGCTCGCCGGGGCGAAGGACGACAAAGGCGGTGATGCGCTGCCCAAGATCATCATCCGGAACTCCCACGACCGCGACCTCTCGGACCGAGGGGTGCTCGAGTAAGGAGGCTTCGATCTCTCCAGCTCCGACGCGGTACCCGCCCGTCTTGATCAGATCGGTGCTTCGGCGGCCCAGGATGCGAATCGCTCCCTCCGCCGTGCGTGTTGCAAGGTCACCCGTGA
>DASRZF010000137.1:0-6572 GCA_035686645.1 Polyangiales bacterium
TACGCGTGCGATCGATCTGCGCTGTGCCTTTCGCCTAGTCGCAAAGCGCGTAGATGATGGTGACGGATTTCGGTAAAATTGGATACCGAAGTCCATCAGATTCATCGATGAAGCAGCGAGCCGGCATCACTTCAGCATCGACCGTGCCGGATGGTGGATTGATGTTTGGAAAGACCAGCTCGCCGAATCCATCCACGTCAGCGATCAGGGTTTGTTGGTCGACCGCGTCCCAGCCGGAGAACGTAAACGGAGGATCGCTATCGGCATCGATGGTCGCAGTCTCTCCACCTTGTGCGCCTTCTTGGAAGATGACATCCACCATCGCATGGTTGTCATTGATCGGACGGCCGATCGCCGTGGCCCAAGATGCCACCTCGGCATCCCTCACGACGAGGAGCTCTGCAGCGCCTCCATTGGGAGTCTCATCGGGCACATACCAGTAGTCGACGAGGCCCCAGCTTCCGGCCGCTTTCGTGATGAAGAAGCGATTGCCATGTGGCACTCCTTCGAGCGTGAAGTTTCCTTGTGAATCAGTCGTAGTGGAGAGACTGGTCTCATAGACCTCAACAGTGGCCCCCTCGACCGCCGGATATCCTTCTTCGTAGAAGTACACGGTGCCGGTCACCGTCGACGTTTGCGCGCCGCCACCGCCTGCAGTCCCGTTTCCGTCATCGCCGCACGCTGCGATTGCGACGGCGAAAAGTAGCAGGCCGAATGTCTTCAGTTGAGCGTACATAAGCACCTCCCCGTTCAGAGAACACAGGCTCTCCGGGTGCACGACACGTGCCAACCGGTGCGATACCACGGTTTCTCACTGTTTCCGGGTCCGGCCAAGCGCATGGCTTGCGCTGAGCACGCCTTTTGCGCCAGGATTGCGCGCTGATCAGGCGACTGGCGGGAACCACGGGAAGCCAGATTCTGGATTTGAAACCCGCTGCGCGGATGGGCCCGCGCTTACAAACCCAAGGCTGCTCGCTCCGGCGCTTCAGGGCTCCGGGCGAGACCCTCCGGGCTGACGATCAATACGTCCAAGTACTCCTCTGCATCAGAGCCAGGCCCGCTTCCGTCTTGGGCATTGTTTCGTATATGGTGGTCTGGTGCTTGAACCAATTGTCTCGGGCAACACGTATGCCGTGCTGAAGCACGTCCCGTTCTCGACAGTATCCGCGGAGCGAAGCCATGAGCAGCAACTTCAAGAATTACGAGAACCCGTCGATCTTTCATCGCTGGGCCGCGGCCCAGTGGCGGCGTCCGAAGGACCCCACCATCTACGGCGCGACCGAGGTCGACATGGAGCCAGCGCTGGCTTTCGTGGAAAAGGTTCGCGAAGAGTGGGGTGTCAACGTCACCGTCACGCACTTGGTCACCAAGGCACTCGCCATCGCCATCGCCCGCCACCCGCGGACCAACGCCAAGGTGCGCTTCTGGGGCAAGCTCGAGCAACGGAAGACCGTCGACATCACCGTCTTGATTGCAGGCGCGGGTGGCCGCGACCTCTCGGCCCACCGGCTCATTGCGGCCGACAAGCTACCCCTTCGGCAGCTCGCCACCGACGTCATCGAAGCGGGCGAGCTCATCCGTGCCGACCAGGATCCAAAGTTCCAGCAGACCAAGCAGCTCATGGACAAGCTCCCCTGGTGGATGATGCGCCCGTTCCTCACGCTCGCGAGCCTCTCGATGAACGAGCTCCACCTCGACCTGTCGAAGCTCGGGCTCCCGGCAGATCTCTTCGGCGTTGGGATGGTGACCAGCCTCGGCATGCACGGTGTCGACGAAGCCTACGCGCCCCTGACACCGATCGGGCGCATCATGGTCGATGTCCTTCTCACGCGCGTGCGTCCGCGCCCCTGGGTGGGAGACGATGGCGAGCTCGGTGTTCGGCGCACGCTCAAGCTCTGCGCCACCTTCGACCACCGCGTCGTCGACGGCATCCAAGCCGCCCGGATCTGCCAGGAGCTTCACAGCCTGCTTGGCGATCCCGATTCGCTCCGCTGAAGAGAGGAACAGAATGTCCGCCTTTGACTTCTTCATTACGCTCGATGGCAACTGCCTCAACGGTTTCGAGGGCCTCTGCGGCATCGCCCGCCTCCGCTGCGACCCGGACGCCGATCGCTGGGAGAAGGAGGTCCACTTCTTCGAAGGACTGGCCGGCGGCCACGCCACGCAGGTGAACCCGACCGGCACGCTGGCGTTCCTCGGCAACCTCTCCCAGACACTCCTTTTCTACGATCCGCGCACCCTTCGCGAGGTGCGCCGCCTCTCGACGCTGCGCTTCTGCGCGCCCGAGGTCCTCTACTCCAGCCAAACACACGTGGTGTGGCTGTCCGAGAAGAGCTTCATCACCGTGCTCGGCGACTCGTTCTGGCGCTTCGACATGGACGACCTCGAACACCCGGTACGCCTCGGCGCCCACCTCGTGAAGCTCCCTCACGCGCTCAAGCTCTCGCCCTCACGACGCTACATCGGCTACGGCTCCATGGATCACGACATCAAGGGCTACGCGCGCGAGCTCGGCGTCTTCGATCTCACGACCAACGAAGCCCGCGTCGTGCAGCTTCCGGCCACCTGCTGGCACATCGCGGCGCACCCGACCAAGGACTTCTTCTACGGCCCGAGTCAGCAGGTCGCGCCGCAGGATGGCGAGTTCGGCGAGTACACGCTCGCCCACTTCAAGAACTACGTCTTCGAGGTAGACGCCGAAACGGCCACCGTCACGCGCCACGCCTCCATCGCCAAGGAGCTCCCCGCAGCATTCACCTCCGACGTGGTGGTCACCGCCGACGACGTCTTCTACAACGCGTGCGCCGGCGGCACGCTCGTGCGGGTCGATCTCGAGACCTTCAAGCACGTGCAGTTCATCGACGAGCGCCCGAGCTTCCTCCGCTCGCTCCCCCATCTGCGCAGCGGCTGGTCAAACCTCGTAGAAAGCTTCAGCCGCGTCGACGTGCCCGGCAACTCGCATCTGCTCCTGAAGGCTCTGCGTGCTACCCGCTTCAGCCTCCTCGACGGGAGCCTCGGCCTGCAAGTGAGCCCTGACGGGCGCTTCATTCTCTCTGCCCACCGCGGCCTCAACGAGGTCATCGTCTATCGCCATCCGGAGATGAAAGTGCACAAGCGGATCCGCTTCCCCTCGATCCGTGGGTTTTTCCCCGAGCACATCGGGCTCCTCGACGATCCTCGTCTCGGCTTTCACCACAGCACAATCTCGACCGCGACCGTCGGCGCATCAACGATCGTGCGGTCGACCGAGCTCCCAGGAGGCACAGGTCATCAACGCTAGAGCCAGAAACGGAAGCCGAGCGTCGGCTCGACGAACTGCAGGTTCCGCGTGGCAATGCCGTTGGTCTCGAACGAGATGTTGTAGCGGGCGCCAATTTCGATCGCCGCCACGCCGCCCAACAGAAACGAGAGGCCCGCCCGCACGTTGAAGCCGGGCGCGAAGCGGAAGCTCCCTCCGGTCGAGCAAAACAGTGCGGTGCAGCCGCCGATCGGTAGGTCGTACTTCCACCACTGTGCCGCAAAGCCGAATCCGACGAACGGAACCACCACCGACTTGTTGGGGACCTGCACGCGGCCTCCCACCCCGAGGACGACGCGCTGTGCGGTCACCCCATCGAGCCCGGGCGGGTCGGTGGGGTTGCCCATCCATCCGACCTCGAGCTCGACGGTGCCAAAGCCGAAATCGACCCCGCCGAAACCGAGGATGCTTCCGCCGGCTTTCACCACATCGCGATCGACATCGCTGCCGACGAAGATCGGAACGCCGCCCTGGAACCCCAAGATGCCCGCCGGACCACGATACGTCCGGTCCTGCCGATGCCTGGTTTGAAGCGACAGTCGGCGCTCGAGCCTCGGGTTTCTGCCTTCGGAGGTCATCGGCATCTTGCCGTACTCCGGTTGCGAGCCTGGAGGAAGGTCGTCCGCATCATCGGCTCTTGCGAGCGGTGCAAACGTCAAGACGGCCAGGGCGAGACAGGAGAGCTTCCACATGGTTAGGAAGCGTACGGTAGCACAGGAATGTGGCGGAGCCCGTGCGCCCGGGCTCTCTGCTTTGCGCTTGCCGCCGGGGTCGCTACGCTACGCAACCCGAACTCATTCGCACGGCAAGGATATGATCAAACACTCGTCTTCACCCCAGCACCTTCTCCAACCCCTTCTGGTCCTCGCCTCGCTCGTCGTCCTCCTCGCCGGTTGTGCCGGCCCCCGGGCCGTTCGCGGGCAGGACACCCCGGGCCTCGATCAGGCCGCCATGAGCACCAGCCTCGATCGAAAAGATCTCGAGACGGCGCTCAAGATCAACATGGAGGCGCTCAGGACGTCCAAGCTGATGGCCCGATGGCAGGCAGAGCAGGACCCGACCGTCGCGGTCCTGCCCATCCGAAACGAAACCAGCGAGCACATCGACAGCGCGCTCAACGCGCTCATGACCGAGATCGAGTCGCAGCTGATCAACTTCGCTCCAGTCCGGGTGATCAGCCTCGAAGACCAGCCAGTCTTGATCGAAGAGATTCGTCAACAACAACAGAACAGTGCGTATGATCAATCGCGGGTTGCGGCTTGGGGCAAGCAAATCGGTGTGCGCTACATCGTTTCGGGTCGGGTGTATGCAACCGACGAGCGCACGCAAAGCGCTCGAAGGGTGCAGTACTATCTGTTCCTACGCACGGTCGACGTCGAGACGGGCGAAATCCTCTTCCAGAATCAGGCTCCCATCACCAAGGCGATCATCTAGTTCGTGACCGAGGAGTCGAAGCGCCAGAAGGTCGGGCGGCCGCACCATCTTGCGGCGCTCGTCTTCGCAGCGACCGCGGTGCTCGCCACCGCCGGTTGTAAGACGTTCTCGGACTACACTCGCCAGACTCGCAGTGCGCTCGACGTGAGCGACCTCGACGGCGCTCTGCGCGCAAGCAATCGGGCGCTCGACGTCAAGCGCGCCGACAACGTACCGGAAGAGCTGAAGAAGAACGACGCGCTATTGCTTCTCGATCGAGCGATGGTGCTGCAGGCCCGGCAACAGTACGACTGGTCGAGCCGCGACTTCCAGATCGCTGACAAGGCGATCGAGATCCTCGACTTCTCGCGCTCGACCTCCGACGAGATCGTTCGGTACATGTTTAGCGATAGCGCAGGTCCCTACAAAGCCCGTCCGTACGAGAAGCTCATGCTCAACACGATGAACATGATCAACTACCTCGCTCCGGGCAATCTCGAGGGCGCCAGAGTCGAGGCGCGGCGTTTTTCGGTCATGCGTGACTACCTGCTCGGCGCCGAGAAGGTCGATCACGACGCCGTGAAGCAAGCGGGCGTGCCCGGAAGCTATCTCGCGGGGTACGTCTTCGAGAAGTCGGGTGCTCCCGACGCTGCGCTTCGATACTACGACGAGGTCCTACAGGCGACTGACGCGCCGAGCTTGACGCATCCGATTCAAAGGCTCACTCAGCTCGGTGGCTACCGAACCCCCCGCCTCGAGTCCGCCGCCCAAGGTGCCGGGCAGGGCGCGCCCAGTTCGAACGAATCGTCCGAAATGTTGATCGTGATCAGCTACGGGCGTGTTCCTGCTCTCCTGGCCCAGCGCGTCCCGATCGGCTTTGCGTTGACCATCGCGGCGGCTTTTCTGTCTCCGGCTGCGATGCAGCAGGCGAGACGACTTGCGGCGCAAGGGTTGGTCACTTGGATCAACTATCCGGATCTCGCGCCGTCACCCAAAGAGTACCCCGCGCCGTTGGTTACGATCGACGGGCAGACCCAGACAGTACACGTGATCGCCGATGTCGACGCGGTCGCTCGGCGGGCGTGGAACGAGAGCAAAGGGCGCGTCATGGCCGCGGCGGTGACCCGCATGCTCACCCGAGCTGCGGTCGGAGCGGGCGCGGGGGTCGCTGTCGGGAAGGCGAGCGGTAAGAGCGGGATCGGCGTGCTCGCTTCGATGATCACACAGGCAAGCATGGTAGCGGCCGACAAGCCCGACACCCGAAGCTGGGCGACTCTTCCTGCGCGGATTGCGGTCGTCCGCGCCGAGCTTCCCCCAGGCGAACACGCGATCGAAGTGACCGTTCTTGGGCGACGACGTCGTCTCGACACGACGATCGGACCGTCTGAATGGGTCTTGGTGGACGTCAGCGAGCTCTCCACCCGGTAGCCGCTGCCCCACAACGGAGGACCCTGGCCGTGACCCCAAGTCCAGGACAGGCTTCGCTCATGTGGATTTGGCTTCCCATCCTTGCTGTCCCCATCGTCGGACCCGCCATCGTAGGCTGGAAGATCTGGGACGAGGTTCGCAGGACGATTAGCGAGGACCCCCTCGTTTGGGAAAAACAGATCCACGCGTTCGAAAAGAAGGAACGCAGGCGACCCACTGCGAAGGGAGCTGTCGTCTTTGCGGGGAGCTCGACCATTCGGTTCTGGAGCACCCTTGCGCGAGACATGGCTCCACTCCCCGCCGTGCAGCGGGGCTTCGGCGGCGCGAAAGTCAACGACGTGATCCACTACATGGACCGCCTCATCACGTCACACGATCCAGCCATGGTCGTCCTCTACATCGGTGCCAACGACATGCTCGGCTTCGGTGGCAA
>DASRZF010000138.1:0-8142 GCA_035686645.1 Polyangiales bacterium
GCGCAAGGGGCTTTGCTAGGCGAAGAGCCCGCGCAGCGCTTCGTACACGTCCGGATGGTTCGCGATGTGGATGTGGTTCATGCCCGGGAACACGGTTCCGCCGGAGAAATGAATGCGCCGGGCGGGCTCGGGCGCTTCCCCGATGGCGCTCGGCAGTCGGACCATCAGATCGCCGAGGAGCTCGCCGAGCGGGTGCTCCGGATCGTGCGAGATGGTCGCCGCCAAGAAATAGTATCCGACGCCCTCGACCAGAGGCACGTTCTCGCGTGCGTCGGCGAAGACTTCGTCGGGATTTCTTCCGGCCCACTCTTCATCGACGGTGTAGCCGTAGCGCAGATCCTTCACGCCGGAGCTTCGACTGTCGAGAAGCGCGGCGGGAACCTCGGCACCGGCAGCGTCGAGCTTGCGCAGCACGTGGGTGAATACATTCACAGCCTTTTCGAGGGGCGCGCCGAGATGCGGCGAGCCGATGCAGGCGACATGACGAAGCTTTCCGATCCAGGGCTCGTCGTGCTCGCGCGCGTAGTGCGCTGCGCTGCGCGCCACCAGGCCGCCCATGCTGTGCCCGACGAGCGCGATCTCTTCGACGGGCACGGGATAGGCGTCGACCACTTCGCTGATCAGCTTGGCCAGGGCGCGTCCGTTCTCGGAGATATGCCGGCCTGTGTTGTACCGAAGGTAGATCGGCGTGAAGCCGAGGTCGTCTCGCAGGCGTGTGCCAAAGGTCACGTCCGGGTCGCCATAGTGCTTTTCCGAGGACAAGCTCCAGAGCCATTCGGTCGCGGCGAGGCTGTGGACGAAAACACAAAGCTTCGGCGTCGGGCTAGGAAAGGCCGCCGCAAAGGCTTCGGGCGTGGCGGGAAGATGCCGGCCATGGTGCCGAAGGGTCATGCCGAGATCGAGGCGGTTGTTCTTCCGGCTGAGATGATCTCCCCAGAAGCCGTTGATCGAAGCCTGCAGATAGTCGACATACCAGGTGGCGGTTCCGAGGGCGCTCGAGCTCACCGGGGTCGCGAGCTCCAGGGACTCGGCGTCCGTCTGCTGCTCGAGGCCTGCCTCGGCAACATCGGCGGCGGCGTTCACGCCGAAACGCGCGATTCCATTGAGTACGCGGATCGACGCAAAGATGCCGCCGGAAATCGCGGTTTGAACACCGGTGACGAGCTCCGCGGTGCTCTTGGCGGGCTCGATCGGCGCAAAGCGGCGTTTGGATCGCTCGACCACGGAATCGTGCGTCCGCTGAACGAGGTTGGTCGATTCGTCGACGAGGTCGAACACCAGATCGACGAAACCGCGTACGCGCTTCATGGATCGAGTACTAGGTCGCCGAGAGGCAGCGCGCAATGCACGCTGCGACTCAGGACCGTTTTGCTCAAGCCGCCGGCCGGCGACGACGACGAGGCCGCTGCCCCTCTCCGGGTCGTTCTCCGGATCGCTGACGGTTCCGCGGCGGGCGGGCGTCGCGACGAGGTCGCTCGTCTTCGCGATCGCGGATTTGTTCGGCCGGGTCGCGCGGCGGCAGGTCGACCGAAACCTCCGAAGGAGAGCTTCGAATCAACCTTTCCACGGCCCGCAAACGACCGCGTTCCGATGGGTCGACCAGCGACCATGCAGCGCCCGTGGCACCTGCGCGACCGGTTCGGCCGATGCGGTGTACGTAGCTCTCGGGCTCGTGGGGGAGCTCGAAGTTGAACACGTGAGAGACGGCGTCGATGTCGATGCCGCGCGCGGCGATATCCGTCGCCACCAAGACCCAAGCGTCGCCGTTCTTGAAGTTGCTCAGCGCGCGTTGGCGCGCGTTCTGCGACTTGTTGCCATGGATGGCCTCTGCACCGATGCCGGCGCGTTCGAGCTTTTTCGCCACTCGGTTGGCACCGTGCTTGGTGCGCGTGAACACGATGGCGCGAGAAACCTCGTCGTCGCGGAGCAGATGCTCGAGCATGCGCTGCTTGTCGTTGGTTCCGACCATCACGACCCGTTGGTCGATCTCGCTGACGGTCACCTCCTTGGGCGACACATCCACGCGAATCGGGTCACGGAGAATCTCGCGAGCGAGAGACACGACTTCCTTCGGCATGGTGGCGGAGAACAGGAGCGACTGACGCGTCTTGGGCGTCATGGCAACGATTCGCTTCACATCGCGAACGAATCCCATGTCGAGGAGCCTGTCGGCTTCGTCGAGCACCAGGACCGAAACTTCAGATAGATCGATCTTCCGTTGCCCCGCGAGGTCCAAAAGCCGGCCCGGCGTCGCAACGACCACGTCGATGCCCTGGGCGAGCGCCTTGATCTGCGGGTTGGCGCTCACGCCACCGAAAATGTACGTGTGGCGCAGGCTCAGGTACCGCCCATAGCGGCCGAGCTCTTCATGAATCTGGAGCGCCAGCTCTCGAGTCGGCGCGAGGATCAAGGCCCGGGGTCGCCGGGGCTTTGCGGGCGAGCGTTCCTCGTCCAAGCGTTGCAGCAAGGGCAACGCGAATGCTGCGGTCTTGCCTGTCCCCGTCTGGGCGATGCCCAAGAGGTCTCTCCCCTGCAACAAGTGCGGGATGGCCTGGGACTGGATCGGTGTGGGCTCTGTGTAGCCCACGTCTCTCAGGGCACGGCGAAGATTTTCGCCGACCCTGAGAGATTCAAAGTCGTTCTGACTCGTGGTCATTCAGTAGTCCCGCTTACCAACGATTGTCGGAGCGGCGGTCGTTTCTTGGGCGCTCGTTGGCCTGGTCGACTCGAATCGTGCGGCCGTCGAGCGTGGAGCCGTTGAGCTCCTCGCACGCACGAACTGCACTCTGCTCGTCTTCAAAGGTCACGAAGCCGAAGCCTCGCGAGCGACCGGTTTCCCGATCGGTGATCACTTTGGCCTCGGCAACGGTGCCACAAGCCTCAAAAGCCTGCTGGAGCTCACTGTCTGTTGTGTTCCAGCTAAGGCCGCCTACGAATAGTTTCTTGCTCATTCTGTCTCTCTCTGATCATTCTGCGAAGCATGGACGACGGGACCTCTCCCGAGTGCCTGCTTCGCTTTTACTTGCCGATGTCTTCTACGAACCGTTAACCGTTGTTTCCATTCACGGTGCGGGTCTGATAGGAACAGGTCGGCAGCGTGCTGGTGGCCCACGGTGAGCCACCGCGCCCACGATGGGCGATGGCAGCAAGGTAGCAGTTGCCCTGACCTTGTCCAGAAGGCGGTTGAGGGGTGCCCAGGAAGGTGCTCCAATACGGCGATGATGAAGAACCTCAGCTTCCACGTCCTCTCGATGATCCTCACTGTTTCCTTGGTTCTGGGCTGTCAGAGCAAGGGACCGACCCCGAAGGAGGGGAACGCGCCGGGCGAGCCCTCACCTCGAGTGGGCACGACCGAAACCACCGGCGCCCACCCGGGCGGTACCGCAGACCCGCACGCAGGAATGGCTGCGGCGGGGGACCCGCATGCTGGAATGGCGCCCACGCAGAACCCACACGGTGGAACGGAGGTCACTGGCCTCCCCGACGACAACGGCATGCTCGACGTAGGGGCCGTCGCATTCAAGGTGCCCGGAGCCTGGAGCGTTCGACCGCCGAAGTCGCAGATGCGACTCGCGCAACTCGAAGCGCAAGGAAAGGCAGGGCCCGCAGAGCTCATCGTCTATTTCTTCGGGCCACAAGGCGCGGGAACATCGGATGCGAACATCGATCGCTGGATAGGGCAGTTCGCCAATACCGACGGCTCCCCCGTCACGAACGCGACGCGATCATCGAGCAAGGTTTCGGGCTATGACGTGGCGAGGGTCGAGGTAGCCGGCGAGTACGGAGGCGGAATGGCCCCTCCAGGACAAGCCCAGGAAGCGGTGCCGGGTCAGCGTCTGCTCGCGGCCATCGTCGCCAGCGAAGGCGGACCGTACTACTTCAAGTTCCTCGGTCCGGACGCCACCGTGCAAGAACATCGCGAAGCGTTCGACGGCTTAATCGCGTCGATCGTTCCGTCGCCCTAAGGCGACGTGACGCGTCAACGCAGAGGCGAGGGGTTTCGTTCGCGAGCCTTCCCGGATAAATTCCGGCTCGAGTCATGATCGGGACACGAGAGCAGTCGAGTCAAGTGCGGCCCACGGACCTTCGCCGACGCTCGCGCTTCGTGCAGGTGCTGGCGTTTTCCCATTCGAGCGCGGTCTCTCCCGCTTGGCGGCGGCTCATGACGACCTCGACGTACGTCCTGACCTGGGCGGGTCTGACCGCGCTTATTCCTTTGTGGATCCCGATCGCGTTCCTGGTCGGTGTCGTCCGGCGATGCTCGTTCGTCATTCTCCGCCTGCTGACGTTCTTCTGGTTCTATCTGACGATCGAGCTCATGGGACTGATCGCGGCCGGGTGGATCCACCTCGTGACGCGCGGCAACGACCGGCGGCGGCAGGATCTCATGTTTCAGCTCGAATGCTGGTGGGGTAGCTCGCTCTTCAGTTGGCTTCGGCGACTTCTTTCGCTCTCGGTTTCGATCGAGGGCGAGGAGCAGATTCTTCCGGGGCCCGTGCTGGTGTTCATCCGGCACGCGAGCATCATCGACACGGCGGTGCCCGTGGCCCTCCTGTCGACCAGAACAGGACTCCGGCTGCGATACGTTTTCAAGCGCGAGCTCCTGGTCGACCCGTGCATCGATGTGGCCGGTCATGCCTCGCCAAACTATTTCATCGATCGCGGCGGAAGTCCCGAGCAGGAGCTCGCGGGCGTCCGAAAGCTCGCCGAGAACCTCGGCGATGAAGGTGTTCTTCTCTATCCGGAGGGCACTCGATTCACCAAACGAAAGCAGGAGATCGCGCTCGCGCGATTGGCCAAGGCCCATCCCGACCTCGTGCCGACGGCCACGTCCTTTCGTCATTGCCTCCCACCCAAGCCAGGAGGCGTGCTTACCTTGCTCGATGCCGCGCCCCATGCCGACGTGCTGATCGTCGCCCACCGAGGGCTCGAAGGTCTGGCGAACGCCACGGACTTGTTGAGCGGCACGGTGGTGGGTCAGAAGATCGAGGTTAGCATCTGGCGCATCCACGCCGCGGACATTCCGGGGGGGAGTGACGAGCGGAGACGATGGCTGTTCGACTGCTGGAAGCGCGTAGACGACTTCGTCGCGCGAGTTGATGAGTAGGACCCCTGATCAGCAGGCTCGAGTCGTGGTAGAGGGGATGCATGAAGATCGACACGTTCAACGGCGAAACCGACTGGGCCAAGCTCGCCGCGGCGGGGCGGAGAGCCGAGGCCCTGGGGTTTGACGGGTTCGCGATTCCCGAGATCACCGGCGACCCTTTGATCCACGCAGCCATGGTGGCGAACGCTACGGAGAGGATTCAGGCGCGCACCGCGATCGCCGTTGCCTTCCCTCGAAGCCCGATGGTGCTCGCAAGCCAGGCATGGTCGATCCAGGTCAATTCGGGAGGGCGCTTTGCGCTCGGCCTCGGGACGCAGGTCAAAGCGCACAACGAACGGCGCTTCAGCACGCCTTGGACTGCACCACGAAGCCGCATGGTCGAATACGTGAAAGCGCTTCGCGCGATCTGGCGATGCTGGGAGCTCGGTGAGCGCTTGGATTATCAGGGAGAGCACTATCAGTTCACGCTGATGACGCCGGAGTTCACGCCCGCGAAGTCGAACCTGCCGATGGTGCCCGTCTACCTCGCAGCGGTCCGGCCGAAAATGATCGAATCAGCAGCGAGCGTGGCGGATGGGCTCAGGCTCCACGGATTCTGTACTAAGAAGTACTTGAACGAAGTGGTTTGGCCGGCGATCGATCGCGGCCTCGCCTCGGCAGGGCGCTCGCGAAGCGAGCTCGACGTTTGCGGGGGCGGTTTCATCATGACCGGTCCGGACGAAGAGACGGTGATGAAGAACCGGGAGTGGGTCCGCTACCGATTGGCGTTCTACGGATCGACCCCATCGTATCTGCCCGTCATGTCGCTTCACGGTTGGGATGACCTGGCGCAGAAGCTCCTTCACATGTCGAAGACCGGGCAGTGGAAGCAGATGGGCGCGGAGATCCCAGACGAGATGCTCGACGAATTCTGCGTTTACGCGCCATACGATGCCCTTCCAAAAGCGATCGAGGCGCGCTTCGGCGGGATCTCGGACACCGTGGAATTCAACTTCGAAGACGATACGGACCTCGACTTGGCAGAGGAGGTCGTGGCCCGGGTGCACGCGATCGAGAGCCAGTTCGAGGCTCCGGCCGATCACTACGCCTAGGGACTCTTCTTGCTGAGGACGAGGAGAGCAGTTTCGGCGGCGAGGTTCGGGTCCTCGTCTTCGCCGATGATGCGACCCTGGGTGTCGTCGTAGTAGCGGGCGTCCTCGACCGTGACGCCCATCTTTTCGCAGAGCTCGAGCATGTCGCGGATCGATGGGAATCGGCGGTTCGGGGTGTTGTACCATTCGTACGAATATGGGCCTGGGGCCTTGGGGGCCCGGCCTTCGAGGCCGAACATCTCTCGCAGCGTTCGATGGGCGAAATTGGTGAAGCCGACGATCGCGCGGTGACCGACGCGAAGTGCGTCTTCGAGCAAGCGCTCGACGTTTGGAACGGCCTGAAGCGTCGACGAGAGCACGACGTAATCGAATCGGTCGTCGTCGAACTCGGGCAAACCGACGTTCAAGTCGTAGTCGATCGCCTCGACGCCGTGCTGCATCGTTGCGGCGAGCAGATCGGTGCTCACCTCGACTCCGCAGAGAAGCGGCGCGCCACGCTCTTTCAAGCGCGCCAGAAGGTCGCCCTCCCCACATCCGAGATCGAGCACGGAGCTGCCCGGCGGAATCAGCTCGAGAATGCGGTCATCCTCCGCGCTGATTCGCGGAGCGCGTGGTGCAGGCGCGCCGAGCTTCGCGGCCACGAGTGGGCTGAAGGCCTCGATGTCATCGGGCAGGAGAAAACTGTCGTGACCGCCGTCGGTGTGGATCTCGCAGTACGAAACCGGTTGGCCAAGAGTGGTCATGATCGAGACCAGCTCGCGCGACTGACTCGGCGGGAAGAGCCAATCGCTCGAGAACGAGATGACCAGCCAATCGCATTGGGCAGCGCGAAACGCTGCGACGCGTTTCTCCCACGTATCTCCGAGGTCGAAATTGTCCATCGCGAGGGTCACGGTTACGTATGAGTTGGCATCGAAGCGATCGACAAACTGCTCGCCTTGATAGGCCAAGTACGAGCCGACCGAGAAGCGCTTCTCGAAGTCCGTCACGATGTCCCTCGGCGCATGCCGGTCGAGGTCGAATTTCCGCGTCATCGCCTCAGAGGACAGATAGGTGATGTGGCCGAGCATCCGCGCAAGCGCGAGGCCCGTCTGGGGAAAGTCCCCGGTCCCGTAGTACTGCCCTCGATGAAAATGAGGGTCGCTCTGGATGGCGTTGCGGCCGACCACATCGAAGGCGATCGCCTGAGCCGTGACTCGTGCCGAGGCAGCGATCACGACCGCTGTTTCCACCTGCTCGGGATAGCGGGTGGCCCAGCAGAGCGTCTGATGACCACCGAGCGATCCACCGATGACTGCCCGAAGGCGCTTGATGCCGAGCAGATCGACGAGCCTCTTCTGCAAGTCGACCATGTCCTCGACGGTGACGAGTGGGAAATCGCTGCCATAGGGAATCCCGGTCACCGGGTTGATCGTGGCCGGCCCGGTCGTGCCCCGGCAGCCACCGAGAACGTTGGAACAGATCACGAACAAGCGCTCCGTGTCGACGGCTTTGCCCGGACCGACCAATCCTTCCCACCAGCCTGGCTCATCTCGTGGGTCATGGCAGGCGAGGTGTGAGTCGCCGGTGATCGCATGACAGATCAGCACGGCGTTGCTGCCATCCGGGTCGAGGGTGCCATAGGTCTCGTACGCAACCTCCACACTCGGCAGAGATCCGCCGTGGTGGAGGCGCATCGGAGTCGGAAAGACGGCCTTCTGTACGTGACGAAGCGGCTTTCCGCTTCGCATCGAATCCGTGCTTTCGAAATCGTCGACCACGAGCGTCGGTTAGCCTACCTCACGGCGGCGGCAAGCGCCTGGTCGATGTCCGCAATGATGTCTTTCACATCTTCGATGCCGACCGAAACGCGCACGTACTCGGGCACGACACCCGCTTGCTGCTGCTCGGCTGGGCTCAACTGCTGGTGCGTGGTCGAGGCGGGATGGATCACGAGGGTCTTGG
>DASRZF010000139.1:0-7930 GCA_035686645.1 Polyangiales bacterium
CCGGTCATCGAAGATCAGAGGGTGATCAAAGAGCGAGCGTGGAGCTCGCCGATTTGGTACCGCCCTGAAACGCTTTGAAGCTACCTAAGCTCATGAAGTCGCCTATCGTGCACTTTGCGCTGCTCGGGCTCGTCCTCTTCGTCGGCGCCAGATGGCTTTTTCCAAGCGAGCCGACTGAACGAGCGCCCGATACTCGCATCGTCGTTTCTGAATCACGGGTTGCGGCATTGGTCAGCCAGTACGAGGCGACGAGCGGCATGGTGGCCACTGACGACTTTCGAGCCGAGCTCATTCAGCGCTTTGCCGAGGAAGAAATGCTCTGCCGTGAGGCCCAGCGCTGGGGGCTAACGGAGAACAACCAGGCCATCGATCTCAGGCTCCGCCAGAAGATGGCGTTCGTGTCCGACGAAGAGCACTCGGATGAAGAGCTCGAGCGCCAGGCCAAAGCGTTGGGCCTCGGTTCAGACGACGCCGTGATCCGCAGCATGCTCGTCCACAACATGCGCTTGCTCTTGTCTACAAGGGGGGAGCAGGAGCCAACCGACGAGGAGGTCGAGGCGTACTACGAACGCGAGCGCTTGCGGTTTTCGCGTCCAGCTCGAATGACGGGATGGCATGTCTTCTTCTCCAAAGACCTCCGGCATTCGTCGGCTATGGCAGCGGCCCGTGCGGCCAAAGAAGAGCTCGACGCGGAGGCGCTCGAGCCCGAACAGGCCGTCGAGCTGGGGGACGTGTCTCCGTCCGGAGCGAGCTTCAAGGGACAGCTCGCCCAGCAGCTTGCGTCCCGCTTTGGCCCAGAATTCGCCAAGGCTGCCGAGCGCCTTCCCGAGGGGCAGTGGTCCGACCCGATCGAAACTCCGTTCGGAGCTCACCTCCTGCTCGTCCAAGAGCGCACGCAGCCGCAGACTCCGCCGCTTTCAGAGATCCGCGCCCGCGTCGCGGCCGCGTACCGATCGAGCCAGCGACAAGTGCGCTTGGACGCCGCGATGGAAGAGCTGCGCGCGCGCTACGAAGTCACGAGCTCGAGCGCGGAGTGACCGCGGACGCTGGGTCCTCGCTCCGCACGAACCCGGAGTGCTGCAATCGTTCGTGCGCTTCTTCCTGCCGGGCCAGGTCGACGAGAACCGCCACTCTGTCGTTGCGCCAAAATCGTGTTCGGGTCCCCACCGCGATCCGTCTCCTCCATCTTCGCCGGACCATCGGCAGGTACGCTGGACGGCTCTCGCCCTCGGTGAAGATTCCCTTCGGTCGCCAGGCTCGGCAAGACCACCATTCGACCTGCGCCTCACCGCGATCGATGCGCTGACTCCACTGCGCCACATCGGTGGTTCCCCCGAAAAGCACCTCAGCGTCCTTGGTTTCCACGATCTCCGGCGTGACTCCGGTCGACCAAGTGTCTATCGCGACGAGACAACGTTGCTCCTTGGCCTCTTGATGAACTTTATTGATGAACAAGAGATTGACCTCGGGGCTTTCCGTGACGGCTACCGCGCCGGTACGGAGCTCGACTTCCGCACGCATCAGGAGCCGAGTTTCGAGGGCGTTGCCGAGTAGTACCCTGATCCCGGCTTCCTCCGCGGCCTGCACTCGGTGCGGGTCCTCGTCCAGACACACGACCTCCTGCCGCGGTGTTTGCAACAGCCCTGCTAGCTCGATCGCAAGCTCATTCGTTCCGAGGATCAACCAACCCGCGTCCGAGCGTCGGCGGAGACCGAGGAGTTGAGCGATCGCCGCTCCCGTGAGACCCGACCAGATGACCGTAGCGGCGATCGTCGCGAACACCAGCGCCTGAAGCTGCGCGCCCCCTGCAATGCCCTCGCTTTCCAGCCGAATCGCGAACAAGGATGCGACTGCTGCGGCGACGATACCGCGGGGTGCGATCCACGCGATGAGGACTCGCTCTCGCCACGACAGCGTGGTGCCCATCGAGCACAGGAACACTTCGATCGGGCGAACCAATACGACGAGCGCGGCGACCGTGATCGCTCCCGGCCAGCCGAGCTCGATGATGTCAGCCACCCGAGTGTTCGCCGCGAGCAGGATGAAGAGCATCCCGATGAGCAACACGGTCAGTTGCTCTTTGAACTCGATCAAGTCACGGCTCTTTCTTATGGGGGAGTTCGCGAGGACCATGCCGGTGATGGTGGCTGCTGCAAGGCCGCTCTCGTGCACGACCGAATTGGCTAGCTCGTAGATCAGTACCGCGACCGAGAGCGTCAGGACCTTGTGGTATGCCTCGGGAATCAGACCCCGGAATCGAAGCAAACCCGCGAGCACGCCACCGGCGAGCAGCCCCGCCGAGACGCCGAAGCCAAGCCGCAAGGCGACCTGAGGCGCGGCCAGGAGGAAGCTCTCGTCCGAAGGCCGCAACACGACTTCGAGGACGACCGCTGCCGTAATGGCGCCGATCGCGTCGATGAGCACGCCTTCGGCCTCGAGAACCGTCGGGACCGCACCGCGTATTCGCAAGCGCCGAAGGAGCGGAGTCACTACCGTTGGCCCGGTCACGATCACCAGTGCGCCGAACAGAGAAGCCAGGCGCCAGTCCCAGCCGAGCGCGCTGTGCGCCGCGACCGCTCCGCCGATCGCGGTGATCACCGCACCCACTGTCACGAGGCGCCGAATGACGACTTGCTCTCGGCGAAGTCGGCGCAACTCGAGCTGAAGCCCACCTTCGAGAAGAATGATCGCAACGCCCATACCGACGAGCGCGTGCAACGAGGAACCGAGCGACTCGGGATCGACGATGCCTGCAACCTCGGGCCCTAGCAGTACCCCAACGGCAAGGAGCAAGACGATGCTCGGTATTCGGAGATGGTACGCGATCGACTGCGTGACCATGCCCGCAGCAAGCGCGATCGCCACGGTGAGCGAAGGATTGTATAAGAGTTCGACGTCCATCGAGAACCGCCCGCGGCGAGGGAACGTAGCACCCTCAATAGGGCCACGCTTCGTGACTCATGGCTTCATCCGTCGTGGCACTTCCGCCCAGCATCGCAGACGGCGCGCAGAGCTTGGCTACGAAGTCGAGCTCGGGATGGGGCTAAAGACGGTGGTTGACGCATGCCGGGATGAGCTTCTGGACAAACGAAGACACCAGCGGAGAGACTACTCGTTCTGCGCGCGCCACTACATCATGCGATGCCGACGACGGTCGAGAAACCGAATATCAGCCTGTTTGCGGTGCTCGGCAGGTAGCGCCGCATCGCCTTTGCTCTTCTTGTTGAAGAGGTCCCGCTTGCACGCCAAGGGAGTCATCACCGCGCCAGCGATGGGGATAATCCAAGAGACCATCGCGATCTTCTCGTTCTTGTTGAAGTTGCAGTTGGCTGCCGAGGCCTGCGATGGGGCGAGCCACAAGGCGGCCGCGAACGCAGCGCCAACCAGTGTCATGACAAGATTCTTCGCCATTCTTTCTTTCCCTTCGTGGCATCGCCACCGTTAGAGTCTGCTTCGCCCCGCAACCTCAAGGTCCATTACGTGGTCATCAACCTAGTGACACGCTCCATGTGCTTATCAAGAGCTTTGGCGGCCTAAGCATCGATGCAAGCATATTGGTTCATCGTTATCCTTAGGACGGTGTGCAGGTCCAGAAATTCTTAGCTGTTCCAACGCAAGTCCTCCAATTTGGAGCGCTCGCCTGTAACGAGGAAGAAGCCGGCCGGCATGTTCTGATCGCCCGTCGAGGCTGGCATGACGATCTCGACGATCTTGAAAAGCTCGAGGAATTCGCCCTTGCTAAACTGGAAGTCGATGAGCAAGGCGCTTGAGGACGGCTGGAAGCGCCACGAGTCCGGGCAGCGGCGCGCATGGATGAAGCTGACCCCGGCACAGCGCCTCGCATGGCTCGGGGACGCCAAGCGGGGCCATTCATCGCCGACGCCGCAGGCGAGGGCTATCGACGCGCGGCGAGCGGAGAGCCCACCCCATACAATGGCTTCTTCTACCGGATGCTGTACTCGCAGGACCGAGCGCGCAGGCCGGGGCGAAAGACTACTTCGTGGCTCGGCGTATGGTCGGCGGCTTTGCGTTGATCGCATGGCGCGCACAGTGAGGCATCAGCGGAGTCAAGACGTTCATCGTCAACCAAGACGACGTCGTCTATGAGAAAGACTTTGGCGACGACACTGCGGGTCTAGCGAACCAAATTGTCGCGTTCGATCCGGACAAATCTTGGAGCCGCGTGGAGGAAGGCGAAGGCCGCTGAGCGGACCGCGACGGCCGCTAAGCTGTGCTAGCCCGCTTCGAGCCCGACCGCGACTGAGTAGGCACCGGCGTAATCCAGCGGGTGCGCCGGGGAGCTAACTTGCCAAAGAGCAAGCCCGGATCCATCTTTGGAAGATGCGGTCGGTGTCTCGGCTGTTTGTGTTGGCGGTAGTTATCGTTGGCTCGGCCGGTTATGCGGTTTTGTGCCTCTCGCCGCACCAGCCACTCCCCCGAATCGAACGCGTTGCCGCGAAGGTGAAATCGGCCCTGCTGTTGGCTGCCCCGCAAGCAACGCCAGCCTCGGAGGTCCGTCTCACACAGAAATCGGACGACTTGGGAGCTTTCGAGCGCGCAGAGACCGCGTTCGATCGACATGCGAGTCGTGTGTTGACTCCGTCGGCGTCTCACCGACGCCACCGTGTGATTTCGGACCAGCGCCCAGCGATACGACTGACTTGCCGGGGCACAAGAGCCGCCCATTCGAGCGACGAACCTCCCGAACGACCTCGTTCTCTATCCTGAACGTCCGGGTCTGTTCGAAGAATCGCCATCCGAGTTGGCTGGCGAATGGAGGAATTTGTGATGCGTACGAATTTGAAAAGCAGCTCAGTTGCCAGCACAGTGAATGTCCCCCTGGCGCCAATGCCAGAAGCCGCTGTCGTTCCAAGTGAGCCGGTTGCGCCGGCACCCCAACCTACAGCGGCACGCCCGCAGGGCCGGGGCTGGGCCGAAGACTGGAGCGACCCCTCCAAGCTACCTCAGGTGAGCGCACTCTGGCCCCTGTTGTGGTTGACGATCCCGCTCGTCCTGCTTGTTCTATACGGCTACTTCTCGCGGGGTTAGCGACGTGGGTCGTGCGCGGCCGGAACGACCACACCAGCATTCTTATCCGGATGTCCATGTGAAGGACTGAGTTGGCTCAAGTAGTCCGAAGGATCAGAAGCGCCACGTACGTGACAAACCCAGCTAGAAGCAACGCACCTTCGATGCGCTTGATCGTCATGTCCGTCCTCATCAACGGGAACAAGAGCGCGGATGCACCCAGCATCCACCAGTCGTCCCAGGCGACGATCTCCCGCGGGACTGGCAGTGGACGAATCGAGCCTACGACGCCGATGATCCCAAGTACGTTGAAGATGTTCGAGCCCACCACGTTGCCGACCGCAATGTCGTCTTGTCCTCTTCGTGCCGCCATAAGAGAGGTCACGAGCTCTGGCATGCTCGTACCTGCCGCCACGATGGTGAGGCCAATCACCCGATCCGAGACGCCGAACGAGCTGGCCATCCCGACCGCTCCGCGCACAAGGGCTGTGGAGCCTGTTCCGAGCAGCCCGACCCCCAAGGCGACCGCCAGGACGTTGAGGCCGGTCGCCGCTTTTCCCGATCTACCAAAGGACGCGGTCGTCAGTTGCGCGAATTCAGTTTGCTCGACGGCGGCCACTCCTTTTCGTCCGAGCCAGACGGCATACGCCGTGAACGCGACCATGCACATGAACAGGAAACCGCTCTCCCATCGATCGACGACCAAATCGCGCGCCAGCAGATGGATCAGGACCGCCGCGAGCATCATGACGGGCCATTCGAACCGGACCGTGTTGCCCAAGATACGGAGGGGGCGCAACACCGCAGTCAATCCCAGAATGCAACCGATGTTGAAGATGTTGGAGCCGATCACGTTTCCCATGGAGAGGCCCGGGCTTCCCTGGAGGGAAGCCTGCACAGACACGACGAGCTCGGGCATCGAGGTCCCGGCTGCTACGATGGTGAGTCCCACGACCGCCGGTGGGACTCGCGCAATCAGCGCGATGCCGCTTGCGCCCCGTACGAGAGACTCGGCGCCGCCCATGAGCAAGACGAGGCCTCCGAGCAAGAGTGGTGAATCGATGAGCATTTCGAGCGCCCCAGTTTGATTGTGGCGTCAAGCATGCAGCGGGGGCACGCCTGCCGGCAACGCCACATAGCTTGCGCGAGTCGTCTCGCGCAAATCAGCCGAAGATCCTCGGCGCGGCACCCTCAGGTCAACGAACCGCCGCAAGCAACGACAGGCCGGTTCGGCAAGCGAGCGCTCTGCCAGCCACTTGTAATCAGCACGCTTCATTCGACCTCCCTTTTTCGCCTATCCCCCGCCTAATTCGGCCAGTCAGCACCACTTGGTGTAGGCTCTTGCGTGTGTCATCGCGTTCGATGGCGTGGGAGGTTGCGCGATGACGAAACTGCAGTTCTTGTGCGCGGTTGTGTTTGGATCGATGCTGGCTATCACCGGTTGCGGAGAGACAACTGGTGGCTCCGCTGGCTCAGGAGGCTCGGGCGGTTCCGGCGGAGGCATGGTGACCGGTTCGTGCCAGATCATCTGCAATGCCGACTGTGAGCTTTTCGGCCCCGACCCAGCTAGCGCCACGTGCGCCTCGGACTGCGTGGCAGAAAACTTGGAGGGATGTGTCTCCGAGACGACAGCACTAGTGGCATGCGCCGATCAAGCGCAGGGCGGCGACTGCAATATAGACCCAACGGATTCGTGCCAATCGCAGGTTGCTGCCTTCAATGCCTGTGACTCAGGGAGCGGCGGCACGGCGGGCGATTGCCCGAACGGCACTTATCTCTGTAGCGCTGCCGCCACGTGCTTCGAAACGATTTATGGCGCCGCCGGAGCACAAGCATCTCCAACGTGCGTGGCTGACGTCTGTTCCTTTTTCGGCACGAATGATTGCGTGGCTCAGCTTGCGGCCGAGCAAGCATGTGCGGCTCAAGACAACTGCAGTATTGACAACTGCCAGGCTGAATCCGACGCCGCTGACGCGTGCACCGGCATCTAGCTACGAGAATGCACCAAGTCCAACGACCCCCTACGCCGAGCGCAAGCCGATGACCACTACCCTGTACCAGTTCGCGCTCTGTCGATGTCACTCAAGTGTCGAATACTTTCGCCAATCCGGCTAAGATCCGCAGTGGATGGCATCTGCATGATGGCGCGTGTCCGTCCCGAGGACGATATCGATGACTGACAATCACAAAGAAGCGCATCGTACGGAACGGATTGGGTGGCTTCGCGCAGCGGTGCTGGGGGCAAACGACGGTATCGTCTCAACCGCGAGCTTGGTCGTGGGGGTCGCCGCTGCCGACGCCACCCATGAAAGCATCATGATCGCCGGCGTCGCTGGCCTGGTTGCCGGCGCAATGTCGATGGCAGCCGGAGAATATGTGTCGGTGAGCTCCCAGGCGGACACGGAAAACGCTGACCTCGACCGCGAGCGAACGGAGCTCGCGACGGATGGCGAATTCGAGCTCTCTGAGCTGACTGCTATTTACGTTGAACGCGGATTGGATGAAGCGCTTGCGCGACAGGTTGCCAAACGATTGACGGCACACGACGCGCTGGGAGCACACGCGCGCGACGAGCTAGGCATCTCCGCAATGATGAGCGCCCGTCCTGTTCAGGCAGCGCTCGCTTCGGCTGCGACATTTGCGGTGGGCGCCGCGGCGCCGCTCCTGACCGCCTTCATGTCGCCGACGGAGCGGATCCCGATGGTCGTCTCCTTCACGTCTTTGGGTTTTCTTGCTTTGCTTGGTGGGGTCTCTGCGCGTACCGGTGGTGCCCCGGTCGGTAGAGCCGTGGCTCGGGTCACTTTTTGGGGCGCACTGGCCATGGCAGCGACCGCTGGGATCGGCGCCCTTTTCGGAGTTGCCGCGTAAGGCCTCGGAGATCGGGAGTTGCGGGGGCCTGCTA
>DASRZF010000140.1:0-5767 GCA_035686645.1 Polyangiales bacterium
CATGCCCAAAGGCCAATCACGAGCACGAGCACGACGAAGGCCGCGAACACCCATGCGCGCCGCTCGCTTGAGAACCGCAGCATCGAGGCGAGATTATGCCGCGTCTAGATTGGGAATCCTAATAAAGCTTTCGGCTGTCGATCTGGATCGTCACCGGTCCATCCACGACGGCTTCGACCCGCATCATCGCGCGAAACGTGCCTGTTTCGACGCGCAACCCGCTCCCACGCAAACGCTCGACGACCTCCTCGTAGAGGCGCTCGGCATCTTCGGGTTTGGCTGCGCCATCGAACGAAGGGCGCCTTCCTCTCCTCACGTCCCCGAACAGCGTGAATTGCGAAACGACGAGAATCGAACCGCCAATGTCGCCGACGGACAAAGACATGCGTCCTTCCTCGTTTGGGAACACACGCAAGCCCGCGATTTTGTCTACCGCGTAACGAACGTCTCTGTCTTCATCTCCATCGGCCGCTCCTAGAAAAACCAGGAGGCCACGGTCGATGGCTCCCACCTGTTCTCCGTCGACTCTTACTGTCGCTTCGTTGACCCGCTGTATCACGGCTCGCATGCGGCTCGCATTAGCACAGGCCGAATCGTGTTGCTCGCAGGAGGCTATGTTCAATACTGCCGCCGTATGAAACCGGTGGTGGGTCTGACGGGAGGAATAGCGTGCGGCAAGACGACCGTCGCGAGCATGTTCGGCGACCTCGGCATTCCTGTCGTCGACGCGGACGCGCTGGCCCGCGAAGTGGTCGAGCCAGGGACACCCGGCTTACAACGAATCGTTGACGAGTTCGGCAAGGGAGTGCTCGACCAGGGGGGCCGCCTCGATCGAAAGAAAGTCGGCGACTTGGTGTTCGGTGACGAAGATGCGCGCGAGAAGCTCAATGCAATCATGCATCCGATGATCGGTGCGGCTGGCGCCATGCACATGGCAGCGCTTCAAGAGAGCGACGCGCCATATCTCCTCTACGAAGCCGCTTTGCTCGTCGAAACGCGCTCCTATGAGGCGTTTTCCGCGCTCATCGTCGTGAGCGCCGAAGAGTCCCTTCAGCGGCTTCGCCTGATCGCCCGGGATGGTTTCAGTGTCAGCGAGGCGAATGCTCGAATCGCTTCACAGCTTCCTCTCGCCCGAAAGATCGCCGTCGCGGACTACGTCGTGACCAACAATGGCGATCTCGAGGCGACGCGTCGGCAGGTCGCCGATGTACACGAGAAGCTCGTGGCGAAGTTTGCTCGGAAGGAGTCGAAATAGTGGGGGCTCTAGGACGATCGGTTCTCGTCACTGGTTTCCCCGGACGGCAACCCGCCACGCACTTGGTGCGCGAGCTCGCGGCACAAGGAGAGCTATCGGTCTGCTGCGTCGTCACCGAAGCACGACAGGCGCGCGCTATCGAGTTGCTGAGCGCGCTTCCGCCGTCGGTGCGACATCGGGTAACGCTCTCGGTCGGCGATCCTCGCTCCATGGATCTCGGACTGAGCGGAGAAGAGTTCGCGATGCTCGCCGAACGCGTCGAGGTGATTCACCACTGCGCATCGATCACCGATCCAGCAGGCACGAGCGAAGAAGCCGCGGGGAATCTCAGAGCGGCCGCCGAGATTCTGGAGCTCGCAGAAGCGGCACCTCGACTGAAACGCCTCGTCTGCTGGTCGAGCGCCACGGTGTCGGGTAACCGTGAGGGCTTCGTCAAGGAAACTGACCTCGACGATGCAATGGGGTTTCGCAACCCCGTCGAGGAATCGCTCTATCGCATGGAGCGCGTGTTCCGCGAATCGGCAGACGAGCTACCGATCGTCATCCTGCGCCCGGCCCTCATCGTGGGCGACTCCGTTACCGGTGAGGTGGAGGACCTGAACGGTCTCTATCTGTTGATCCGATTCCTGCTGAGCGCACCGGAAGACTATCGAATCCCAACGCCGAGTCGTACCGGAGTGCGCATCAGCGCGGTTCCGGTGGACTATGCAGTGAAGGCAGGCCTCCGCATCGCAGCGCATGAGAGCTCGATCGGGCGTACCTTCCACATCGTCGATCCGAAGCCGGTCACCGTTCAATATGCCCTTCGCCTCTTTGCCGAAGCCACCGGCCGCCCTGCCCCTCGGGAGCACGATCCCCTGAATCTCGCGACCGCACTGATGCGCGCTCCAGGGTTGCAGCGGTTTCGAAGCACCACCCGCGCATTCCTCGATCAGCTGAAGACCGACGTGATCTACGACGACCGGAACGCGCGGGAGCTACTCACCGGCACAGGAGTTCTCTGCCCCGACCTCGAAAGCTACGTCGACACCATGGTCGCCCGCGCGCAGCGGGACTAACTGCCAGCCAATGTCATCGACGACACCCTGAACGTCGGTGAAGCAATCGCCGTGCGCTGATCCAGGTCGTTGGCAACAGCGTCGATTCGCTGGAGCAGCTGATCCAAGTTGAGAGAAATCGTGACTTCTGAAACCGGGTCGGTGAGCTCGCCATTTCGAATCAAGAAGCCTGACGCGCCGCGGCTGAAATCTCCTGTCACAGCGTTGAATCCGAACCCCATCATTCCGGTCACATACAGCCCATGCTTGGTATCCGCGAGGAGCGCGTCGCGAGATTGCGCGCTGGGCTTCAGAATGAGATTGCTGGCCGAGGACGAGATCCCGCCCGAAGGTGAGCGAGACGCGCTCCCGGTGCTCCGCAGGCCCAACTTGCGGGCGCTGTACGTGTCCATCAAGTACGTCTTGAGTAGACCGGATTCGACGACCGTGTTTCTACGAGACAGAAGTCCTTCGCCGTCGAACGCACGGGAGCCTGGCGCACGCGGCATCAATGGATCGTCCACGATGTCGACGAGATCGCTGGCAACGCGAGTTCCAACCCGGTCGACGAGGTATGAGCTCTTGCGCCAGATCGAGCCTCCGAGGATGCATCCGGCGAAAAGACCGAGAATGGACCGAGCCGCGTCCTTGTCGAAGACGACAGGAAGCTCTTGGGTGGATAATTTCTTTGCGCCGAGCTGTGCGATCGTGCGGCGCGCAGCCTCCTCCCCAACCACCCGGCTATCCTCGAGATCGGAGTAGTGGCGCGACGCCGACCAATGGTATCCGCTTCGCTTCTTGCCGCCTTCGTCATCGGCCACCGGATTGACTACGATTGACGCGTAAGTTCCATGGTCGGTTCCAGCGAATCCGCCGCTGGTCACCAGCGCGCTCACGCCGCGGGCGCGTGTGAACGAAGCACCTTCGCTGTTGGTGACCCTTGCATCAAAATCGAATGCCGCGCGCTCCCCTCGGAGCGCACGAGTCAAGGCTTCGTCCGCCCCGATCTGGCTGACGCCATCATCGAACGCGTCCAAGTCCATCCACTGCGACTCGGACGAGAGATCGGACGGATCAGGAGGCCCGGCGAACTCGTCTGCCTCGCTGAGCCGAGCAAGCTCGAGCGCATCTTCGATCAGGGTTCGCTGTCCGGACTCGCTCATGTCGCTGGTGTACGTCGAAGCCACTCGCTGGCCGACCATCACTCTCAAACCGAGCGCCCGCGACCCAGCTTCCTCGACCAACTCGGGCTCGCCCATGCGAGCCTTGACGGAAAGATGCGAGCCGCTGTGTACCCCCGCCTCGGCGACATCTGCGCCTGCGCGCCTTGCGCGTTCGGTGACCGAGCGCCCCAGCTCGATGAGCGCTTCTGCCTCTTGTTGCGCGTCTCTCATCCGCCCGCCACCTGAGTCCCGCCGACGGTCATCGAAGCGATCTTGATGGTGGGGCAGCCGACGCCTACCGGTACCGACTGTCCTTCCTTACCACAAGTCCAGATCCCATCCGATACCTCGAAGTCATGACCAAGCATGACCACGTTGCGCATCGCCTCGGGCCCGTTGCCGATGAGATTGACACCCTTGAGCGGCGCAGTGAGCTTCCCATCCTCGATCAGGTAGCCTTCGGTCAACGAGAAGACGAAGTCCCCGTTCGAGATATCGACTTGCCCGCCGCCAAATTTCTTCGCGTAGACGCCCCGGCGGACACTCCGAATGACGTCTTCCGGTTCGTCGACGCCGCCGAGAAGCATCGTGTTGGTCATGCGTGGCATCGGATGGGAGCGAAAGCTCTGCCGACGACCATGTCCGTCGGAGGTCGTTCCAAAGAAGTCGGCGCTGTGGCGGTCTTGCATGTATCCCTTCAAAACGCCGTTTTCGATGAGAACGGAACGACTTGGGAGCTGCCCTTCGTCGTCCACGTTGATCGACCCTCTTGAACCTTGCAGCGAAGCGTCATCGACGACCGTGCAAAGCGCGCTCGCGACTTCTTGGCCGATACGGTCAGAGTAGTTGCTCGTCTTTTTTCGATTGAAATCCGCTTCGAGGCCATGCCCCACGGCTTCGTGCAAGAGGATGCCACTGTCACCGGGCGCCAAGACCACGTCCATCTCGCCGGCAGGTGCTTCGCGGGCATCGAGCATGACCAGGGCTTGTTGGACTGCCTGCTCGGCGTGCCACTCGGGCGTCTTGTCTTCGAAATACTCGAGGCCGATCCTGCCGCCCCCGCCGGAGGACCCCGACTGGCGGTTTCCGCCGTCCTCCGCAATCACGTGAACGCCGAAGCGAATCAGTGGTTGCCGGTCATGGGCCATGTGGCCGAGGCTGTTGGCGATCAATATCTCGCGCATGCTCTCTGCGAAAGAAGCATCGACTCGAATGATGCGCGGATCGGCGGCTCTGGCAGCCTTGTCCGCGCGCTCGAGAATCGCCTTCTTGGCTTCACCCTCCACATCGAAGGACTCGACGTCGACCGGATAGCGACTGGGGGTCGAGCGCATCGACACCTCTCGAGGGGCGACCGGCTGGCCGCCGGCTGCGATCTCAGCAGCGGTCTCAGCCGCCTGCTTCATCGTATCGAACGAGAAGTCTTCGCAGTACGCGTACCCAGTTGCGTCTCCTTTCATGACGCGTACGCCGAGCCCCATCGAAACCGCCCGCCGAGCGGACTTCAAGATCTGCTCGTCGTACCCAAAGCTGCCGCTGACCGAATACTCGAAAAACAAATCCGCGTAGTCGCCGCCTTTCGCAAGAGCGATTCTCAGGAGACGATTCGCGATGTCCGCATCGACGGTGTGCGACCCCTGCGCGGCGAACGGTGCGTGATAACGGGCTGCCATGAGCTGCCGCGGACTCTAGAGCGCGGGCGCGCCATTGGCCACTTCTATCGGCGTAAGAAGCCAATTACGGCTTCGATGATCCGGTTCTGACGTGATTCGCCGAGGCCCGCGAAGATCGGAAGTGCCAAGACCTCACGACTCGCCTGTTCCGAGCGAGGAAGCGACCCCTCTCGATAGCCGAGGCTCGCGAAACATTCCTGACGATGGAGCGGTACCGGGTAATAAATCGCGGTCGCGATGTTCTCCTCCTGAAGGTGCGCCTGCAGCGCGTCCCGCCGCGATGTACGGATGACGTACTGATTGTAGATATGACCTTCGAACCGGCGTGCAGGCGGGCGAAGCAGCCCCTCGTCCAATCCGGATTCTGCAAACGCAGCATCGTAGTAGTTGGCGTTTTCCTGGCGGCGCCGCGTCCAGCCTTCGAGCTCGGGAAGCTTCACGCGCAGAAGCGCGGCTTGCAGAGCGTCTATTCGGAAGTTCCCGCCAATGACGGCGTGATAGTACTTGGGCTGGCTCCCATGCGCACGCATGACACGAGCCTTGGAAGCGAGGCCGGCGTCCTGAGTGGTGACCAATCCCGCGTCACCAAAGCCTCCGAGATTCTTCGACGGAAAGAACGAAAAACAACCGTAGGCGCCG
>DASRZF010000141.1:0-8310 GCA_035686645.1 Polyangiales bacterium
AAATGCCGCTTCGAATTGAGCGGCCCAGCGGCCGTCTGCGCGGAGGCGATCCTCGAGCGCGGCGCGAATCTCGTCGCGAGTGCCGCCTAACTCGAACTCGAAGCCCAGCATCTCTTCGGACGAGGTGACTGGGAAACGGGCCTGCGCAGCGGAGATGCTGTCGCCCGCTTCCGGATCGCTGGTGCCGAACTCGCTGTCCGGCGTCCGAATACCAGCTTGCCCGAGCTCCTCGACTCGCGAATCCCAGAACATTCCCTTCCGCCAAAGGGCGAGATTGAAGGTGGTCGGCGCATTGCGAGGCACGGTGAGGTCGCCGTCGGGGTGGGTTCTACCTGGGCCAAGGACGTTTGGATCGTCCGCGCCAACGCCGATCGATTGGGCGAGTCCGTCCCCGCCGCCTAGCATCGGGTGGTGGCAGGAGACGCAAGCAGCGTCGAGATCGCCTCCGAGGCTCTGCGTGAAAAAGAGCCTGCGCCCGAGGACGGCTAGCGGGCCCTCGATGCTCGGGATCTCCAGACCCACCGCGGGGTCGCCGCTCAAGCCGCGCGCGCTGATCTCGATCCGTAGCGCGATGTCGGTTTCGCTGCCGAGATCGTCCGATCCGTCATTGCATGCAACGAGCAGGAAGGCGCCAAGGCCCAGGGTGAGCCAGCTGCTTCTCCACCTCATAGATGACCGCCAAAGCAAGGTAAGGTCTCTTCTTACCACACAGAGCCTCGGGGCGTCATGGGCAGGCTCGTCTCAACTTGACAAAACTCCGTCGTTATGACAAGTATCTTGTCAATGCGAACCGAGCAGCTATTTGAGGAAACCCGGCTCCTGTTTCACGCGCTGAAACAGTGGGCGGAGACTTTGCACGAGGGACTGGGCGTGAGCACTGCGATGCGAGGTGTGCTCGAGTTGCTCCTTCGAGGCGGCCCCATGACTGTGCCAGACATGGCGCGCGCCCGCGGCGTGTCGCGCCAGCACATACAGCAGCAGGTCGACGCGTTGCTCGAAAGCGAGCTCGTCGAGCGCTCGGCCAACCCCGCACATCGGCGCTCCCCAATGATCGCGCTGAGCGATCGGGGTCGGGCGCTCATCCAGAACATGCAGGCCAGGGAGCAGAACGCAATCTCGCGTCTTCAGGTAGGCGTCTCCGACAACGCCGTCGAGGAAGCCGCGCAGGTGCTCGCGGCTTGGCGCGCCGGCCTTCAGCGCGACGCGCAGAGGAGGTCGGCATGAGAGAACGAATCATTCAGCAGTTCAAACGCCCAGAAGGCATCCTCGGACAGGCTTAGTCGTGCTGCTTGTGGGACTCACGACTTGATCGTAATTCTTCGGCATGGGTCTGATCTACTACGCGATCCCCTTCTTTCTCGCGACCTTGGTGCTCGAGCACTGGCTCGTGAGTCGAAAAGTGAGCGCTTCGGAGGAAGAAGTGAAGCTTGCCGGGTTCACCACCAAGGACTCGTTCGCAAGCCTCTCGATGGGCATAGGCTTCTTGTTGATCAACGCCCTGCTCACGCTCCTCCCCTTTGCCGGCTTGGCGTGGCTCTATCAGTTCAGGCTCTTCGACATACCTGTCGTCTGGTGGTCCTGGATCCTCCTGCTCTTCGCGGAGGACTTTTGCTACTACTGGTTTCACCGGCTTCATCACGAGGTGCGGGCACTGTGGGCCGCACATGTGAACCACCATTCGAGCACCCACTACAACCTCACGACGGCACTGCGGCAGTCGTGGACGACGCCATTCACGGGTTTCATCTTCTGGGTTCCGCTGCCTCTTCTAGGCTTTCCGATCGAGATGATCCTGATCCAGAAGTCGATCAGTCTGCTCTACCAGTATTGGCTACACACCGAGCTCATCGCAAAGCTCGGCTGGTTTGAATCCGTCTTCAACACGCCCTCGCACCACAGGGTTCATCACGGACGCAATCCCGTTTACCTCGACCGCAACCACGCCGGCATCTTCATCATCTGGGACAAGATGTTTGGCACCTTCGAGCCCGAGGCCCAGGCGGTCGACTACGGCCTCACGAAGAACATCCACACCTACAATCCGGTGCGAATCGCCTTTCACGAGTGGTATGCGATGCTCCGCGACGCGTGGAACGCGAGAACATGGCGCGGCCGCTTCGGTTACCTGCTGATGCCTCCAGGTTGGACGGAGGACGGGCACGGCAAGACGTCACACGCCTTGCGAGTCGAGTACCTGGCCGAAAAAGGGGTCTGACCGCGTCTATTGGAAGACGACGGTGCGGACCGCGCTCGCCTCGGCTTCCGCGATGTCGAAAACCAGCGGTATGGGTTGGTTCTCGAGATAAGGGAAGATCAAGTCTTCGTAGTTGTCAGACTGAAGATGGCCTGACTGGCCGCCGGGAAGCTGGATGGTGCAAGACGGGCCCTGCGGCAGAGCCTCGCACACGAAGCGGGTCGAGGCGCCCCAGGTCTGAACGAACGGCTCGCAGTTGACATCGTCATTCAGACATGTGGTTGGAGTGGGATAGGCGACATCCACGGTGTACAGGCCCCCATCGTTGGCGAAGAGCGGATCGTCAGATGCCGGATTGTCGTAGCTCCGGGCGCCGAGCAGCCCTCCGATGTCGGAAAGGAGACGTAGCCCGTGCAGGCGCCCCCATGCCCACTGCGTTTTTTCGTCGCTACCGAGCCAGCCGTCCAAGAAATCGCCGACCACTTGGAGCGACTCCCCCATCACCTGATACTTGGTTTCGACCTCCATCGTAGCGGGGTTGTCCCAGAAGATGTCCTTGTTCTCGGGCGTGAGCCTGCTGGTGTCGACGATGGAGAAGTACATCGCAGCGCTCGGCGAACGCGCATCTCCGTCGTAGAAGCTCGGCGCGAACTCGTTCTCTTCGATGCGGGCCCGGAGATCATCGAGCAGCACGTGGAAGGCCGCACAACCGGCAGATGCCAGCAGCTCGTCGGGATCGTCTGACAAGTCCGAGTCCCAGTACGGGCCCACGAGCCCTGTCGGACACTCGAAGTTCCAAGACTTGAGCGCTTCGATCACTTTGAGCCCGTTGATGCCGGGCAACGTCTGCGGGTTCTCTGCGATCTCAATCATCTTCGGAACCATGGCTTCGCCGATGAGCGAGTAGACGTCGCTGATGATCTGGTTCATCGTCCCGATCGTGTGCTGGTCGTCGATGTCTTCGATCAGGTCGACGATTCGCACGAATCGGTATCCCGAGGCCGCCGACACCTGATAGGGAGGATGAATTGCACCACTCGGGAGCGTCGTGGGATCGCCGTCCAGGAGCGCCCCAGTCATGTCGTTGTTCGCGGTCGCGATGTATCCCTTGTCGGGATTCATGGCCTGTGGGAGCTCTTGAAGCTCGAAGTACTCGTCCCACTCGTAGTCGCCACTGCGCCCGTCGAGCGGAAGCCAGGGCGGCGCCTCGCCATCGAGCCCGGTGGCCCACGTCCGCTTGGGAAGTTGGTTGTAGGGGAACCACCCAATGCTTCCGGCGGTGTCGACAACGACTACGTTCTGGCCGACAGTCGTCATGAGTTCTAACGCCATGCGCGCTTCCTCTACCGTGGTGGCGCGGTTGAGCTCCGTGAGGAAGTTGATGTCGGTGCTGATCTCCTGGCCCGTCCAGCGAAGAGTGAGTGCGACGTCATCCTCCGGATTCGGGGGCTCCGTCAATGAGATGTCGCGAAGCGGCCCGTGGTGCGGAACGAAGAGCAGAGGCGGTCCCTCGCAGTCGGCGCCGTCGCAGAAGTCGTGAGTCGTGCCGTCGCTGAACGTGACCGTCCAAGGAACCCTCACGAAATCGACCTCGTTGCCTTCGAACATGACGCCCGTCGCATTGCCGCTTTCGTCGCGGACTACCTCCTCGACGTAGACATCGGTGAAGTCCATGTTCGTGGTGGTCATCCCCCATGCGATGCTTTCGTTTTGGCCGATCAGAATCCAGGGCAGGCCCGCGAACGTCACTCCCGCGCTGTGAAATTCCCCGCCTCCATTGGTCTTGCCGTCCATGTGAGCGAGGTACCAAGTCGCCGGTTGGGTCATTCCGAGGTGAGGGTCGTTCGCCAGCAGCGCATTGCCACTAGCGGTGCGTGAGCCAGACACGGCCCAGTTGTTTGATCCGACGTCTTCGCCAAGCACGCCGGCGCCCAAAACCATCTTGCGAAGTGCGTCGATGGCGTCCAACCTGTCGGCGGCTCGACTGAGCGCGGCGCCTGGGTCCAATGGACGGTTCGGACCACACATCGCGAGGCGCTTCGACGCGGCGGAAGATGAGCTCGGGGGAACCCAGTCGGGCGGCAGGATGGACGACTCCAGTAGTGGGCCTCGATCCCAAAGGTCTGCGAACTTGTCGTCGCCGATATCGGGCTCACGCGCGTTGATAGCCGCACGAGCCTTACCCGCGTTCATGATTTCGGTTTCGTCGTTCGTTAGACTGTCGATCAGCGCGATGATCGAGGCGACGCAGTCTTGAGGCGTCCACGCAGGGACATCTTCTGGGTTGTAGTCGAGGAAGACGCTCGAGAATTCGTTTGGGAATATCGCGTTGGGGTCGCCAGCCTTCACTTCCTCCAGCCACTTGTTGACGCCGGCACTGTAGGCTTGGAGTAGCGCGAGGGTCTTTGGAGAAGCCTCTTCGATCAGCTGCTCTTCGAGAGGCCTGCCTTCTCGGTTCGAGAAACTAGCGCGGATGGACGCGAAGTCGTCGATATACTGCTGAGCGATAATCGGAATCAAGATGTCAGCCAGTCGACCGGTCGAGAACCTCCGCCGAACGTCCATCTGCACGAACCGCTCTGACGCGTGGTAGTAGCCGAGGGCCATCGCGCAATCCTCGTCGGTTGCGCAATCGGCGTTGAATACGCCGTACTGGTCGAAGTAGACCGTCGCGTCGGGCGGCCATTCGAGATCGCCAGTGATGGGAGTAACCTCGTCGCTGCCGCAGCCTGCCAGGGAAACATTAGCGACGAGAACGAGGAATCGAGCGAGTCGTTGCATCGGGGACCACCTCTTTGGGATAAGAATGGGCTAGAACATAATCCGTACACGTCAAAATCCAAATGACGCTCCTGGGGCCCCGTGCGCCTGCGATCGACTCAACCGATGGATGGGAGTCGAATGGGCAGCGTGGGGCTGGTTGCAAGTAAGGGCGCCGGGTGAATCGACTGATCCACCCGGCGTTGAGCAAGCAAGCTTCCGCCGCTAGTTGCGCCGACAGCGGCGAATCCCCAAGCCAAAGACAAGCGTCACGAGAAGAAGAACAGCGGTGGACCCGTCATCGCGGATCACCCGGACGTGACAGCCAACGCCACGCCCACCTAAATTTGGCTAAGCCTCCATCTTGGACCACGTGGGTCATCCCTTTCTACCTGCGGCCCTTGAGCCCCCGGTAGAAACGATTACACAATATCAACGGATTCGTGCAGTTTCAACGGATGCGCTAAAAAACGGTTCCTCGGCTGCTGGGAGACGATAAACCCTTTGATTTCAGCCTAGTCCGGCGCTAACAGATCGGAGCTTCCCATCAGGAAGGTGTCGACCGCGCGCGCTGCGCCCCGCCCTTCGGCGATACCCCAGACCACCAAGGACTGCCCGCGACGGCAATCGCCGGCGACGAAGACCCCTTCGGTGCTGCTCGCGTACTTGCCGTACTCGGCTTTGAAGTTACTGCGCGCATCGCGCTCGAGACCGAGCTGTTCGGCCAGCGTGTCTTCGGGACCGAGGAAGCCCATGGCGAGGAAGATCAAATCGGCTTCGAAGATCTCCTCGGAGCCAGGGACTTCGCTCATCCGCCACTTGCCCTCGTCGTCCTTGGTCCATTCGACGCGAACCGTCTCGACTCCGGCAACGTTCCCCTTGCCGTCATCGATGAAGCGCTTGCTGAGAACACGGTACTCGCGAGGATCACTTCCGAACTTCGCTTCGGCCTCTTGGTGACCGTAATCGACTCGGAAGATCGTAGGCCACTCCGGCCAGGGATTGTCCGGCGCGCGTTCGGCGGGTGGCCTCGGCAAGAGCTCGAAGTTCACGAGTGAGGTGCAGCCATGGCGAATCGAAGTGCCGATACAATCGGTACCTGTATCACCACCTCCGATGACGATGACGCGCTTGCCCTTGGCGCTGATGTACTCGCCGTCATTCAACTTGCTGTCCATCAAGCTCTTGGTGTTCTTGAGCAAGAACTCCATCGCAAAGTGAACTCCTTTGAGATCGCGGCCCGGAATCGGCAAATCGCGCGGACGCGTCGCGCCGCAGGCGAGCACTAGAGCATCGCTCTCCGCTCGAATTTTCTGGGCGTCCTTGTTGACGCCGACGTGAGCGTTCGTAACGAACTCCACGCCTTCCGCACGCATGATCTCGAGGCGCCGTTCGACGACATCCTTGTCGAGCTTCATGTTGGGAATCCCGTAGGTCAGGAGTCCGCCGATTCGGTCGTCTCGCTCATAGACGACGACGCTGTGACCCGCGCGATTGAGTTGCTGAGCCGCGGTGAGCCCCGCCGGACCGCTCCCGATGACTGAGACTTTCTTTCCGGTCCGTTGCAGCGGAGGCTCGGGTTTGATCCAGCCTTCGGCGAAACCCTTGTCGACGATCGCGCACTCGATGTTCTTGATCGTGACGGCGGGCTCGTTGATGCCGAGCACACAGGCGCCTTCACAGGGCGCAGGACAGACGCGTCCGGTGAACTCGGGGAAGTTGTTGGTCTTGTGCAGGCGATCGACGGCTTCTCGCCAGCGTCCCCTGTAGACCAGGTCGTTCCATTCGGGGATCAGATTGTCGATCGGGCAGCCAGTCGCCGATTGGCAGAACGGCACGCCGCAATCCATGCAACGCGCGCCCTGCTTCCGCAGGTGCTCCTCCGGAACGTCGACCGTGAACTCGTCCCAGCCGGAGATGCGCTCCAATGGGTCACCGTACGGAATCGTTTCTCTCGGAAACTCTTTGAAACCAGTTACCTTACCCATCGTCCTACTCCGCCGCCGGAAGGTCCTGGAGCTCGGCGGCATCGGGCCCGGGAACGCCCACCGAAAGGTCACCCGTCTGACGAAGCACACGCTTGTAGTCAGTCGGCATCACCTTGACGAACGTCTTCAATGCCTGCTCCCAGTCCTGCAGCAATCGCTCAGCGACCTTCGATCTGGTGCGATCTTGGTGCTCTTGAATGAGACCCTTGAGAATCGCGATCTCTTCAGGGTACTGGAGCCGCTCGAGCTCGACCATCTCCTGGTTGCACCTGCTGTGAAAGACGCCGTTTCGGTCGAGGACATATGCGACGCCCCCGCTCATGCCGGCCCCGAAGTTTCGCCCGGTCTCGCCGAGGACTACGACTCGACCGCCCGTCATGTACTCGCAGGCATGATCGCCAACGCCTTCGATGACGGCCCATGCACCGGAGTTCCGAACGCAGAATCGCTCCGCCGCGCGTCCACGAAAAAACGCCTTTCCACTGACCGCACCATAGAGGACGACATTGCCGACTATCACGTTCTCCGCAGGGACGAACGTTGCCTTCTTCGACGGATAAACGATGATCGTGCCGCCTGAGAGCCCCTTGCCGACGTAGTCGTTCGCATCGCCTTCGAGCTCGAGTGTGACGCCCTTCGCAAGCCATGCGCCGAAGCTCTGACCCGCGGAGCCATCGAATTTGAACTGCACCGTGCCATCGGGAAGAAGCTCTTCACCCCATTTCTTGGCGATCTCGTGGCTCAGCATCGTGCCCACCGTTCGATTGGTGTTCTTGATCGTGAGCGACGCGCGAACCCGCTTGCCTTCGCAAATCGCTGGCTGCGCGAGCTCGATGAGCCTGTTGTCGAGCGCCTTGTCGAGGCCGTGGTCTTGCTGCTTCGTGCAATAAACGTCGGTAACGGCGTTCTTCTTCTTTGCCTTCGTCAGGATTGGCGAAAGATCGATGCCCTGTGCCTTCCAGTGGACGATCGCATCGACGGTGTCGAGCATGTCGACACGGCCGACCATCTCCTCGAAGGTCCGGAACCCGAGCGAGGCCATGATCTCGCGCGCCTCCTCGGCGACCATGAAGAGGTAGTTGATCACGTGCTCGGGCTTACCCTTGAACTTCTTGCGAAGCTCCGGATCCTGTGTGGCGATGCCGACCGGACAGGTGTTGAGATGGCACTTCCTCATCATGATGCAGCCGAGCGCGATGAGGGGCGCGGTGCTCATGCCTATTTCCTCAGCGCCGAGCAGGGCGCCGATGACCACGTCTCGCCCGGTCTTCATCTGTCCGTCGGTTTGAAGGACCACTCGGCTTCTCAGATCGTTCATGACCAGAGTTTGGTGCGTCTCAGCAATACCAAGCTCCCATGGAAGCCCTG
>DASRZF010000142.1:0-25677 GCA_035686645.1 Polyangiales bacterium
GATGGCTCTACGCGGGCATCTGACCTGCCGTCCGTGCTATCCTGCTGACGTGCATTGGATAGGGGTGGTTCTGGCTTGCACGCTGTGGCTCACGGCAACGACGTCATTCGCCGATGCGGCGAATGCGCACTACCAACTTGCGAAGACCTTGCGCGCAGAAGGACGCTACGAAGAGGCTCTCGCCGAAGTCGATCTCGCCGTGGCGGAGCGACCGACCTATGCCCAGGGACATCTCACCCGAGGCTCGATTCTTCGTCGATTGGGTCGCTATCAAGAAGCACTGCAGGCGTTCGAGCGTGCAGTCCAACTCGAGCCTGAAGATGGGGGGGCACAAGGTCTCACCGGCGCAGCTCTCATCCGTCTCGAGCGTCCCAAAGAGGCTGTTCCGTACTTGAAGCGAGCAAGCGAGCTCGAGCCCAAGAACAGCAACCACTGGCTGAATCTCGGCGTGGCGTACCGAAAATCCGGCGACAACGATGCTGCGATCGCAACCTATGAGAAGGGGCTCGAGGCGATTCCGAACGACCCGCAGATCCTCAACAACCTGGGCGTGGCGCTGCGCAAGGCGCGCCGCTACGACGAAGCGATCAAAGCGCTCGAGAAAGCGAGCGCAGCCGCTCCACACGATGCCGAGGTCGCTCGCAACTTGGCCATCGCCTACCGCGGAGCGAAGCACTACGGGCAGGCGGTTCCGATCTACATCCGAGCGCTCGAGCTCGGCCGTGGCGGTCCGCCCGATCTCTTGTTCGATCTAGCCTCGTGCTACGAAAAGCTCGGGAACGACGAAATGGCGATCGCGACCTTCGAGCGCTACATCGCAGCAACGAACGAGAGCGATCCGGCTGGCGCGAATCTCGCGCGACGTGCGGTCGAGAACCTCAAGAGCAAATAGCGAGCTCTGCGCCGCGGTCGGCGCATCTTCGCAGACTCAGTCGATGTAGAAGCTGAAGCCGGCCTCGATGGTCCAGGCCTGATCGGGGGCGTCGGTCGGCATCTTGAAGTAGCGCATCCAGCGACCTCGCACCTCGAGGCCCATCCACGAGAGAAACCCATATCCGAGCCCGACAAAGGCGCTGATCGTGCCGCTCCCCTCGACGCTATCGGGCAAGGGAACGCGAAGGTATCCGCCGCCAAAGGCGCCCGAGAGCCTCAGTTTCTTGATGTTGGTGCGGAGCACGATCACTCCGCCGCCGCCCAGGCCCGGCTCATCGAGCGGCCAGTCTTTTCCGAGCCACTGGAAATAGCCACCCAAGTGCAGGGGGCCGGCCACTCGGTAGGTCGCGTCGAGCCAGAGGCTTGGCTGCCATTTCCGTTGGCCGCTGTACTTCGAGACCGTTCCTCCGAAGACCCCGTCGATCACGACGAGATCGCTGTCCGCAGATGCGGTCGGAACCGGGCCGAAGGTTCCCCACGACCCCAGCAAGAGCAATGACAGCAATACTGGCGCGGACGCGAAGCGCTTCACGCCCAGGTCTGTTACCACAAGTCCGAGTGCGGTCCGCAAAACCTGCGAACCGGTCGAGATTCAGCCCGCGGTCGCCCGAATGATCACGTCCGACACATCGAATTTCTTGAGGAATTCGGTGCGCGCTTCCTTCATGTGCCTGACCCACTGTTCGTAGTCCGCGTGCCGTCCACGGCTATCGAAGAAACGGCGGGGTTCGAGGATCTCAGCGGGCACCTTCGACACCAGCTCGGCGTTTTCGGGAGCGTCGACATCGACGATCTCGTAACCGAAGTCTGGATCCGTCTTCCATTTGACGGCGTCGCTCAAGAGCGCTTCGAGCATGGCGCTCGAGTGCGGAATCTTGATGTTCAGGGCCTTGTTCTCTTTGGCGTCGTTCGCCTCGCCGCCCACGTACCCTGTGTTCATCAGCCACATGCTCACGCCGGGCATGGTCGCCGCGAGCTCGGCAAATCGCTTCGCTTGAAGCCCGTGCTTGGCCGGGAAGAACGGCTGGGTGAACGGCGAGCGCGTCTTGCCGCGCTCCTTGCCGGCGGCGCTGGTCTTCGATGTCTCGCCGAGCATGAAGTAGCCGGCTGCCTGCTCGGGCGAGGTGAAACGCACGATGCCGGGCATCGCGGCATCGTAGCCCTCGTCGCGATTGAGGATTCCCATCGACTTGACCTCGGGGATGTTCTCGAGGTCTGCCGCGTCCGGAATCGAGCTCAAGGGAACGATAGAGCGACCGTTCTGGGTCCAGACGACGAAGTCCCAACCGTCGGCAGGAACGCCGTGAGAGTCGACGATCTCGTCGATATTGACCCCGCCCGCAATGTACTTGTCGACCTTGCCGGCATCCGCGCCCGTTGCAATCAAGATGTCGCGCAGACGCTTCACATCCTCGATGGACAGCACGCCCTTGCTGAAGTTGAACGATCCATCCGCCTCGAGGAAGACGTTTTCGACCCACGCATCGGGGCCGATCGTGGACTTGTAAAGAACGGGCTCGGTCTCGAGTGAAAGGCCGTCCGTCTTCGCGAAGCAGCCGTTCTCGGTGATCGAGATGGCGCCATGCGGCCAAAGCGAAACCATGTCGTCCTGAATGGGTTCCGTGAGGTCGCCCTGCTTCGAGAAGGTGGTCGTGGTCTTGCCCGTGCCCGAGAGCCCCATGATCGTCATGGTGAGCTTATTGCCACTCTTGGGGGTGACGGCCTTCGCGCCTGCATGAAGCACGAGGCCCCCTTGCTCGTACACGTAGTGATTGAGCATGCGAAGGATGCCCTTCTTCGATTCGCCGAAGTAGTCGGCACCCATCACGTACGTGGTCCAGTTCTCCATATCGACGATGATGGCCTGTCGGCCTGGCATGTCATCGAGCATCAGGTCCGGCGTGTAGAAAAGACGAAACGTGGGCTCGAAAGGCTCAGCCAACTTCGCCTTACTTTCCACGGCGGAACGCGGGAACGCGAGGACCTGCTGCATACCCGCGATGTTCGCGCCCTCGAGAGTATAAAGCCAGGTCGTCGAAAACGCGCCGCGCCCGAGACCGGAATAGCCGTCGATGGCGATCAGCTTCCCCTTGTCAGCGATGTACTTCGCTTGGCGCTCAATCAAGCCACGCGCCTTAGCCGGATCGATGATCTGATGGCTCCAGCGATCCTGAGTGTCGATGATGTACGTGTACTTCGCCATCCGCGCTTTGTTGCGCGTAACTTTGTTGATGCTGCCTACCGACGTTTTTTGTACGCAGGGCGTGTGTGCGAGCGCCAGCTCGCGCAGCTCAGCCTGGGTTGGATTCTCGATGTACTCTACCTCGAAGGGGCGGGGATCTGCGGTCGGCATATTCTCTCCGTTTTCGCCTTGGCCACTGGGAGCAAAAGACCCATTCGGCAAGCTCCGGAACTGGCATATGACAATGTTTCTGGAAGGTGTCCAGGCCAACGAGAGTTGCCAGTCACGCGACACCAACTAAGCTGCACGACGTGCGCGCCCTGCCGCTAAATTTTCGCGACGCTGAGGGTTTTTTCGATCCGGATTGGAGCGATTGGCGTTGGCAAGCGCGCAACTCGGTCACGAATTTACAGGGTCTCGACAAAGCCTTGGATCTCACAGACGCAGAACGAATCGGCGCGGCGCGCGCGATGGCCGCGGGACTTCCGATTTCGATTACCCCGTACTATCTGGCCCTCTGCGACCCGAAAGACCCCGACTGTCCCATTCGACGTCAGTGCGTGCCGCGCGCCGAAGAAGCGATCGCGGTCAAGGGCGACCTGCGCGACCCATTGGGTGAAGAAGCTCACCAAGTCGCTCCGCATCTCATACAGCGCTATCCAGACCGCGTCCTCTTGCTCGCGACGGATCGCTGCGGTGTGTACTGCCGTTTTTGCACGAGGTCCCGACTCGTGGGCGACGGTGGAGGGGCGCGTTCCATGACCGCGCTCGAACCGGCATTTGCCTGGATCGAGGCACATCCCGAGGTCCGCGACGTCATCATTTCCGGCGGCGACCCATGCGTGATGTCGACGGAGCGCCTGTCCCGCCTGCTCCTGCGGATTCGCGAGATCGACCACGTCGACTACGTGCGTTTGGCAACGCGGGCGCCGGTCACTCTTCCTCAACGAATTACCGAGGAGCTCGCGGCAGCGATCCGTGAAAGTCACGAATCGACCTGGATTATGACGCATTTCAACCATCCGAAGGAGCTGAGCGAAGAGGCGCGAGCCGCCTGCGCCCGACTCGTCGACGCGGGCCTTCCCGTGATGAACCAAACCGTCCTCTTGCGCGGCGTCAATGACGACCAAAACACCCTCGAAGAGCTTTTCAGGGGCCTGGTCCGATCACGTGTCCGGCCCTATTATTTGTTGCAGATGGATCCAGTCGGAGGAACCGGGCACCTGCGAACGCCTTTGCGGCGCGGGATCGAGCTGATGGCTGCCCTCCAAGGGCGCATGAGTGGTATCGCGCTCCCAAAGCTCATCGTCGATACTCCGGGTGGGTTGGGCAAGGTTCCGATTGGACCGAATTACCTGCGGAGCGAGCAAGACGGTGTCACGGTGCTCGAGACCTTTCGCGGTGATCTCGTGGAGTATTACGATCCCCTCGAGCTTTGAAACCTCTGCTTTTTCCGCCCGCCGCGTGGCAGGCACTGGCCGGTAGATGTATGAATCGGCCGCTCGGCGTACCGGGCACTGAGGAGAAACCATGCAACGAGCCTTGACGCTGCATCAAACGACCATCGGGAAGAAAGTGATCATGGCTCTGTCAGGCCTGATCATCGTCGGTTTCGCGATCGGTCACTTCCTGGGCAACCTGAACATCTACCTCGGCCAGGAAGCGTTGGACGGATACGCCGCCACTCTTCAAAGCTTGCCGCCGCTGATCTGGGGAACCCGGCTGCTGCTTCTCTTCGCGTTTGGCGCGCACATCGCCTCGGCCTTCTCGCTCTGGGTGCGCAACATGAAGGCCCGGGGTTCGCGGTACAAGAAGCATCAGGACCTCGCGACCGACTACGCAGCAAGAACCATGTACTGGTCCGGTCCGATTCTCCTGCTCTTCGTCGTCTACCACTTGCTTCATTTCACCATTCTTCCGGCGCACCCCGGAGAGGTGTACAGGAACGTCGTCGAGGGTTTTCAGGTCCCGCTGATCGCCGGCGTCTACATGGTTGGAAACATCGCGCTCGGTTTGCACATCTATCACGGTATCTTCAGCGCGCTCCAAACGCTGGGCGCCAGTCATCCTCGCTACAACTCCTACCGCCGCGATGCTGCCATCGCGATTTCGGCTGCGATCACGATCGGGAACCTGTCGTTCCCGATCGCCGTGCTCGCGGGATTCGTCACACTGTAAAGGTCGTCATGGAACTTCGATCGAACGAACCGACCGGTCCTATCGAGAATCGCTGGGCACAGCACAAAGAAAACAGCAAACTGGTCGCGCCCGCGAACCGCCGCAAGTACAGCATCATCGTCGTCGGCAGCGGGCTGGCGGGTGGTGCTGCGGCCGCTTCGCTCGGCGAGCTGGGCTACAACGTGAAGTGCTTCTGTTATCAGGACAGCCCGCGGCGCGCTCACAGCATTGCTGCGCAGGGCGGAATCAACGCAGCGAAAAATTACCAAAACGACGGGGACAGCGTCTATCGACTGTTCTACGACACGGTCAAGGGCGGTGACTTCCGCTCGCGCGAGTCGAACGTCTACCGATTGGCCGAGCTCAGCGTGCAAATCATCGATCAAGCCGTTGCGCAGGGCGTCCCATTCGCGCGCGAATACGGTGGCCTCTTGGGCAATCGCTCATTTGGCGGCGCTCAGGTTTCCCGCACTTTCTATGCACGCGGACAGACGGGCCAACAGCTCTTGCTCGGCGCATACCAGGCCCTCAGCCGGCAAATCGAGGCTGGCACGGTCGAGATGTTTCCACGAACCGAGATGCTCGACTTGATCGTCCATGACGGCCGCGCGCGCGGAATCGTCACACGGGACATGACGACGGGCGAGGTCAGCCCGCATCTCGCAGACATGGTGATTCTGTGCACTGGCGGCTACGGCAATGTGTTCTACCTCTCCACGAATGCCAAGGGCTGCAACTGCATGGCGATTTGGCGTGCACACCGCCATGGTGCGGCATTTGCGAACCCCTGCTACACGCAGATCCATCCGACCTGTATTCCTCAGGCGGGCACCTATCAATCGAAGCTCACGCTGATGAGCGAGTCCCTTCGCAACGACGGGCGCGTCTGGGTGCCCCGCAAGAAGGAAGACGTCACCAAGCGACCCGAAGACATCCCAGAAGCCGATCGCTACTACTATCTCGAAGAGCGGTACCCCGCGTTCGGCAACCTGGTTCCCCGCGACGTCGCTTCGCGCAACGCGCTCTACGTGACCAACGACGGACTCGGCGTCGGGCCCGAAGTCGACGGCGAGCGCCGCGGTGTCTACCTGGACTTCGCCGATGCGATCAAGCGCCTGGGCGAGCAAGCGATCCGCGAACGCTACGGCAATCTCTTCGACATGTATGAGCGGATCGCGGGAGAGAGCCCGTACAAGACACCGATGCGCATCTACCCGGCCACCCACTACACGATGGGTGGCCTCTGGGTCGACTACAACCTCGAAACTACCATCCCGGGGCTCTTCTCCGGCGGAGAGGCCAATTTCTCCGATCACGGGGCAAACCGACTCGGGGCCTCCGCGCTCATGCAGGGCTTGGCCGATGGGTATTTCGTGCTGCCTACCACAGTGGGCAACTATCTCGGCGAGGTACGCACCCTTGCCCCTCTCACCGAAGACCATGACGACGTCACGCAGGCCGTGAAGGCCGTCGAAGAGCGGATTCACAAGCTCATGAACGCTCCCGATCCCAAACACGCACCGGAGCACTTCCATCGCAAGCTCGGGCGGATCATCTGGACAAAGTGCGGCATGTCGCGAAACCGGGAGGGTCTCGAAGAGGCGCTACGCGAGATTCCGAAGCTGCGGGACCAGTTTTGGCGGGAGGTGAAGATCACCGGCACCGGCACCGAGCTCAACCAAACGCTCGAGCGCGCCGGCCGCGTCGCCGATTTCCTCGAGTTGGGCGAGCTCATGTGCATAGACGCCCTGAAGCGCGAGGAGAGCTGTGGGGGTCATTTCCGCGAGGAGCACGAAGAAAACGGAGAGGCTCTCCGCGACGACGAGAACTTCACCTACGTGGCCGCCTGGGAGTGGACCGGAAATCCCGGACAGCCCCGGCTCAACAAGGAGCCACTGAGCTTCGAATACGTCAAGCCCAGCAAGCGGAGCTACAAGTAAGGGGCCTATCGATGAGCGACGAACTACTCAATCTCACTCTCCACGTATGGCGCCAAGACGGCCCCAACGAGCCAGGCCGCTTCGAGGCCTACCAGGCGAAGGACATCACGACTCACATGTCGTTTCTGGAGATGCTCGATGTCGTGAACGAGGAACTGATCGAAGAGGGCAAGTCCCTGATAGCCTTCGACCACGACTGCCGCGAAGGCATTTGCGGGTCTTGTGGAATGGTAGTCAACGGCATGGCGCACGGCCCTCAAAGGATGACGACGACCTGCCAGGTGCACATGCGGCAGTTCAAGAACGGCGATGAGATCTGGCTCGAGCCCTGGCGTGCGAAAGGGTTTCCGATCATCAAGGACTTGATCGTCGATCGTTCTGCGTTCGATCGCATCATCCAAGCGGGTGGTTACATCTCCATCCGTACGGGAAGTGCGCCCGAAGCCAACGAGATGCCCATCGCAAAGGAAATCGCGGACCAGGCGATGGACGCCGCCGAGTGCATTGGATGTGGCGCATGTGTGGCGGCCTGCCCCAACGCATCGGCCAGCCTCTTCACGGCGGCGAAGATCTCGCATCTCTCGCTCCTTCCGCAGGGACAAGCGGAGCGCCAGGACCGGGCGCGGAAGATGGTCGCTCAGATGGATGCGGAAGGCTTCGGCGGCTGCACCAACCACGGCGAATGCGAAGCGGCTTGTCCGAAGGGCGTGAGCCTTCGCTGGATCGCGCGTATGAATCGCGAGCTCGTGCGCTCGATGGTGAAAGCCGATACGCCGATCGCGAGCCGCGAGCGCTAGGACCGCCGGTCGTCCCAGACGAACCGGGCAGCCACCGCGACGATCGCTAGGATGACGAAGACCAAGGTCGCGATCGTGTAGCGCTCGGCAAGGTCGCTCAAGGCCTCCCAGTTGCTCCCGACCGCATAGCCAGCGCCGAGCAGCATGGCGTTCCAAAGCGCTGCCGATATCCCGCCGTAGAGAATCACCGCGCCCAGGCTCATCCGGGAGAGCCCAGCCCCGACGAAGAAGAAGGCACGTAGCGCCGGCAAGAATCGATTCGCCGCAAGGTACATCGCTCCGTGCCGCTCGTAACCACGACGCACTGCGTCGAGAGCGCGCACCGCCTTGGGCGACTTCAGAAAAGACGGCCAACTCTCTTCGTGTCGGGCGAGCCAAGCACCGAACCCCCAGGCCGCGAGGCCGCCGGCCATCGCTCCTAGGGTCATCGAGACGTACACGAAGACCCAATTCAATTGCGCGCGAGCGGCCAACGCGACTGCGAAGAGCGCAACCGTGTCCCCAGGGATTGGCGGGAAAACGTACTCGATCGCGGCGGACGCAGCGACGAGCAGGTACGACCAGTACAGCGGACCGTGCTCCAATGTGTGCAGAAATTCGTCAAGCATCAGAACAGCACATAGGCTTGCGATCAGGTTTGGTGTAGCACACTGCTCGACTAGACATCAGCGCTCGATGAGTCAATCTACTTCAACGCAAGGTTAGTATCGTGGCGAGTGGAGATCCTTTGGTGTCAGTCCTTCAACGTCCCAACGCACGGGTCGAAGACGTCGCCATCCTCATCGCCAAAGAAGCCAACCCAGTGCTCGACGAGCATGCGATGCGTCGTAGCCTCGATGGCCTCGGGGCGGAGGTATTGATTCGTCGAGGCCTCCGCTCGACCCCGGAACGCGACGGACGAATCCTCGCGGAGTTCCTCTTCCAGGAGCTCGGTTTCGAAGGCGAGCTCGACGACTACTACAACCCCTACAACAGCTACCTCGACAAAGTGATGCTGCGACGCAAGGGGATTCCCATTTCGCTTTCGGTTCTCACGATGGTGGTCGGTGAACGTGCGGGCATGGACGTCGAAGGGGTCGGTTTTCCGGGTCACTTCCTGGTGCGCGTGGGCGGTCCAAACGGCGTCTACCAAGATCCCTTCCATGGCGGAGAGCTCCTCGACGGCAATGGCTTGCGAAGGCTCGCAGCTCAGTTCCTCGGAGTCGAGATGGCACTGCACCCGAGCTATCTCGAGCCTGTCGACTGTCATACGATCACGATTCGCATGCTTGCGAATCTGAAGAACGCACATCGGCGACAAGGCGACTACGCGCGCGCAATGCTTGCCTGCGACCACCTGGTGGAGCTGACGCAGGCGCCCGAGCACCGTCGAGACCGCGGCTTGCTCGCGCACGCCCTGCGCACTTTCGGAGCTGCCTCCGAGGACTTGGCCGCCTATCTCGAGGCGCGCCCGGACGCCAAGGACGCGGTCGCGATAAGCCTCGCCCTCGAAGAAGCGCGGCAGCAGGCCGACCAGTTTCTCCATTGATTTGAGGCGGCCACTTTACACCAGGCCATGGCGTGCAATGACTCGGCCCGACCGGTGAGTCGTATGTCGATCGAATCCCTCAAAGCGCTGTTTCGGCCGGAGCTCGCAGAGCTCACTGCGTACCGGGTGCCTCCCGCGGCGCCCGCGGTGAAGCTCGACGCCAACGAGAGCCCATTCGAGCTGCCCCCCGAGGCGCGGGCACGAATCGCGACCATGCTGCACGCGACCGAAATGAATCGCTATCCCGACGGACGCGCGACCGCGTTGCGCAACGCTCTGGCCCACGGCCTAGGCGGGAGCGCGGATGAGTACGTGCTTGGAGTTGGTTCGGACGAGCTCATCGCATTGTTGGCGACGGCAATGTCGACACCGCGCGCCGGTGCACAACGCCCCGTCGTCGCCTTCCCCGACCCGACGTTCGTGATGTATGCCATGACGAGTCGTGCTCACGGCTGGGAGCCGGTCGGCGTACCACTCGACGACGACTGGGACCTCGACACGAATGCAATGGCGAGGGCGCTCGAACGCCGGAACCCGAAGATCGCCTACTATGCCACCCCGAATAATCCGACTGGGAACTGCTTTTCTCCTGAGAAGATTGAGCTCTTGGTCGACGCTTTTCCAAACACCTTACACGTCATCGACGAAGCCTACGGGGCGTACTCCGAGCAGTCGTTCGCGACATTCGCCGAGGAGCGAGCTCACTGCGCTCTCATGGGGACCTTGTCGAAGGTCGGCTTCGCGGGCATACGCGTCGGCTGGCTTCGTATCCACGAGGCGCTCTCGGCAGAGCTCGAGAAGGTGCGCCAGCCATTCAACTTGAACACGGCGTCTCAGGTCATTGCGACGCTGGCTCTGACGGACCTCGCAGCCGTGATCGAAGAGCACGTCACTCTAGTGGTCGCGGAACGTGAGCGGCTGGCGAAGCAGATCGACGCGTACCAGGAGCTTCACTGCTTCCCGAGCGACGCAAACTTCCTGCTCGTGCGATACACGGGCGACGTTCGGGAGCTCTCAGCTGCGCTACTGGATCGAGAAATTGCAGTTCGGCTGTTTTTACACGGTGATCTGCGGCTCCAAAGCTGCTTACGGATCACGATTGGCACCCCTGATGAGAATCAGCGTCTCCTAGAGGCGCTAAGCGATATACTAGGCTGAGCGATGTCCGTAGCGCGAGAGATAACGCCCGAGCGCGCCGTCGAGGCTTTGAACTGGGCGGCCAACGTGGCCGAAGACCCGACGCTGCTGGAGCCGCAGCCCGAGCGCCCTACCCCGGCGGAATGGCGCTCGGTTCCGGTGTCGGACTTTCGCGCGCAGATGGACCGCCTGCTCACAGCGAAGCATCCGGAGCCAGGCCTCGACGCGATCGAGTCCCTGGGCTGCCTCGACGTCTGGTTGCCGGAAGTCGCCGCCATGGTCGGATTCGGCGACAACGAGTGGCGTCACAAGGACGTCTGGAAGCACACGAAGCAGGTGGTGAAGCAGTCCGTTCCACGCCCGGAAGTTCGTTGGGGCGCCCTGCTCCACGACATCGGGAAACCGAAAACGCGGCGAATCGACGAGCGCGGCAACGTGACCTTCCATGGTCATGCGGAAGTCGGAGCTTCCATGTTCCGAAAGCGCGTGGCCGAGCGCATCGGCTTCGAGGGCGCGCAGCGCGAGCGTGTCCACTTCCTGATTTTGCACCACCTTCGCGCTGCTCAGTACGACGAGGACTGGACCGACGCGGCCGTTCGGCGCTTCTACAAACAGATGGGCGACGGCCTGCGCGATTTGCTCGATCTCAGCCGTGCCGACATCACCACCAAGCGCCCCGAAAAGCGCCGGCGCGGCGTGCGCCAGATCAGCTTGCTCGCGAAACGCATTCGCGACCTGCAGGAAGAAGACAGCAAGGTCGCGCCACTGCCCAAGGGTTTGGGCGCGGTGATCATGAGCGAGTTCGGCGTTCCGCCTTCGAAGCGCCTCGGCGACCTGATGAAGCAACTGACCGCCGCCGCCGAGGCCGGCGAGGTCGAGCGAGAGCAATCCGCGGAGTACTACGTCGAGTACTTGTCCGCACACCGGGCCGAGTTTGGTCTGAACGACTGACCCGCGCCGTCGCGGGCGAGCGTCACGGGCGCCGTAGCTGAAATTCCGCGACGGCGTCCATGACCTCGTCGAAGTCGTCCTCTCGAAACCCAGCTCCACTGACCATCCAATCGGTGTGCGCGGAGTCCCGGTCGCCATGAAAGTGGCCGAGGATATCGAGATGGTCGGCGGTGCCGCCCCAGAGGACATCGCCCCAAATCATGCTGCCGGTGGGGACAAGGCCATCGTTGAGGCTGTTGTCTAGCGTTCGTCCGAGGGCCGTTTCCAAGTATTCCCGCACCTCGGGGGCCGGGTTGGGAGGCGGATAGACCTTCGACGTGCGACCCGCTCCGACGTAGAGCGTCGAGAAGATCAGCGCAGAGAGCAGGCTGGCAGGCGAGCGCAGATCCCGGATCAGGCGCACGGGCGCTGGTGCGGGCATCCGAGTGACCACACACCCGTATCGAATGTTCGCGTTGTCCTCAATGCCTGCGTTGAAGATGTCCATCGACTCGGGGGTGAGCTGAATGATGGCGCCCTGATCGCCACGAATGCCTTCGATCCATTCCCGTACTTCCGCCTGCCCTTCGTTGCCGAGGAACTTGAGCAGGAGCTCGGTGGCTCGCTCCAGCAGCTTGATCTCGAGCCCGAGCGCCCGGTCCATGTGACCCAGCGAGGCGATGAGAGGAGCGAGCACGGTGAGTGGGGGTCCGCCGGCGCGCAGAGTGAAATACGTGAGGAGCGAGAGCGCCTCCAGCAATTGCGTGCCCGCCAACGTCGTGAGGAAGTACGCGAGGGGTGTGCCGTAGTGGGGTGTTGCGATGCTCGTGACCGTTCTTACGCGATCGAGCCATACAGGAGCCTCGGGGGACCCGCTGGGTGAAGCCAGAAGTCGGACGTCGAGTCCACCGGTCGAATGTCCTACGAGATGAATCGCGCCGGAATCACCCCCACAATTCCGCTCGATCGCATCGAGGAGAACCTCGGTGCGATACACGATCGAACCCGTCGGGGGAGACGAGACCAGCACGAACTCGCAATCCGCGCCCCGCTCGAAAAAGCGGCTCGCGAGTGCTTCCTCGACATGCATGAAGTAGTCGAACCCACCGAGCTTCGCAAAGCCGAAGAGGCCAGGCACGAGCACGATGTGATGGCGAGGGCGCGGCATGAAACCGGACTCTACCATGCAGCGAGATCAGCCCCCCGTCTCGCGGGTGCTCGCGCGCCTTAGTGGCGGTACGAAAGCAAGACGACACCGCCAGGGCCGCGTTGTCTCACACGCAACTGAAGCTTCTCGGTGTGTGGCAGCTTTCTCTGATTGAGGTCGACCCCGTACCGCGCGAGCTTGTCGACCCGTGCCGCGAGGTCGCGAATGTCACGCGAGAGCAAGAAACGAATCACCCGAGGCGTGCGCGTCGCAGCCGCGATCAGGTACGGGTTGTTGAGCCCGAGCACTGAGATAGGCAACGCTATTTGGGTCGTGCGGATGGCCGGCAGCGGACTCTCGGCCGAGGCGCTCTTCGCGCCGAAGATCGAGGTGATGAAGGCGCAGAGAAAGCAGAACATCCCAAAACATGGGCACCTGCGACGGGCGTCTAGCCCCACCTGAACACTCTTCTTCACCATGAGCTCTTTCAAACTATGCCTGAGAGCAAAAAAATAAGCTAGAGGGGTCAATTACGAACGGGAACAGCGAGCCCTCACATGCTGGAAGCTACCCACTTTCACCAAGCTTGCAAAGTGAATTGGGCTCATTTTTGGTAACTATCGGGTGACGTCACCGCACGGCGCCCCCAGGAGCGAGCTGCAGGCGGCGAGTGAAAAGCCCGGACAATGCCGGGCTTGAAGCTAAGTGTATGAAATAACTCTTAACTCACTCGACGGTGCGGTTTCCCCTGCGCAAGTAGGCCGGGATGTCGAGGACGGCTTCGTCGTGAAGGGCGCTCGCGCCGAAAGCCCTGGCGCCAGCCATCTGCGGTACGACCGCCGGCACGCCCTCGAGCGTCGAAGAGAGGTCGTCTCCTCGCGCGGCCACAGTTCGCATAGCCCTATTGGCTGAGGAGCCGTTAGAGCTCTGATTGCTGGAATGAGCGTGGCGAAGGCCGATCGGCATGGGCGCGTGGCCCGATTTTTCGAAGCCGGTCGCGATGACGGTGACCTTGACGGTATCGGTGAGGTTGGGGTCGGTCACCACACCAAAGATGATCTCCGCGTCCTCGTGTGCGGCCTGCTGAACCAGACCGGCCGCTTCGTTGATCTCGCGGAGCTTGATGTCGGGACCCGCTGTGAAGTTGATCAGAATGCCGGTCGCGCCTTGCACCGAAACTTCGTCGAGGAGCGGGGAGTTCACCGCCATTTCGGCGGCCTCGAGCGCCCGGCGATCGCCCTTGGCGATGCCAGTGCCCATCAATGCGCGCCCATTGTTCGACATGATGGTCTTCACGTCTGCAAAGTCGACGTTGATCATGCCGGCGTTGATGATCAGGTCGCTGATACCTTGGACAGCCTGCAGGAGGACGTCATCGGCACGTGCGAAGGCGTCCAGCATCGTGATGTCGTCATCGCCGAGCGACATGAGTCTCTGGTTGGGAATCGTGATGATGCTGTCGATGACGTCGATGAGCTCCTGAACACCGCGCTCGGCGTTCTTGGAACGCTTGCGCCCCTCGAACAGGAAGGGCTTCGTAACGACCCCAACCGTCAACGCTCCCTGATCGTGCGCAACCTGGGAAATGATGGGAGCTGCGCCGGTACCCGTGCCACCCCCCATACCGGCGGTGATGAACACCATGTCGGCCCCTTCCAACGCTTCTGAAAGACGCTCAACGTCTTCGAGAGCGGCCTTGCGACCGACGTCGGGATTCCCGCCCGCACCCAGGCCGCGTGTGAGCTCGGGGCCCAGCTGAATTTTCACTTGAGCAAGGCTGCGATCCAACGCTTGCGCGTCGGTGTTTGCAGCGATGAACTCCACGCCCTCCAGACCACGTTGGATCATCGTGTTGAGTGCATTGCCGCCACTGCCGCCAACGCCTACGACTTTGATTCGTGCCTGAAGCTCTGCGTCGTCCGCGAACTCGATCGAGATAGCCATCGATTCCTCCTAAAAAACTTCCTTGAACCACGCGCCGATCTTGCGACCGAGTCCACGACTCGCGGCCACTTCCACTGTTCGATCGGGCGCAGACGGTCCCGCCAATTGCTCCGCTCCGTGTTTCACGAGTCCGACGCCGGTTGCGTAGGACGGGCTCTTCACGACGTCTATCAATCCACCGATGCCCGTGGGTGCACCACGCCGCACTGGAAGGCCGAGCACTTCCTCGGCAAGCTCTGGTAAGCCATCGAGGAGCGTCGTTCCACCGGTCACGATCGCTCCAGACGCCAACATGTCCATGTAGCCGGTCTCGGCAATTACATGGCGACATGCGGCAAAGATTTCTTCGACACGAGGCTCGATGATGTCGCAGAGGACCCTGCGCGGCAGCGAGCGCGGTGCCCTACCCCCAACCGAAGGCACCTCGATCGTCTCGTCGTCGTCGACCATGCGAGAGGCAGCGCACCCATATTTAATCTTGATGCGCTCGGCCTCGGCCATGGGCGTGCGAAGACCTGTTGCGATGTCGCTGGTGAGATTGATTCCGCCGATTGGGATGGAGCTCGTGTGCACGACCGCGCCGTCGACGTAGATGATGATGTCGGAGGTCCCTCCTCCGATGTCGATGAGCACGCCCCCGATCTCACGCTCGTCACTGCTCAACACAGCATGTGCGCTCGCAAGCGGCTGAAGCACGATTTCTTCCACGAAGAGACCGCAGCGCTCGGCGCATTTCGTAACGTTCGCGACGCTGGTCGAGGCAGCGGTGACCATGTGCACGCGGGCTTCGAGACGAACTCCGGCCATGCCGATGGGCTCCCTGATCCCGTCTTGTTCGTCCACGATGTACTCCTGCGGGAGCACGTGGAGGACTTGGCGATCTCCGGGGAGCGGTACGGCCTTGGCCTGCTCGAGCACCCGCATCACGTCCTCGGCGGAAACCTCACGATTCGCAATGGCAGCGACCCCGTCCTGGTTCATGCCGCGGACGTGACTCCCGGCGATGCCGGCGTACACCGCGTTGATCTCGACACCCGCCATCGTTTCGGCTTGCTCGACTGCCGCCCGAATCGCTTGGACGGTCGACTCGATGTTGACGACGACGCCCTTCTTCAAACCCTTTGAAGGAACGGAGCCTATCCCGATGATGTCTAGACCTTCTTCCGACACCTCGGCCACGATCGCGCAGACCTTCGTCGAACCCAGATCCAACCCCGCAATGATCTCGTTTTCCGCCATCCCTGCCTCTGACTGACCCATACCGAAACGGGATTTGGCAGGACAACTTTTATGCAGAAAAAAATGGGGTGAAACGCGTTTTTTCTTCCTGGGAGTTTAACCCCTGCGCGAAGTCGAACCCGACCTCGGACCTCAAGGGAGCCGCACCGTCACGCGCTCAGGACTTCGAACGTTGTCGAGGTATACGTAGGAAGGTCGCGTTTTCTCTCGCTCAAGTCGTTCGAGGACTTGGCGGAGGCGACGGAGCTTTTGGCGGTGTTGGCCGTTGCCAAGTCGGACGTTCATGCCGTCGTCCCCGACGAAGAGCTCGATTCCGTGGGCGCCTTCAAAATGAATTTCCGAAACCGGCTCGCGCTCCGCCAGGCCTGCTCCTTCATAGTCCTGAAGCAAGGCCATCGATCGCAGGAGGATCGCGGTGCGGTAGTCCAAGTCGTCGTAGAACCTTTCCGACGCGATCCCGGTGATGACCGGCAAGTCGACTGGGTCGTCGACGCCGAGGCGCTTGAAGACCGCCCCCTCTTCGCTCACGAGATACAGTTGGTCCAAGGCCACCAGCGCTACGGGTTTGCGCTCGACGATTTCGATTCGAACGCGCCCGGGTAGCCTTCGAACGACGTTCGCTTCCTCGATCCATGGGTGCTGAAGCAAGTGATTCCGAGTTCCTTCGCTCGAAACCTCGAAAATATTTGAACCTATCTGCAGGCGAGCGGCCCGACGGACGTCGATCTCGCCGAGCTGATGGTTTCCTTCGATGATGATCTCGCGGATCTCGAACGCCTCGGCGCTATGAGCGTACTGCACGGTCCGATCGCCCAACCAGAGCAGCGCGGCAGCGCCAGCCCCGAGGAGGATGAGCTGACCGGTACGGCGAAAGAGCGAACCGTGAGAGATGACCCAGGCGCGTACCCCCTCGCAAGCTCCTGCGAACCGTTCGCGCCAGCTCTTCGTCGACTTGCTGCGCCGAGGCTTTTTCGCGACCGGCCGTCGCCGATTCTGACCACGATCGGACTTCGCCGTCTTTCGGGGTATCTTCTTCCGGGGCGTCGCCTTGAGGGCGGTTTTGCGCGTGGTCGCTGTGGATGAGGTCTTCTTTGCTGCCGAGTTCTTTTTGCGCACGGGGCGACTGGGGGAGGTCTTCGACTCGGCCGGGCTTCCTTGGAGCGGCTTCTTCGGCGCTGGTTTCTTCCGCGCACTCGATGGGGAGCGCCGACGATTCATCGCCGGAGCACCTCGAGGAGTTCAGGGCCGGTTCGCGTAATGTCCCCGGCACCAAGCGTGATCACGACGTCACCGGGCTGTATCCGTGTTGCCATCGCTTCGGCCAAGTCCTTCCGATCTTCCACCAAGGTCACGTCCCGATGCCCATGGGCGCGAATCGCCTCGGCAAGTCGACGCGCATCTGCCCCGTCAATGGGTTCTTCGCCCGCGGGGTAGACCTCGGTCAAGAATAGGACATCGGCTCGGTTGAACGCTCTGGTGAGCTCGTCGAAGAGATCCCGGGTTCGCGTATAGCGATGTGGCTGGAAGGCCACGACGATGCGAGAGCCGTACGCCTGCTGCGCAGCCTCGAGAGTCACCTCGACCTCGGCCGGATGGTGACCGTAATCATCTATCACCGTGACCCCAGCCGCTTCGCCGACGATCGAGAACCGCCGCTGCACGCCTTCGAAGTCCCGAAGTGCCGAACGAACCTGATCGTGATCGACTCGGAGCTCGTCTGCGACGGCGATCGTCGCGAGGGCATTGAGCACGTTGTGGATCCCGGGCATTCGAACCTCGAACTGACCCAAGCTTTTGCCGTGGTGCTCGAGGTCGAATCCCACCGAGAGGCCCGAGAACACCGGGTTCCGCGCTCGATAGTCCGCATGCGCCGAGAATCCGTAGGTCACGATGCGCTTGTCGAGTCGGGGCAACACATCTTGAACGTTGGGGTGATCGAGACATGCCACGACCAGTCCGTAGAATGGAACTCGATTGGCAAAGCCCACGAACGCCTCTTTCACGTTGTCGAGGCTTCCGTAGTGGTCGAGGTGCTCTGGATCGATGTTGGTGATCACTGCGATGGAAGGAATGAGATGGTGGAAGGATCCATCCGACTCATCTGCCTCGGCGACCAGGAGATCGCCGGCGCCCATGGCAGCCCCTGAACCGAGCGCGTTGAGCTTGCCGCCGATGATGACGGTCGGGTCCAAGCCCGCTCCTCTAAGGACGGTCGCGACCAACGAGGTCGTGGTGGTCTTCCCGTGTGAGCCAGCGATCGCAATGCCGTCCTTGAGTCGCATGAGCTCACCGAGCATCTCAGCCCTCGGAATTACGGGCACCCCTGCTCTGCGCGCTTCGAGCAGCTCTGGGTTCGTAGGAGGGACAGCGGAGGAGAACACGACGACGTCGGCGTGCTTCACCTGTTCCGCCTGATGGCCCACGAAGATCTTGGCTCCCTTTTCCGCGAGTCGCTTCGTGTACTCGTTCTCGCGGAGGTCCGAGCCAGTGACTTCGAACCCGGAGTCGAGGAGAACCTCGGCGATACCGCTCATCCCGACCCCGCCAACACCCACGAAATGGATGGATCGAATTCTACCGCGAAACATGGACGCTTACTCCCACAGTGCTCCGTCGACGACAACCGGCCGGCGGGGTCGATGGCTCGCCGGTCGCAACGCGACTTCAGGGCAGCCAAGCCTGAGGATGGGCGCCATGGCCAGTCCGCTGTATTGCAGGCCCGCTGGGGGCTCTCTTTCGGGCTGCGCTGCCTCAGCGCCGAGCGGATCCGCACCTCCCACCCAAGCCATCATGTCGTCGACGATCGCAGCGGCTGCATCCGGCCTTCCATGATCACGCGCCGCCTGAGCCATCGCTTGGCGCCTGACCGGATCGTCCAACAAGTCAGCGATCGTTGCACCCAGCGCGTCGACCTCCAGGTCCGCCTCGCGCAGGCAGATCGATGCATGCTGCTCTTCGAGCGCCTGGGCGTTCTTCGTTTGGTGATCGTCCGCGGCGAACGGGAACGGCACCAAAATCGAGGGGCGGCCTATCGCGCAAAGCTCAGCGAGAGTCGTAGCACCGGCACGCGCGATCACGAGGGCCGCGTTCGAATACGCACGAGCGATTTCGTCGATGAAAGTCACGACTCGCGCCTGGATGCCGAGCTCCTGGTAGGCCGCCTCGACCTGGTCGCGCATCGACTCTCCCGTCTGGTGAACCACTTCGAGCCTGCGAGCCGCGATGCCGGCTTTCGCAAGCGCGCGCGGCACGTCTTCGTTGAGCTTTCTCGCCCCTTGCGAGCCCCCGAGCACCAAGATCGTCCGCGCTCGTGACTCGAAACCTTCCGGGTCGGCCAATGCGAGTCGCGCGTGCTCCACGAACTCTTGCCGAACGGGGTTGCCGGTGAGTCTGGACTTTCTGCGCCCAAAGACCTCTTCCGTTTGCTCGAAGCTGATGTAGGCGCGATCGACGAATCTCGCGAGGATCCGATTGGTCATCCCGACTTGGGCGTTCTGTTCGAGCAGTGCGGTCGGTCTGCCCGAGAGGGACGCGGAGAGTAGGACCGGACCCGAAGCGTATCCGCCTACGCCGAGCACCAAATCAGGTTCGAAGTCGTCCATCAGCGCTGAGGCCTTCTTCATCGCCGTTGGGATTCGGGCAAAGCTCTTGAAGCGGGCCCCCAACCCCTGTCCTTTGAGAGGCGTGACTTCGAGCAACTCCAAGGATTCGCCGCGCCGCGGAAGGATTCTCGATTCGATGCCGCGTGCGGTCCCCACGAACCTCACCTCGATCTCTGGAAGTCTGCGACGCAGCTCGTCCACGACCGCGAGCCCCGGGAAGAGATGACCTCCCGTGCCGCCGCCCGCCACCATGATGCGTTGAATCATCGTGCACCTCCACTGGCAGTCCGCAGTCGTGGCTGCGCTTGCTTGACTTTCGCTTGAGCTGGGGACTCTTCATCACGAGAACGCCCGAAACGCGACGTGTTCAAAATCATGCCCGCGGCAGCGGCGTTGACGATCAGGGATGAACCGCCGTAGCTGACGAAAGGAAGCGCGAGCCCCTTGGTCGGCAAAAGTCCCATCGCAACGGCCAGGTTGGTGAATGCTTGAAGGCCAATGAAGAGCGTCATGCCGGCCGCCAGGTAACCCGCATATTCGTCCTGGGCGCGCCATGCCGCCCGAAGACCTCGAAAGACCAGCCAAGCGAAAGCGGCACAGAGGAGTGTGACCCCGATGAAACCGAGCTCTTCCCCGACGATCGCGCTGATGAAATCCGTATGCGCCTCGGGCAGGAACAGCAGTTTTTGGCGGCCATCCCCGAGCCCCACTCCGGTCCATCCTCCGGACCCGAAGCTCATCAACGACTCCGTGATCTGGTAGCCCGCACCCTGCCTGTGCTCGAAGGGTTCGAGAAAGGCCTTGATGCGGCGCATCCGATACGGCGACGAAGCGATCGCAGCATAGCCGACCGGTAGCGCCAGCAAGACACAACCGAGGAGATAGCCAGCCTTGGCCCCGGCCGCGAAGAGAACCACGAAGGTCAGAAGCGCGATCATGACCGCGCTTCCGAAGTCCGGCTGTGCGAGGCAGAGCAGCATCAGCAAACCCGCAACCAGAACGTGAGGAAGGAATCCGATCGAGAATGTTCGAACGCGGTTCGACTTCTTGGTCAGAGAATGCGCAAGCCACATGATCATCGCGAGCTTCGCCAGCTCCGCAGGCTGAACGTTGACTGGCCCCAGAGCGAGCCAGCGTGTGGCACCGCCTGCGCTGCGTCCGAATCCGAGAGCAACGGCGATCATCAGCAATATCGCGAGCAAGAGGACGGGATAGGTCGAGCGTCGAAGCAGGCCTAGGTTGACGCGCGTGAAGATGATGAGAACCACGAACGACAGGGCGGCAAAGACAGTTTGCCGAACCAGGAAGTGGTATCCGTTCCCAAACATGTTGTTGGCGTAGACGGCGCTCGCGCTGTAGACCATCACCACGCCGAACGCGATCAAGCCCACGAGCGTGGCAGCGAGCGTGACGTCAGCCGGACCAGGTTCGGCCAGTGGCGCGGGATTCGAGGAACGGGTCATGCTTGCTCTCCCAGGGATTGAACGGCTCGTTGGAACTGGTCGCCCCGCTCGGCGTAGGACCGGAACATGTCGAAGCTCGAGCAAGCCGGCGCTAAAAGCACGACGTCCCCGGCTTGGGCGAGTGCGGCGGCTTGCCCAACAGCCTCGGCCATCGAGCTCGCGCGGCGACTATCGAGTGAGGAGTCCGCGAACGCTCGCTCGATGAGTGGCGCGGCCTCTCCGAGAAGCACGATCGCCCTGCCCCGATCGAGCATTCGTTGGCGGAGCGGCTCATAGCTTCCGCCCTTGTCGACTCCGCCCGCAATTAGAACGATCTTGCCGTCTAAGCCCGCCAATCCGTCGATCGAAGCGACCGATGCGCCGACGTTGGTGGCCTTGGAGTCATCGATGTATTCGATCCCGTCGATCGAGCGTACGAACTGCATCCGATGCGGAAGGCCGCCAAACTCGCGCAGCGTCGAGGCGATGTCTTCGGCCGGCACGCCGAGAAGACGCGCTGCAAGTGCCGCCGCACACGCATTCGACACGTTGTGTGAGCCTCGAATCTTGAGCTCGCTGATCGGAACGCGAAGTGGGCTTCGTGTGTCGACGAGCGCCCCGTCGACAACCCGCACCTCGCCACCGCGACCTCCGAACAAAACGACGGTGCCCCCATTCTTGATGAGCTCGTGGATGTCGGGGGCATCTGCCGGCACGATTGCGAAGTCTCGTTCGGTCTGTCTCTCGAAAATTCGGGCTTTGGCCGCGGCGTAGTCGCCGAACGACGGGTACCTGTCGAGATGGTCGGCGCTCACGTTGAGCAAGACTGCAAGGTGCGCCTTCATCTGCGATACCCGTTCCAACTGGAAGCTGGAGAGCTCGACGATGACCAGGCCCTGTTCCGACCCAGCGTCACTGCCGGCCGCTTCGATCATGGGGCGACCCAGATTTCCGCCGATGAAGACAGGCCGCCCGAGACGAGCCGCCATCTCTCCGATCAGCGTCGTCACCGTGCTCTTTCCGTTGGTTCCAGTGATGGCGACGATCGGCGCATCGATGAACCGTGCGGCAAGCTCGACCTCGCTAATCACGGGGACGCCGCGACGCTCGGCCAGGTCGAGCACCGGCAGCGGTGGAACTCCAGGGGAAACGACGATCAAATCCAGCCCTTCGAATGCAGCCTCGGGGTGGCCACCGAGAACCAGCTCTGCGCCGAGCCGCTCGGCTTCGGTTGCCGCATCGCCGATCGCCTCGGCATCACGGCGGTCGTTGACTCGCACGCGCGCGCCGTGAGCTCTCAAGAAGCGAACGACGGCCAACCCGCTTTCGCCGAGCCCCACTACCATCGCTTTCTTCTCCGCGAGCTCCACCCTCACCTCAATTTCAACGTGGCTAGGCTGAACACAGCCAGCATGATCGCGATGATCCAGAAACGAACGATGACCCGGGGTTCGGGCCAGCCCTTCTTCTCGAAATGATGATGAATCGGGGCCATCAAGAAGATCCGACGCCCTGTCATTCGGAAGTAGCCAACCTGCAGAATCACGCTCACGGCCTCGATCACGAAGATGCCGCCGAGGATCACGGAGAGCAGCTCGTTCTTCGTGAGAACCGCCAGAGCGCCGAGTCCGCCTCCAAGGGCGAGCGAACCCACATCGCCCATGAAGACCTGCGCTGGATAGGTGTTGTACCAGAGAAAACCAAACCCCACGCCGACGACTGAAGCGGCGAAAATGCTCAGCTCACCGGCGCTCTCGATGTGAGGGATGTCGAGGTAGTTTGCGACTACGTTTCCGAACAAGGTGAGACCCGCCAGGTACGCGAGGATCGCGTAGGTCCCAGCAGAGATCATCACCGGACCGATCGCGAGTCCATCGAGGCCGTCAGTGAGGTTTACTGCATTGGATGTTCCTACGATGACGAATGAAGAAAAGATGACGTAGAACCAGGGAGGAAGCTCGATCGGGTACTTCGAGAACGCAAAGAAGGGCGCAGCAAGACGGTGACGAATCTCGAGCCAATCTCTCGGTAGGCCCGTCTCTCCGTAGTAGAGCCAAGCGCAGACGAGAATCGCCATGGAGAACTGCAAGAGGAGCTTGTACCGGCCGGCAAGTCCGCCCGTCGATCGAGTCCGGATCTTCGAGGTGTCGTCGATGTAGCCCACGACGCCGTAGGCCACGGTGATCACGGTGACGACCCAGACCATCGCATTCGTCGGGTCCGCCCAAAGAACCGTGGACAGAACCAGAGCAAGGAGCATGAGGGCGCCGCCCATGGTCGGCGTCCCCGCCTTCGAAAAGTGCGTTTCGGGTCCGTCGGATCGGATTACCTGACCGATCTGCTTTCGCTGCAAACGCCGAATGAACCAGGGGTAGAGACCGAAGGACAGAAGGAGCGAGGTCATCGTCGCCATCAAGAAGCGGAACGGCACGTACCGCAGCACGTTGAGAAACCCCAAGGACTCGTAGGTGTGAAGCGGATAGAGCAAGTAGTAGATCATCGTTGCTCTCCCTTTGCTAGAGGCGCGATCACGCGCTCCATCTCCATCGACCGCGAGCCCTTGACCAGAATGACGGCGTTGAGCGGGAGCCGGTCGGAAAGCTCACCACACTCGGACGCATCTTCGAACCAGAGGGTATCGGTTCCCCGCGCATTCGCCGTGGTGACGGCTATGTGCATTCCCTTGCCGCAGCCAACGAACAAGAACACTTCGGCATTCGAAACGAGCTCACCAACCAGTCGATGGGCCTCCTCGCTGTGGGTACCGAGCTCCAACATGTCACCGAGGATCACGACCAAGGGGGCATTCCGCTTGCTTGCGATCATTCGCGCGGTGTCCACTGCGATCTCGACCGATGCTGGATTGGAGTTGTACGTGTCATCGATGACGAGGCGCTGAGCGGTTCCGGTACGAGGCTCCATTCGGCCTGGCGATGCTGAAACCTGCGAGATCCCGCGGGCGGCATCTTCTAGCGGAAGTTGCAGAGCGAACGCAATCGCCAGGGCGCCCGCGGCGTTGAGAACTGCACCCTCTCCGAGGAGACTCATCTCGATCTCTAGCTCTTGACCGCGAACCTGGAGATGGGCGCGCGTGCCTCCGGCGTGGACATCCCAATCGATGATGCGCACATCGTTGCCCGCGGTACGCCCGTAAAACAGCTTGCGCTTGGCGGCCACCACCGCTGCGCGCTTCTTCACCGGAACGTCGTCGCCATATGCGATCGCAATGCCGTCTCGCCCCAGTGCCTGTAAGAGCGACACCTTTTCGTCGGCTACCGCTTCAACTGAGCCGAGACCCTGTGTGTGTGCGAGGCTGGCCCGGGTCACGATTCCCACATCGGGAGATGCGATCTCGGCAAGACGCGCGATTTCTCCGGGCTCGCTGGTTCCCATTTCGACGACCGCGGTGTCTACGGTCGAATCCAAGCGAAAGAGAGTCATCGGGACACCGATGCGATTGTTGAGGTTGCCGCCTGTCTTGAGCACCCTGCGTCCAGCCGACTCCAGGGCCGCCGCGGTGAGGTCCTTAGTGGTCGTCTTGCCAACCGAACCCGTGATTCCAATCAGCTGCCCGTTCCACGCCAAGCGGTGAGCATGTGCGAGATCTCCGAGCGCGCGCAGCGTGTCGTCGACCAGCACCGCGCTCACCGCGTCGGGGACGGAGGTGCCGCGCTCGACCAGCACAGCCGTTGCACCGGCTTCTGCGGCTCGAGCTGCGAACTGGTGTGCATCGAAGCGCTCGCCGCGAAGCGCGACGAACAGATTGCCAGGCTGAACGGCCCTCGAGTCGATGACCACGCCAGATACGCTTTCCCAGTCGGGCCCGGTCGCGCTGCCACCGGTTGCGGAGAGCACCTGGTCTCGGCGAAAACCGGCTGTATTGATCGGAATGGGAGTCGCCATCAGCTCGGCCCTTTCAGGTTCGCGATCGCGGTACGCGCCTCTTCGCGATCGTCGAAGTGGGTGCGCTCACTTCCGATGATCTGATAGGTTTCGTGCCCCTTGCCGGCCAAGAGCACGGTATCCCCGGATTCGGCTGCGCCAATGGCCGCTCGGATCGCTTCCTTTCGGTCGGCCAGGACACAGTACCCGCGGCTTGCTCCGACGAGATCGCGTGGGGCGATTCGTTGCCCGCCCGCCTGCTTCGCACCCACCTCCAGCTCGTCGAGGATGACCTGCGGGTCTTCGCTTCTCGGATTGTCGCTCGTCAAAACGCAGAGGTCGGCACCTTGGATGCCTACGCGCCCCATCTCCGGGCGCTTGCCCCGGTCGCGATCACCGCCCGCTCCGAAGACCACGATCAAGCGGTTCGGGGTCACTGCCCGCATGGTTTGAAGAACGCGATGCAGCGCATCGGTCGTATGGGCGTAGTCGACGAGTACGGCAACGTCGCGAGGATGTGGGATGCGCTCGAGCCGGCCAGGACTTCCGCTGGCGGCTTCCCACGCGGCTGCGGCTGCTTTCAAGTCCAGGCCCAGTGCATGCGCGCAACCCAGTGCCACCAAAATGTTCTCGAGATTGTGCTCACCGAGCATCGGACTTCGGATCGAAATCGAGCCCGCAGGTGTGTCTACCTCGGCTCGAATCCCAGCGCGCGTAACGGACCATTCGCTCGCGATGATCTCGGCATTGCTTTCGGGCCGTCGCGAGCATCGCGTCACCGGGACGGATACGCGTT
>DASRZF010000143.1:0-7349 GCA_035686645.1 Polyangiales bacterium
CAAAGGACTGCGCGGTTCGATATTTGCACGACGCCTCGGGGGTCCAGGAAAAGAACCTGGTTTACGCCGGAGATTCGGGAAATGATCGTGCAGCCATGCTTGCCGGCTACCGCACCATCGTAGTCGGCAACGCGAACTCCGCCCTCAAGGACGATCTCGCTCGCGAGTCTGCGGCCAGGGGCATCAGCGAGCGGATCTACTTCGCAGAGCACCCGTATGCGCGCGGCGTGTTAGAAGGCCTTCGGCACTTTGGACTGTTACCTTGAGGATTCGAAACGCATGAAACGAATTTCGACCAAACCGGTCTTTGCCATTGCGCTACTTGCGTCGCCCTAGGGGTCGGGCACCGGCGGGCTTAGTGCGCCGCGCCCCAGCTCGGACCCCAGGCCGCTTCGACGGGGAGCGGGACCGACAGTGGCACTGCATTCTGCATGTGGTCGAGCGCAAGCCTTTGCAGCACGTCTCGTTCGGCTTGCGGCGACTCGAAGACCAACTCGTCGTGCACGGTCAGCACCATGCGGCTCTGAAGCCGACGCTTTTCCATGTCGTGCTGTATGCGCACCATTGCGACCTTCATGATATCGGCGGCCGTGCCCTGGATGGGGGTATTGCGCGCGATTCGCTCGGCACCGGCGCGAAGGTTGCGGTTGCGGCTGCGTATGTCGGGGAGTGTTCTGCGCCGACCTAGCAAGGTGGTGACGAAGCCGTTGGCGACCGCCTGTTCCACGATCTCGTCGAGGAACGACTTGACCCCGGCGTACTGGTCGAAGAACGCATCGATGTAGCGCTTGGCTTCGCCACGTTCGATCTTGAGGTTGCGCGCCAGGGCAAACTCCGTCTGTCCGTAGATGACGGCGAAGTTCACCGTCTTGGCTTGGCCTCGCATGTGCTTGGTCACCTCTTCGGGTCGAACCCCAAACAAGGCGCAGGCGGTCTGGACGTGCACATCGTCGCCTCGAGAAAACGCATCGACGAGTGCGGGATCGCGGCTGAGGTGGGCGAGCACCCGAAGCTCGATTTGCGAATAGTCCGCCGCAAGCATCGACCAGCCTTCTTCGGGCACGAACGCGTCGCGAACGCGGCGACCCATCTCGGTCCGGATGGGGATGTTCTGGAGATTCGGCTCACTCGAGGAGAGCCTGCCTGTCGCCGCGACCAGCTGGTTGTAGCGCGTGTGGATGCGTCCGGTCTCCGGATTAACCTCTCGCGGTAAAGCGTCTAAATACGTGCTCTTGAGCTTGGAAACCGAGCGGTAGTCTAGGATTGCCTGCGGCAGATCGTGCATCGGGGCGAGCTCTTCCAAAACGCTCTGATCGGTGGATCGAGCGGTTTTCGTCTTCTTCAGGACAGGCAAGCCGAGCTCATCGAAGAGAATGGTCTCGAGCTGCCTCGGAGAGGAGACGTTGAACTCGTGTCCCGCGAGCTCGGTGCATCGCGCATGCAGCCTCTCGAGCTCGCTGTCCGCCGCAGTCGAAAGCTCCTGGAGCAGCCCTGTGTCGACGCGAATCCCGTTGAGCTCCATGGTCGCCAGGACCCCAGCGAGGGGGAGCTCTACTTCGTAAAAGAGCCGCTCGAACTCCCCCTCGTGCATGCGAGGGGTGAGCAGCTCACTCAGGCGAAAGGTGAAATCCGCGCGCTCGTTGGCATATCCCGCGACTGCGGCGACCTCGACCTCGTCCCAGTTCAGCGCCTTCTTGCCCTTCCCACGGACGGATTCCTCGTCGCGTAGCGATCCGTCGAGCTCCTGTCGGGCCACGTCCTCGAGGCGATGTGCATGTCGCGCAGGGTCGAGAAGGTAGCTGGCGAGCGACGGGTCGAAGCGTACTCCCCGAAGCCTGACGCCCTGCCGCGCCCAGAATACAGTCTCCCGCTTCGCGAGCGTGAACTTGGGGATCAGAGAGTTTTCGAGCAGCGGGGTCAGCACGGGGCCCGCTTGCTCCCAGCTCAACTGGTCGGGAGCGCCGATGTAGCGGTGCCCGAGTGGGATGTAGACGCTCATCCCTTCCAAGCTGGTCACCGCGACTCCGACTAGCTCGGCTCGGATTGGATCATCGATGTCCATCACCGTATACAGCGCAAAACGGCCCGTCTCGCGGATGAGGTTGGCGATTCGGCCAAGGTCATCCGCGCTCAGGATCGTTTCGTATCGCCCCTGGGCGCTCGGCGCTGGCTCGAGCTGGGCGAGCAAGCGAGTGAGCTCGAGCTCACCGAAGAGCGCACGAAGGGCCTCCCTATCCCCGCCTTCGAATCTGCGCGTGATCGCATCTTCGTCGATTGCGACATCGTGTCGCAGGGTCACGAGCGTTCGTGACCTCAGGGCGTCCTCGTGGTGTGCATCGAGCTTGGCTTTGAGTGCCTTTTGCGTGATCTTCTCGAGGTTCGCGTAGATGCCCTCCAAGCTGCCGTATGCGTCGAGCAGCTTAGCAGCCGTCTTCTGTCCGACCGACGGCACGCCCGGCACGTTGTCGGAGCTGTCACCCATGAGTGCGAGCAAGTCTCGCACCTGCTCAGGATCCACCCCGAGCTTCTCACGGGTCTCCTCGGCCCCAAACACCTTGCCGCGCATGGTGTCGTACATGATCACGTCCGGACCGATCAGCTGCAGCAGGTCCTTGTCTGCGCTCACGATCACGACGCGCAGGTCCTTCTTTCGGGCCTGTGTCACCAAGGTGGCGATGATGTCGTCGGCCTCGAACCCGGGGGCCTCCATCGGCGACATACCCCAGGCTTCTGCGATCTCCCGGACTCGCTCCATCTGCTGCTCCAGATCGGGCGGTGCGGGCGGACGGTTCGCCTTGTAGGCATCGAACAGGTCTTTGCGAAACGAGCTTCCTTTCGAGTCCATCGCGACGACGACTCCTCGCGGCTCCTGCTCACGAAGGAGCTTCAGCAGCATGCTTGCAACCCCGGTTACCGCGTGGGTGGGCTCCCCTTTGCTGTTCGAGAGTGGTGGAAGCGCGTGATACGCACGAAACACATAGGAGCTGATGTCGATCACGTAGATCGTCTTTGGATCCCCCTTATTGGGTAGCTCCGTCGCCATGCGGTGGCACCATCCAACGCTCGAATCCGGAGGTCAAGGAGCGAAGCAGGTTGCGTGCCCGCTTCCGTGCATGCTACGCGCACGAGCCGCAGCCCCGAAAACCACCCCCGCATGTTTGAGACGCTCACAAAGGGCTTTCGCAACGCCCGCAACCGCCTCGCTGGAGTCACAGAGCTCACCGAGGAGAATATCGATCAAGCGCTTCGAGACGTGCGCTTGTCCTTGCTCGAGGCGGACGTTGAGTTCGGCGTCACCAAGGCATTTCTCGGACGCGTGAAAGAGAAGGCCATCGGCCAGGTCGTCGAGACCGCCGCCAAGTCGAAGAAGCGCAAAGTCAAGGTCGGGCCTGCCGAGCAGTTCGTGAAGATCTGCCAGGATGAGCTCGAGTCGATGATGGCGTTCGACGGCGAGCCCGTGGAGTTTGCCAAGAGACCAAAGCCGACCGGCATCATGATGGTTGGCCTTCAAGGCTCGGGTAAGACCACGACCTCGGCCAAGTTGGCCCGACTGCTCGAAACGAGCAACGCGAGAAAGCCCCTCTTGGTTGCCGCCGACGTTGCCAGACCAGGCGCCATCGAACAGCTTCAAGTGCTGGGCGAGCAGATCGACGTTCCCGTTTTTTCGATCCCGGGTGGACAGCCGGTGGAGATCTGTAAGCGCGGGCTCGCGCACGCAAAAAAGCTGAAGTGCGACACGATCATCTACGACACCGCCGGCCGCCTCGCGATCGACGAGCCCCTCATGAAGGAGCTCGACGAAATTCGGAGCTCCGTCGATCCTCAGAACGTGTTCCTCGTGGTCGATGCCATGATTGGCCAGGATTCGGTCAAGACCGCCAAGTCTTTTCACGATCTGCTCGGTCTGAGCGGCGTGATTCTCACCAAGCTCGACGGTGATGCGCGCGGCGGCGCGGCGATTTCGATAAAGAACGTGACCGGGACAGCGGTGAAGTTCGTAGGCACGGGCGAGACCCTCGATCGGCTCGAAGAGTTCCGGGCGGACGGCATGGCGAGCCGCATCCTGGGCATGGGTGACGTCGTCGGTCTGATGAAGGACTTCGAGGACGTCGTCGACGAAGACAAGGCGGAGAAGGACGCGAAGCGAATGCTGCGCGGCCATTTCACGCTCGATGATTTCCTAGAGCAGCTGCAGATGTTGCAGAGCATGGGTCCGCTCCAGGACCTGCTCGACAAGGTTCCGTTCTTCGCCGATAGCGTGCCGGACGGCTTCCAAGTGGACGAACGAGAGATCGGCCAGATCAAAGCCATCGTGAGCTCGATGACTCGTCAAGAGCGGGGGAAATCCGAGCTCTTTCAAAAGCAGCCCACTCGCCTGGTGCGAGTCGCCAAAGGCTCCGGCACGAGCGAAAAGCAGGTCGCAGAGATTCTGCAACGTTTCGCATTCATGAAGCAGATGATGGGCAGCATCGGGTCGCAGGCGGGCATGCTCTCGAAGATCCCAGGCATGAAACAGATGGCCGCGGCGAATCGGCTTCGTGATGCGGTGCGAACCGGGGGCCTCGAAGGCAATCCGATGATGGCGAACCTCGCTGAATCCTTGCTCGAGGCTGCGGTGGCGGAGCAAGGCGGACTGGGCCCGGGAGGTAGCCAGGCCCCGCGTAAGATCGTCGACAAGGGCAAGAAGAAGTCCAAGCGAAAGATGCAGAGGAAATCGCGCCGCAAGTCGCGCCGATGAATGCGCCATCGATGAGCGTCATGCACCGCGCTTTGTGCCTCTGCCTGATGTTTGCCGGCGCCTGCACACGCGATGCACCCAAAGCGCCACCGGAGCAAGAAGGCGCAGCGGAGCGGCGCGTGGAGAAGACTCCGAGACACGACTTGGGTGGCGTCCCCAAGATCAGGGTGATGCACACGAAGCAGCCTCCTAATCTCGACGGCTCGCTCGACGAGCCGGCTTGGCGGCTTGCGCGGTCCACCGGCGCGTTCGTCGAAACTCTCAAAGGCGGCGCGTCCAAGCTGCAGGCTTCCGCCAAGCTGCTTTGGGACGAACATTTTCTCTACCTCGGCGCCGTAGTGCAGGACTCCCTGCTCCGAGCGAGTCAACGGCATCACGATGCGCACCTCTGGGAGCAAGACTCGGTCGAGCTCATGATCGACCCCGACGGCGACGAGCTCGACTACTACGAGGTCCAAGTCTCGCCAGGCGGCGTGGTGTTCGACACGCGATTCGATGCGCGCCGGGTTCCCAAGCCCTTCGGTCACATGGATTGGGACGGCAACGTGCGAGTTGGGGTCTCGACCGACGGCACGCTCGATGACGAGGAACGCGACACTGGCTACGTCGTCGAGATCGCGATCCCGTGGCAGGCGTTCAGTCTCGAAGGCAAACCTGTCGAAGCACCCGCCGTTGGTGATGAATGGCGTGCGAACATCTACGTGCTGGACTTATTCGAGGAGGGGCAGCGGGCAGCCGCCTGGTCGCCGCCAGGAATTGGAGATTTCCATGTGCCGCCCCGATTCGGTATCCTGCTCTTCGAGGGGGAGTCCGACGAGATGGTCAACGACCTTGAATCTGTCGGGGTGCCTCGGTAGGGTGCCGCCCTCCGGGACGGTTCAACCAGGATGCTTCGCACACGCCTCATCGCCGGTCGCACCTCGGGCTTGATCCTCAGCGCCGTCTTCGCTTCGATCGTCACGCTCGCTAGCCAGGTCGAGGTCGTTCTGGAGCCACTTCGCGTCGATCCGCTACAGCCCGCGCCAGTGACCCTGCGGATTCCGAACGACTACCTGCCCAAGCAACTCGCGGATCGTCGTGCTGGCCTGCCTCAGCCGCTGCTGGTGGCGCGCGGCGATACGGTCAGCGACCCCGAGAGTCAACGTATCGTCCGCGCGTTCGAAAGGGAGCGGCGCCCCCCCGAACAGGAGATGTTGCTCGGGATCTGGATCAGCTACTTCCTGATGGCGTACATCTTCCTCGCCTATCTCCGCCTATTCACGGGCGGCCGGGGCGGACTCCTGCGGACCCAGGCCGGGCTCCTCGTCCTCGTGGGGGCCACCTGCCTCGGAGCCAAGCTCGTGCTCTTGTTCACGGGGCTTTCTCCGTTCCTGCTGCCACTGGCCACCGTGCCATTGTGGGCCGCCCTCTACTTCGACCGGAGGACGGCCACGGCTTCGGGTCTGGTGATCTCGCTGGTCTGCGCTTCGTTCATGCATCTCTCGATGCCGGTGGTGGTCGTCTACCTCGCCACGACCCTAGGCGTCGTGATTTTCTTCCACGACCGCAAGCACGCCACCCACATGCTCGTCGCCGGCACCGCCGCCGGTCTCTTTGCCGCGTTGGTGCTGGTTAGCGTTGCGATGTCCGTCGGCAGTGGGATTGACGTCATCGGCGACCTGGCCCGACTGAACGACTCCGCCCTTCTGACGACGATTGCCGGTGGTATGCTTTCGGGCGTCCTGGCGGTTCTCCTGCAGCGACTCGCTACGGCCACTCTTGGCGTCGTTACACGTGGGCGGCTCCAGGAGCTTACCGATGTAGACCAACCTCTTCTGAGAAAGATGGCGCGCGATGCACCAGGCTCGTGGCAGCATGCCCGCGCGATGGCCAACTTAGCCGAAGGCGCGGCCGCTGCGATCGGTGCGGATGCCCTGCTCACGCGCGTCGGCGCGTATTACCACGACCTCGGCAAGACGATTCAGCCGAAGTACTTCGTGGAAAACCTGGTTGCCGGCGAACCTTCTCCGCATGGAGATCTGGAGCCCGACGTGAGCGCAGACGCGATCATGGCACACGTGGTTGAAGGTGCGCGGATCCTACGCGAAGGAGGCGTTCCAGAGCCGGTCGTCGAATTTGCCTATACTCATCACGGCACGAGCGTAATCGAATACTTCTGGCACAAGTGTTTGGAGGCCGGGAACCCCAAGGGACTTTCCGATGCGGCCTTCCGTTATCCAGGGATGCGGCCCAGGACCAAGGAAACCGCGATCCTCATGCTCATCGACGCAATAGAAGCAGCCGCCCGCACCGTGGATGAGCCGAGCCGTGAGAAATTCGAAGGTGTCGTGCAACGCGTGACCAACGTCAAGCTCCGGCAAGGTCAGCTCGACGAATGCGGCCTAACCATGGAGGACTTGCGCGTATTGCAGAGCACGCTGACGGACACGCTTTGCAACGCGTACCACAACCGGATCAAGTATCCATGGCAAGACAGGGAGGACGAAGGCGAAACTCAGCTGCCCGTTCCAGGCCTCGCCACCGAACGAGACGTGGCACTAGAGCGGAGCCGTGACTCGACTTAGCGGTGCCTGGCTCGTCGGCGCCGCTTGCTTGATCGGGGCTTGCGATC
>DASRZF010000144.1:0-13204 GCA_035686645.1 Polyangiales bacterium
CAGCCGGACGGTACCCTGTACAAGCCGTCTCCATGATGGACGCGATCATTCGAGAAGTGGAGTCGGGCTACGTAGAAGATCTCGCGCGCGAGTTCCGGGTTCTGCGAAACCTGGGCGATGAAGACTGGTCTTTTGCAAACGCCGCTGCGCGTGCCGCCGCCGAGCTCACGATACATCTGCCGCTCAAGGCCGTAGTCGTTTTCACGCAGGATGGTCGCTCGGCAGGCTTGCTCGCCGAACATCGGCCGCGCGCACCGATATTGGCGATCACCAGCAACGTGCAAGTAGCACGCCGCCTCGCGCTAGAATGGGGCGTCATCCCGAAACTCGAGGTTCCCCCCGAGTCACTCGACGAGACGCTGCGCATCGCCACGTCGCTGCTCGTGCAGGAGAAGCTATGTCGACCTGGAGAGGCGTTCGCGATGGTGGTCGGATGGCCCGTTTCAGGTCGCACCAATACGCTCAAGCTGCACCGTCTCTAGCCTCCTGCTCTCCTATGCACTAGATCGCGGAGATGGAAGAACTGCCGGAACAGATCGGCCGCTATCGGATCGAGCGACTTCTCGGCTCGGGCTCGATGGGCAATGTCTATCTGGGGCACGATTCAGATCTCGATCGGCCCGTGGCGATCAAGACGCTCCGCGATCTCGTGCTCGACGCGGAGATGCGTGAAGTGTTTCTCCGGCGCTTTCAAAACGAGGCTCGTGCAGCCGCACGCCTGCAACACCCCAACATCGTTCAAATATTCGACGTGGGTGAGGATCCCAAGCTCGGCCCCTATTTGGTTTTCGAGTACGTGAAGGGACACACACTCAAGCAGGTGCTCAAGAAGGAGGGCCCGCTGTCGCGCGCAAGGCTGCTCGACCTCGCACAGTGCATCGCAGATGCCCTCGCGACGGCACATCTGGCCGGGGTCATTCATCGAGACATCAAGCCAGAGAATCTGCTCATCACCGAGAACGGTCAGGTGAAGTTGGCAGACTTTGGCATCGCCCGCGTTCCCAATGCGGATCTCACCAAGGAAGGTCAATTTCTAGGGACACCCTGCTACTCGGCTCCAGAGACCTTGCGCACCGGCGAGTACAGCGAGCAAAGCGATTTGTTCTCGTTTGGGGCCGTCATTTACGAAGCTGTTTCTGGCGAACGCGCGTTCCCGGGCATGGAGGCCATGGCGGTCGCGCACAAGGTGATGAGCAGCGACCCGGTTCCCCCGAGCGAAGCCAATCGGGGCGCAAGGGTCCCGAGCAAGGTCGACGCTGCAATCCTGCGCGCACTTAGAAAGAACCCTTCGGAGCGTTACGCGAGCGCGCGCACATTCGTCTCTGCGCTCCGGGAAGCGTACGACGGACGAACGCCGCCCAGAGCAAGACGCAAGCGAATGGGGTTGCCATTGTCGATCGTCTTGGGACTCGCTGCTCTCGTCGCGGTGTGGATCGGCATCCAGACTTACGATTCCGCGCGAATCGGCGCTGTCACTGACGCCGACGCTGGCACTGACTCTGGCGCTGACACTGACTCTGGCACTGGCACTGACGCTGGCACCGACGCTGGCACTGGCACCGCGACGCTCTCCCCACACGAGCGAGAGGAAGCTGCCAAGGATGAGCTGGCGACTGCGCGCGACGCACTCGAACGCGGCGACCTCGACGCCGCCGCGAGCGCACTCGAACGCGCGGCGCGCTTCGACCCGAGCAATCCAGATATCGAGGCGCTCCGCATCCAAGTAGGGGCTGCTACGCCCGACGGCGGCTAGTTGAGCTTGTTGCTATCGTCGCGGACTGCTTTCCATTGGCAGCTCTGCCCGCCGCTTGCCGTCGCATTGCATTTGCTCATGTAGGTGAGCGTCCGCCCACAGCCGCTCACGCGCTTAGACATCGGCTTGTCTTCCACGAATTCAATCATGGATGCATCACAGTCGAGATCGACCGCGGCTGCGCTGCGTATCTGTTGCATGGCTGCGGACTCGTGACCGCAGCCCATGCTGAGCGCCATGACGGCCGCCATCTGGATGACAATTTTCCGCATCGCTCGATCCCCCACGCCAAGCATACCGCATGCATGCGCGCTACTGCGCTTATAACTCGACGCCCAAGGCGCGCAAATCGCTTTCCGCTTGCGGAGCCCAGCCTCGATTGGCTTTGGGGCTGGCCGGACTCGGATGAAGGACGGTTCCGATTCTCGGCGCATCGTCGCCGAGCGCGGCGCTCACCCGCTTGGTCGCCCAGGCTCCTACGCCGATCACGAGCTTGGGTTCGAGCACGTCGATTGCCGAGCGCAACGCTTGATCGCAGGCACTCAACAGGCCTGCACGCTCGCTAGCCGGGAGCTTGTCTGGCGTTCGGTTTCGTCCACTCGATTCGATGAACAGAAGCGGGCAATAGTTGATGACGAAAAACCTTGCAAAGAATTGCTCCGGGTTGCCGAACCGGGTCTTGGCCCATCCCCAAAGACGAGAGCCGCTGACTTCGGACCGCTCACACGCGAAGCCCTGTACCGGTCGTTTCGGGTGCTCTCGGGCCGGGTGGTCGACCGGTGCTTCGATGCCCATCCAATCGCGAACGAACCCAACATCACCGAACGGCACGCCGGTCTGCCCCATTCCGAATGGTCCCGGGTTCATCCCAACCAGGACTACCTCTTTGCTGCCCTCTCCGAATCTACCGAGGTAGATCTCGTGGGAGCGTTTCGCGTACTCGAGCGGGTTGTACACGTGGGTCACCGGCCCGCCGAACTCGAGCTCGGATACGGCGCGGCTCAATGCGTGGGATACTTGAACGAGAGCGCTCATCGCAGACTAGCAGAGGTATCGCTCTCCACCGTCACAGAGAATCGTCACGACTCGTTGTCCGACTTCCATTCGGCGAGACACTTCGAGCCCGGCGTGCACGTTCGCACCTGCGGACGGTCCGAGCAGCAATCCCTCCTCGCGGGCAAGCCGCTTGGTCATGCGGTCCGCTGCGAGATCGGTCACGGTGATCACCTCGTCGATCAGCTCGGTGTCGAGCACGGCGGGAATGAAACCAGCGCCCAGACCCTGAATTCCGTGAAGGCCAGGCTTGCCCCCTGAGAGCACGGCGCTGGCTCGTGGCTCGACGGCGATCACGCGAACGTTTGGATTTCGCTGCTTGAGCACGCGCCCGACCCCGGTGAGAGTGCCTCCCGTGCCGACGCCTGCAACGAACGCATCGACTCGGCCGGAGGTGGCTTCCCAGATCTCCTCGGCGGTCGTCTTCGCGTGAATGTCGGGGTTCGCTGGGTTCTCGAACTGCCCGCACATCATCGAGCCAGGCGTGGTCTTCAAGAGGCGCTCCGCCTGCTCCACCGCGCCCGCCATCCCATCCTGAGCGCCGGTCAAAACGACCTCTGCACCGTACGCCTTCAGCAGGTGGCGACGGGCGACGCTCATGTCTTCGGGCATCACGATGACGCATCGGTAGCCTCGAACTGCGCAGATCATCGCAAGGCTGATCCCGGTGTTTCCGCTGGTGGCTTCGACGACCGTAGCGCCAGGGCCGAGCTCCCCCGAAGCTTCAGCAGCGAGGATCATCGCCAGGGCTGGGCGGTCCTTGACCGAACCCCCTACGTTGCTCGATTCGAGCTTTCCGCAGATCTCGGCTCCCTTGTCGCCCGTGATCCGCGTCAGCCGTACCAAAGGCGTGTGGCCAACGAGATCCAGCGCACCATCATAGATTCGATCCGTCATGTGGCGGCTAGCATACCAGGCGGGGCTTAGATGTCACCGTCGGAAGAGCCAGATTCGTGGGACTCGTACGCCAGGACGATCTGCTGAACCAAGGGGTGCCTCACCACGTCGGTGTGCGAAAAGTAGATGAACTCGATGCCCTTGATCTTGGAAAGCACCCTCTCCGCATGGCGAAGCCCACTGCGAGTGCCGCCTGGCAGATCGATCTGAGTCACGTCACCGGTAATGACGGTCTTCGAGTCGAAGCCGAGGCGGGTCAGAAACATCTTCATCTGCTCTGGCGTGGTGTTCTGCGCCTCGTCGAGCACCACGAAGCTGTCGTTCAAGGTTCGCCCTCGCATGAAGGCCAGGGGAGCGACCTCGATCGTTCCCCGCTCGATCAGAGCTGCGATTCGGCCAGGCTCCATCATATCGTGCAAGGCATCGTAGAGCGGACGAAGATACGGGTTGATCTTCTCTGCCAAGTCGCCAGGCAAGAACCCGAGACGCTCGCCCGCTTCCACAGCCGGCCGCGTCATGATGATGCGCTTGACTTGCCGCTCCTGGAGGGCACGAATCGCCATGGCCATCGCCAGGTAGGTCTTGCCCGTTCCCGCCGGCCCGATTCCGAAGACGATGTCGTGGCTGCGGATCGCCTGGATATAGCTCTGCTGAGTGACCCCCTTCGGTGAAACGATGCGACGGCTGGAGGTCGTCAAGACGACGTCGTCCAAGAGCGCGCGCAGCCTCATCTGCGGATGTGCGCGGAGCGTGCGAGCCGCCCGTGCCATCTCGACCGGGCTTAGATCACGAAATTGAAGGGCGTCGATGAGCTCATGGAGAACGCGTTCGACTAGCTCTACCTCGCGATTGGGTCCTTGGAGGTGAATCGTCGACCCGCGGAGGCCCATCGACACGCCGAGCTCCGCTTCTAGAGCACGCAGATTCGATCCGCCGGTGCCGGTGAGCTTGAGCAACAAGCCTGGATCTGCGACCTCGATGTCGGCGGCTACATCGACCTCTGCTGGCCGGGATGGCGCGGTGGTTTCGATGGCCGAAGTTTACCCTGTCCTGCGCCGGGAGGCGAGAGCCACTCGACTAGCGCCACACCAGCGCGTCAGGGTCCCGCTTGGCCGCGGTTTCGAGGCGCTCGTGGGCGGCAAGAATCAATGCGCGGCTGGTGTCTCCGTCGAGCGGATAGGAGGAAAGCCCCACTGCCATGTGAAGGAAGATCAGCTCTTCGGCTTGCCTGGTCCGCTGTGCATCGAGCTCGTCCTTGAGCCTGCGAACGACCTCGACGACGGCCCGCGTGCTCGATCCTTCAAACCCGACGACGAACGTATGCTCGTCCCAGCGTCCGCGAACGTCTTCACGGCGAAACCTGCCGTGGATGAGGCGACCCAAGTGAGCGCGTAGCCGTCGCGCCTTGGCGTGGTCGAGTCCGTCGAGCCCCGTCGCGCGAATCAAGCCAATCGAATACGTGCGCCCATTGCGCTGGGCCGAGGAGAGACCGGCCTCTAGCCCAGCAACCGCGGCAGGCCGCGCATACAAGCCGGTCTGGCTGCACCGCAGCTGTTGTCGGCGAAGCCGCGCCATCCGTTCGGCTTCGCGGTGGAGCTCGACCAGCCAGCCCGATACGGGGTCGAGGCGTTCAGTGATGCCAAGCTCATCGGCGAGCGGCGAATCATCGAAGCAGAGCAGGCTACAGTCCGCATCCCAAGCAGACATGCGGATGATGGCGGGCACCTGTTTGCCGGTGACACTCGAGCCCAGGAGAATGACGTCAGGGCACTGCACGTCGATCTCTTTCAGGAGCTCATCGAAACTGAAGTAGAGCAAGCATTCGATGCCAGCGTCCTGGATCTCACGAGCGGCATCGGGGTCACGGAGTACCGCCACTCTGGGCCGCGGGGTCATCGCGCGCTCGACTGCCGTGTCAATCGCATGATGCAGGCGAACGAGCTCTATGGGCTGTGGAAGAAAGATATCGGCTCCGAGCTGAGCGACCAACGCGCGAGTGTGGGGATCGTCATCGAGCGAGAGCACGATCACCGGCGTATCGCTGCAGCCGTGCAGGCTGCGGAGCATGGGCAGAAATCGGGACAGCGCGTCCTGTTCCTCGAGCGGCCAGCCAACCAGCACTGCAGTGGGCGGGTTCCGCCCAGAGATCTTGAGTGCCTCCTCGACGGTCGAAACGGGCCTCAAGTGGACGAGCACCTCATCGAGCGCAGATCTGAGGTAGGCGATCATGGCCGGATCGTCCTCGAGCACGACGACGGTAGGCACGAAATCCTGGGGAATCGGGCGGTGCAAGAAGAAGCTTGCGGCTGGAGTCACCGAAGGTGGTGCCGCCGCCGTCAATCGAATGTCGACCGGGCGCCCCACGGCCGTGGCCGCGTGAGCCCGTACGGCGTCGATCGACTCGAACATCGACGCCCAATCGAGGCGACCCGACTCCTGGAGCTGTCGAAGCTCGGCTTCGATTCGGCCCACCGCATCGGAAATCTCGCCAAACCCGTGGGTCTGCGCCGCGCCGTGAAGGTCGTGCGCTTGCCGAAGCGCTTCGGCCAGGACGCTCGTTCGGTCTCCTTCGGAATGCACGCGACGGATCGCGCCGGTGAGGTTGTCCGCCGCGATGGGAAGAAGGCTGGTGTACGCCTGCTTGGCTTTCTCGGCATCGACACCAGGCTCGGAAGCCTCGTCGGGAAAGACGATCGGATCCTCTGGTTCGTCCAGCAGACGCGTTACCACGGGCGCAAGGCTGTGGGGGGCCGAGATCGCGCTAGACACTTCACGCGCGAATCGATCGACCGTGACCGGCTTGTGGAAGACCTTGAGAACGCCGAGATCGCCCGTGAGATGCTTGAACGTGGTGAGGTCGCGATAGAAGGCCGAAACGAAGATGATCGGGGTCTCGAAGCCGTCGCGTCGAAGCTCCTCGATCCACGTGATCCCATTGGTGTCGGGGAGCAAGCCGTCCACGACGAGCAAGGAGGGTTCCTCTTCCTCGAGCCAGGCGCGCGCGATGCTTCCCTTCGCGGCATTCAGTACGCGAAGACCAAGAGCCTCGAGCGCAGGAGTGACACTCGAGCGGAACTGAGTGTCGTCGTCAAGCAGGAGAACGGTCGGGGGCACGTGAGCGCTAGTGTGGCACCGTTTGGGGCGCCCACAAAACGATTCGACCGAGAGGCTCAGGACGCGCGGCGGAAGTCGGAATTGGCTTGCTTGAGGTATGCCCGAGCGACCGGATGTTCAGCGCACTGCTCGACCACGGCGCGAAGGTGCTGAAGCCCCTCCTTCCGGTCGCCGGTCTCAATCTCGATGACGCCCAGGAGCGCGCGCGCATCGTGGTGCGCAGGTTCCAGTTGAAGAATCAGGGTCAGTTCTTCTCGAGCCCCCTGCGCGTTGCCCCTCAGTCGCAGCAGCTTCGCGAGCTCGAGGCGGATGTCGTGGAACTTGGGGCAAAGCCGGAGCGCGCGCCGGAACTCGTGCATGGCGTCTTCGGGGCGATCGATCTCTAGATATGCCCGCGCAAGAGAGCGATGTAGATTCGCGACCTTCCCCCGACGGTATGCGTCATTGGAAGAATCCGAATGTCGCTGGGCCCGCTCGAGCGTGCGAACGCCGGAACCATACTCGCCGAGCTCATTGCAGGTCACGGTGAGGTTGAGCGCAGCCTCCATGTACCCGCCGTTGAGCTCCAGCGCTTGCTGGAAGCACCAGCGTGCTTCGGGAAGCCGGCCCCCGAGGTGGTAGATCACCCCAAGTCGATTGAATACGTCGGGATATCGGAGCCCCTGCTGTACGAGCTTCTCATAGTAGGGTTGAGCGAGCGGGTAATCAGCGCGCTCGTAGTGCTCGTTCGCTGCGTCGAGAATCTGTTGAGCCCAGGGAGCCATGGACCCGAAGGTAGCGATGGGCCGGATCGCTGGCCAGAAATCGGCGCCCCGCGCGTCAGCCGAGCTTACCGAGCATCGATCGGGCCTTCTTCGCCTCGGCGCTGTCGGGAAAGCGCTGGATGATCTGATTGAAGGTCTCCTTCGCGGCTTCGACCTCCTTCGCCTCGAGGTAGACCTCACCGAGCAAGAGCAAAGCCTCCCGCTCGACGCCGCTGCCGGGGTAGGCGGTCAGCAAACCATTGAGTCGCGAGATCACTCCACGATAGGCATCTCGCTTGAGATAGAAACGCGCGACGTAGAGCTCGTGGGCAGCCAGCAAGCTCATGCATTTTTCCATGAGCTCGTTGGCTTTCGGAACTCGCTGGTCGTCTGGGTAGTCGACGACGAACCGGCGCAATTGGATCAGCGCGTCGCGTGCTGCGCTCTGATCGCGTTCTGCCGCGGGAGGGGTCATGAACCAGCCGCCAGGAATCTGATTGTAATAAGCCTCGGCGATGCGAAATCGAGCGTAAGGGATCTCCTTGTGGGACGGTCGAATCCGCACGAACTGCCTGTAGGTCTGGATGGCCTCGGGGTACGCCTCATTCTTGAACTGGCAGTCCCCGATGCGGAGCTCGGCGAGCGCGGCGAACCTGCTGTAAGGAAACTCGCGGCGAACCTCGCGAAACATCGGTTCAGCCGCGAGGCAATCACCCCGTCTGAAGTTTAAGAGCGCCTTCTCATAGCCGGAGCGCGCATCGTCGTCCGGATCGAGCAACTTCCTCGTGGAGCTCTTCTTCGACATCGAGCTGTTGCCGCACGCCATCGACGAGGCGAGAAGCATGCAGAAGACGAACCGGTAGAGGCGCAACCCCATCGACCGGGAACTAGCTTCTGAGGCACGCCCGAACAAGCCGACGGACAGGGGCCGAGCTCCGAGGCGTTCAGGCGCTGGCGATTTGATTGTCGATCAATCGGGCCGGATCGATGCCGAGAGTGGCGAGCGCGGCTTCCCAGCGGTTTTCGATCGGAGTGTCGAACACCAGGGCAGAGTCGAGGTCGACTGGAATCCAGGAGCCTTGTTTCATTTCGCTTTCGAGCTGGCCGGCGCCCCAGCCCGAGTAGCCCAGGATCATGGCGCAGGTCTCGGGGCCGTCTCCCCGAGCCATCCGTGCCAGGAGCTCGATCGAGGCGCTGCAAGCGATTCGTGGACCGACTGCAATCGCCTGGCCGGACGAAGCCTGCGGCACTCCTTCAGGGTCGTAGAGGAGCCAACCCGACTCCGGTGAAACCGGCCCGCCGAGCATGACAGGCGCGCACACACTGGCCGCGGCCGGGCCGGTCACGCCAACTTCATTGAAGACGTCGGCAATGCCGAGCTCGGTCATTCGATTGACGACAAATCCGAAAGAGCCCTCGTTCCCGTGATCGATCAACAGCACCAGCGTATGATTGAAGAATGGGCACTGCATGGACGGCGCCGCGACGAGGAAACCCGGTGCAAGTGATGCCGACACGAGCGAAGACTGCCACCAAATCTGAAAGCTCGCGAGCCCAAATTCAGGGACATCGGAAATGAGCAAGGTACGCGCGGTCTTGCGCACAGGAGCATTCGTCGGGTTCTCCGCTGGGATCCTTGCAGCATACGAGGCGAGCCGAGCGCTGACCCCGGCATCGGAGCAAGAGAACCTCGCCGATCGCTATCGGGAGCGATTGACTCGGGGGCTCCTCCGCGTATTCGGCGCGAAGCTCTTGATCGAGGGACACTACAGCCATCGGGGCGGAGCACTCGTCGTGTCCAATCATCAGAGCGCGCTCGACATCGGTGTCATGCTCTCTCTGTTTCGTGGCGTGCTCGTGAGCCGTCACGACGTGGCGGACTGGCCGCTGCTCGGTCGCCTGGCGAAGCACGGCGATACGATCTTCGTCGACCGCGACGACCGGCGCAGCGGCGCTGCCGCGCTTCGTGAGATTCGGCGCCGTGTGAAGGAAGGACGCACCGTCGTCGCGTTTCCAGAAGGAGGCACGTTCCCGGGCGACTCCGTGCAAGAGTTCCATCCCGGTGCGTTCGCCGCCGTCCGCTCTCTCGGCGTCCCGATCATTCCGGTTGGGCTCGCATACGCACCGTCGGTGCCTTACTCGGGAGAATCTTTCGGAAGGCACATCGCAAGAGTCGCAGCGCGCCCGATGACCCGCATCGCCGTGCACCTCGGCGAGCCTCTTCCCGGAGACCTCGACGCGCGCGCAATGGCAGAAGCCGCACGCAGTCGTGTAGAGAGCCTGGTATCCGATGCGCGGCGCGCGCTGGACGGCGTTCCCGCCTGAAATCAGGGGGCCCCGCAGAGATCGGTGCGACCTTTTGGTCGAGCGGCCTGCTCTTCGCTAGGATCCGCTAGTCCGCGCCCCAGGGGCCACCACAGACAAGCGCATGGTTCGTCTCATTCAGCAATCGAAGGAAACGGCGCCCGACCGCGATAATCTCGGCTGGGAATTGCTTCCTAGCGCGCTTTGGGACCTCGACTTTCAACGACCGCTCGAATGGATCGAAGCCCGAGGCTGTCGCGATGCAAATGAGTTCAAGGATCTGGTTCGGAACGATCCCAACGCTCTGGCCGAGTGTCTCGACCGGATTCGCATTCATCGCGTGAGCGCTGGTGCGGTGGCCTTGGTCGGCGCCGCAAGTGAGGAGGAGTGCATAAGACGCTCCCTCGAGCTTCTCACCGCAGAGTCCAAAGCAGACTTTCTTCGCGTGCTGATCGCGGCCTTTCGCAAAGAGCACGACGTCCACATCGAAACCGCAATCATGACCTGCTCGCGCGAGCCGCGGGACGTGCGCGTGCATTGGCGGTTCGTTGGAGGTGAAGAGGGACGGTTTCAGCGCGCGATAGTGTCGGTCGTCGACATGACGGCGGAGCGGGACCTGCAACAGCGCCTCTTACTGGCAGAGCGGATGTCGGCAATCGGAACGCTCACCGCGAGCATCATTCACGAGATCAAGAATCCACTCACCTTCGTGTGGAATCACCTGCGCTCACTTCGAGACTCCGGAGAGCGGCTTTCCCCAGAAGGCCGCGAGCTGCTGGAGGAGGCCTACGAGGGCACCGAGCGAATCCGATTGATTTCCAATGAAATCACGTCTTTGTCGCATGGCGCGGACGGCGTCGAAGTCGAAACGGTGAACCTCAAGGAGGTGCTGGACGCCGCGCTGCGGATCGCCGGTCCGGAGATCCAGCACCGGGCAACCGTGGTGCGCGAGTACGAAGAAGGCAGCCTATATATTCGGGGCTCACGAACGCGCGTCGGTCAGGTGTTCTTGAATCTCATCGTCAACGCGGCCCAGGCGATCGACCCCGGTGACCTGGCACAGAACGCGATCACCGTCCGGGCGCGAAGCACCGAGAGGGACCGCGTTTGCATCGACATACAAGACACGGGGCCCGGTATCTCGCCCCAACTCCTGCGGCGAATCTTCGACCCCTTCGTGACGACCAAGCCGGCGGGCCGCGGAACCGGGCTCGGGCTTTCGATCACGCGCCGGATCGTGCACTCGCTCGAAGGCACAATTGAAATTCAAAGCCACCCTGGACAGGGCACCGTGGCCCGAGTCGTCCTGCCACGCGCGTCGCGTCCGCAACGTCCGCTCACGGTCCCACCACCATCCATCAGCGCGATCCGACGTGCCGCTCGGGGCAAGTTGTCGATTCTGGTGGTGGACGATGAACCGGTCATCGCTCGACTGATTCAAAAGGCGCTGGTCGATCACGACGTCACCACAGCCCACGATGGCCGCGAGGCGGTCGCCTTGATGGGAGAACACGCCTACGATGTGATTCTCTGCGATCTGATCATGCCCGAAATGACTGGAATGGACGTGTACCGCGCCGCCCTCCAGCGCGCGAAACCGATGAACGACCGCATCGTGTTCATGACCGGAGGCGCCTTCACTCAGCGGGCGCGCGACTTCCTCGAAAGTGTTCCCAACCTCCGAATTGAGAAGCCTTTCGAGCTCACCCACCTCGAGCGTACCATTTACGAAGCGGCCGACATCATCGATCCTCACTAGATGGCGATGAGCAGGCCGAAGATGATCGTGATCGGGCTCGACTGTGCGGCGCCCAGTTTGGTGTTCGATCGCTACCAAGACGCGATGCCTAACCTCGGCGCATTGATGGAACGAGGAACCTGGGGACCGCTTCGAAGCTCGGAGCCTCCGATCACCGTGCCGGCCTGGACCTGCATGCTGTCCGGGCGCGATCCAGGCGAGCTCGGTCTCTACGGGTTTCGAAACCGTGTCGAAGGAGAGACTCGGCTTTGCCTAGCGGACGGTAAGGACGTTCGCGTGAAGCGGGTCTGGGACTGGCTTGGGGAGCACGGATACCGGGTCGCTCCCTTGTTCGTTCCGCTAACCTACCCTCCGGCTCCCGTTCGCGGTCGAATGGTCTCGGGTTTCATGTGGCCGGGCGGAGAGGCACCGTGGTGCTTTCCACGCGGACTCGAAGCCGAGCTCGTCGAACGCTTTGGTCCGTACCAGGCAGACGTCGAAGGGTTTCGGGCAAGCGATCTCGATCGCATCTATCGCGACATCGTCGCAATGACCGAGCAGCACCTCTCGATCGCCGAGCATATCTGGGACGAGGAGAAGCCGGACTTCATGATGATGGTAGAGATCGGTCTAGACCGCTTTCACCATGCTTTCTGGCGCCATATCGACCCGGCGCATCCTGGGTACGACCCGGCGAGCCCGTGGAAAGACCTGGGCCTCGAGTACTACGGACGGCTCGATCAGAACATCGGACGACTCCTCGCACGGACCGACGAAGGCACGAGCGTGCTCGTCGTAAGCGACCACGGCGCACGCGCCATGCACGGCGGCTTCTGCATCAACGAATGGTTGAGACGCAATGGCTACCTATCGCTCATGGACGTGCCCAACGAGCCCTCCGCACTCGATCATGCCCGCGTCGATTGGTCACGCACCCGCGCATGGGCAGAAGGCGGCTACTACGCACGAGTATTTCTGAACGTCGAGGGCCGGGAGCCAAAAGGAATCGTTGCCCCTGAACGAATACGATCGCTTCGCACGCAATTGCGCGAAGAGCTCGAGAACGTGACCGACGATGAAGGGAACGCGATCGCGGTCTCGGTTCGGGTTCCGGAGGAAGACTACCGCGAGGCGCGCGGTTTCCCACCCGACCTGATGGTCTACTTCGATGATTTGAGGCTCCGCGCGATTGGCTCGGTCGGGACGGGCCGCATCAGGGTCGCGGAAAACGACACGGGACCCGATGGCTGCAATCACGACTGGAGCGGCATCTTCGTCATGAGCGGCGGCGGCACGCTCGCGCGCGGCTACGTGGACGGTGCGGAAATCTACGACATCGCGCCTACTATCTTGGGCGCGTTTGGCATTCCCCGGCCACCGGAGCTTTTCGGCAGAGACTGGACGAAGTGACCATGACTCTAGAAGCCTCGTCGAGTCGCGCCCGAAGTGCAGGCTGCTCCACGATGCTTTCGCGCTAGGCTTCGCCGATGGGTGCGCGCGCGCTAGTGATCGGCTTGGACGGCTTCGACCTGGGGCTCGTCGAGCAGTTCGGTCCGGAGCGCCTCCCACACATCCACAGTGTGATGGCGAGAGGCGCGTTCG
>DASRZF010000145.1:0-10259 GCA_035686645.1 Polyangiales bacterium
GAAGAAAAGGCTGAGCTTCGCCGAGCGCTCGATCTCGACCGCCCTGTCGGAGCGCAGTACCTCAGCTTTCTCGGTGACATGGCGGACGGAAGCATGGGTACCTCGTTTCGGCAGCCCGATCGTTCGGTTTGGTCGATGATGCGAGACGTCTTGCCCCACACGATCGCGCTTGCGATCGCGGGCTTGTTGGTCGCCTGGTGCGTGGCAATTCCGCTTGGCACCATCGCCGCAGCCCGGGCGGGAAGAGCTTGGGACAAGGTCGCGTCGACGATAGCGGTCGCGGGTCTCGCCATTCCGAACATCTGGCTGGGACCGCTGCTAATCCTGGCGTTCGGAGTGAAGCTTCGTTGGCTGCCCTTGCCGGGCGACGACCTTGCTGGCCCCGAGGCGCTGATCCTTCCGGCGCTCACGATCGGAACGGCGCTGGCCGCGGTGCTCACTCGCCAAACGCGAGCCGCGATGATCGAGGTTCTATCCCAGCAGTACATCACGGCCGCCCGCGCCCGTGGGGTTTCCTCGGTCGCGCTTCTGCTGCGGCATGCGCTTCGAAATGCCCTGTTGCCGGTCATCACGATCGGTGCGGCTCAGCTCGGGGCGCTCTTGTCCGGAACCGTCGTCACAGAGAAGATCTTCGAGCGACAGGGGCTTGGAACCCTCTTTCTCGATGCGTTTTTCGCGCGTGACATTCCCGTCGTTCAGGGCTGTGTGCTCGTCATCGCGGTGATCTACGTGGGTGTCAATCTGGCCGTCGACCTGACGTACGGCGTGATCGACCCGCGGGTGAGGCTCTCGTGAGAACGCTGCGGAGTCGGCTTCGGAGGACCCCGATCGGACTCTTGATCGTGCTCGTATTCTTCTTTCTAGGCTTCATTGGACCGTGGATCGCGCCCTACGATCCACTCGCCATCGACCTGAACCACGAATACGCCACTCCTTCCTGGACACACTGGCTCGGCACGGGTGACAACGGCATCGACATCTTGAGTGCCTTGCTGCACGGGGCGAGACTTGCGGCGATAGTCGGTCTCGTCGTCGTGGGAGTCTCGGTCGTCATCGGCACCTTGCTCGGTACCTGGGCCGGATACGCCGGACGCATGACAGATCATGCCGTGACCGGCGTCGCAGATCTAGTTCAGGCGTTTCCCGCAATCGTCCTGAACATAGCGGTTCTCGCTTTGGTTGCTCGTCCCGGCCTGATCCATTTGATCGTCGCGCTCTCGGTCAACGGATGGGTGCTCTATGCGCGATTGGCCCGAGCCGAAACCCTTAGCCTCCGCGAGCGTGAGTTCGTCGAAGCCGCGCGTGCGCTCGGCGTTCCTACCCATGCAGTGCTCAGGCGCCACGTCATTCCGAATCTGCTCGGGCCGCTGGTCATTCAGGCCACGACCGGACTGGGGGTCGTGATCCTAGCGGAGTCGACTCTCTCGTTCCTCGGACTCGGACCTGGGAAAGCCGTATCCTGGGGCGCGCTTCTCGATCAAGGCACCAGCGTGCTCTTGCGATTCCCGCACGTGGCGCTTTTCTCCGGCGGCGCGATTGCGCTGACCGTGCTGGGCTTCAACCTGATGGGCGACTGGTTGCGCGACCGGCTCGACCCACGCCTCAGATAGCCATGCCGGAGCTTCCAGATGTGGAGCTCTACCTTCATTCGCTCCGCTGACGGTTGACAGGACGAGCACTCGACCCGCAGCGCACGGAAATGACCGGAGCGCAATTAGACGTTAGGTTGCGGCGGACACATGCGCTTTTCCGTTCGCCGCGAGGACCGAAGGAATCTCGTCGTAGGCTTTATCGGCTTGCTTTCGGTGATGACCGCGCATTCCGTCATGGAGACGGCGCGCGATACGCTGTTTCTGACGAGCCTTCCCGCAACGCATTTGCCTCGGGCGTATCTGGCGATCGCGATGCTGGCCATTGTCGAGCTCAAGGTTCACGAACGGGTTCTTCGGCACGTGAGCGACCGAAGGATGCTCTTGTCGGCGTCTCTCCTGTTTGGGGCCTTCGTGACACTCGGTTTCTGGGCGCTGCTCGATGAGCTGGGCGCATGGGCCCTTTTCGGCTTCTACGTCTGGACGGGGCTGCTGATCACCGTGGTCCTAATCGAGTTCTGGCTCTTGTTGGACGACGCGGTCACCGTGACCCAGGCGAAGCGGATCTTCCCCGCAATTGCCGCGGGAGGCGTCACGGGTGCCATGTTGGGTTCGCTGATCGCCGACGGTTTGCTGCGCATCGCTCCGCCGATGTCGCTCGTGTTCGCGGCGGCGCTGATCTTGGCGCTCGCTTCAGCGGCGCCGTTCCTCTGGAAGATACCGAGCGAGTCCTGGGCGGGGCGTCGCGGGTCGGAGCAGGGCGCATCGCTTACTTGGCTGCTCAGGGATAGCTATTTGTCGCGCGTCCTCATGCTCGTCTTGATGGGCACCATCGCGCTCACTGTCGTCGATTTCGTCTTCAAGAGCGCGGTCGCCGAGAACATTTCTGCTGAACGGCTCGGGCATTTCTTCGCGCGCTTCTATTTCGGACTGAACTCCGTGGCGCTTCTCGTGCAACTGGTCGGGGCCGGCTGGCTTCTTCGCGCGTTCGGCGTCCACCGCAGCTCGGCCCTCTTGCCCGTTCTGATCTTCGGCGGTGCTTTCGGTCTAATGCTCGGACCGGTTCTGGTGTTTGCAGTCGCGCTCAAGGCCGTCGACGGGAGCCTTCGGCATACGCTCTATCGAAGCTCCATCGAGGTGCTCTACTTGACCCTCGACAGTCGCCAGCGCGAGCGGGCTAAAGGCATCATCGAGGTGTTCGGGCATCGTGTGGGGCAAGCGCTCGCATCCTTACTGATCATCGCCGCCGTCGGAGTCGGCCTTTCGACCCCGCAATTCGCTGCCGTATTGCTATTCCTGGTGGCTGCCTGGATCGCTGCGATCATGTCGACGCGTCACCAGTACGTGAACGAGTTTCGCGCACGGCTCCGCCATGGAGCCGTCGACCTCGATATCGAGGAGCTCATCGCGAGCGATGAAGACTTGGTGCGCTCGAAGATCTTGCGCGCACTCGGCCGCTCGCAGGCGCACGATCGATCAGTCGTGTTCGACGACGTTCTCTTACAAGAGCAGCTTCGCGAAAGCTTGCTGCGTATCAGTCAGCTCCTTCAGTGGCGCGCTGCAATCGAGGTCGAAGGCATGGCGGAGACGCCAGATGCCGAGCTTCTGAGGGTCGCGCTTCGCGAGAAGGAACGGGCGGCGCTCGAACGCACCTTCTGGATCATGGACCTCTGGCATGCAGAGGAGAATTTCAATCTGGTTTGGAGGGGTCTGACGAGCGACAACGCGCGACTGCAGGCCGCAAGCCGTGAGGTGCTGGAAGCAGCCTTGAGCGGCTCGTTCCGAGAAGCCGTGCTCGCGATCATCGACGATGGGGAGTCGCCTGGATGGCGGGCGCGTGCTGCGGCGACCGCGCTCGGAGAGACGGTTCGCCCGATCTCCCGCCAGGAGGCGATGGTGCAGATGGTGCAAGACCAGAGCGAAGTCTTGCGCAGCATGGCCATATCCCTCCTCGAAGCACGGCAGCCGGCATCCCCAATCTCTCCGGCCAGGGGCCCTCGTTGCCATTCTAAGACACTGAAATAAAAGGCCTTTCAATCAAAAGTTCTCTGCTGGGCATCTCTCTCTTGTAACTGTTAATACGTTCAGTATATTGGGTGGTCCCATGTCTTCTGGGACTCTCATCGATTTCGATCCGCAGGAAGCCCGCGCGAAGGCTTTGCCCCTTTCGGAGCTCTTGCCACGGGCCCGGCTGGTCGAGGTCTCAGGGCGGCATGCTTCGGCCCGAACGACGACAGCCGTGTCGTGCGTGATCCAGGCCCAAGCGCACGCTGAGCTCGTGGCCTGGGTGCAACCCAAGGACGGCGCCTTGTTTCCTCCGGATCTGGACGCGGCAGGAGTCGACCTCGACTCGTTCATCGTAGTTCACGTTCCGCGTCATGCAGGCCCGTTCGGCTTGGTTCGTGCTGCCGAATGGCTGGCTCGTTCCGGTGCGTTTGGACTGACAGTCATCGATCTCAGTGATGCACTGCCACCTGGCTCTTCGCTCAACTGGCAAGGCCGCCTTCAAGGTCTCTTGCGTCAATGCGACGGACGCATTCTCTTGCTGACCTCGAGCGCATACGAAGAACCTTCTTCCGGTCCATTGGTTGGCTTGCGTGTCGAGCCCCATCGCAGCCCTCTCGAGGCGGATCATTTCGAAGTACAGATGCGCGTTCTCAAAGATAAGCTCGGGGTCGCTTCAGAGCTTTCATCGACGAAGCCCCTCGCGCCGTCTGGTTTACGAGGCGCTTCGTGAAGCGGGTGAGCTGCGTCCTTTTGCCGATGCTTCCCCTACAGATCCTGTTGCGGCAAAAACCGCACTGGAGCGGCGCGCCCATTGCCGTGGTCGATGACGACGGCCCCAACGGCCGCATTACGCATCTCAACGCGCTCGCAAGAAAGAGCCGCCTCCAGATCGGCATGCGCCAAACCGTCGCTCGTGATCTCCTGCCTAACCTTCACACGGCAGTCGTCTCCCCCGAACGTGCATCGAAAGTCAGCCAAGAGCTTATCAGCGCGCTTCAGACCTTCTCACCACGGGTCGAGCCGCTCGATCGTGCCGGCGCATTTTACATCGATCCGGAAGGTCTCCGGCGGCTCTATGGCAGCTATCACAACTGGGCGACATCCATTCACCGATATTTGCGCGCTCGGCACTGGCGCAATGCGGTGACCGTCGGCTTTCATCGCCATCGCTCGTTGGCGGTCGTGATGATGCAGAATGGAGTCACCATCCTAGAGAGCGCCGAAGAGGAGCTAGCGAAGTCGAATCAGACGCCTCTTCGTGAATTCGATCTGTCGGGTGAGCTTTGCGAAAATTTGGCAGCGCTGGGAATCGATACACTGGGCGATTTCCTCACTCTGCCCGCTGGTGAGCTCTCGAGCCGTTTCGGTTCCGAGGCACGCGCGCTTCACGATTCGTTCTCTGATGACATGCAGCTTCCCATTCAACCGCATGCCTTCGATGAGCCAGCTCGTATCTCTTTCCAAGTCGATCCACCGGACGAAGATCAGAACCGTCTACTCTTCGCAATCAAGGGCGCTCTGCACTCTTTACTGCATCAAGTTCGCGCCCGTGGTGAAGCCATTCAATCTCTCGAGATTTCGCTTCACTTGGAACGGGCGCCTCTTCATCGAGAGCAATTAGAACCTGCTGCGCCAACCTTGGATCTGATGCTGCTGCTCGAGCTCATTCGTCTTCGCCTCGGCGAGCTCGACTTGAGAGGCGCCGTCGAAGAAGTGGAGCTTCTCGCCAACACGGTGCGTGCCGAGGCAGAGCAGGTCGTTCTTCCCGGCCATCGGGCTCACCGTGACATGGGCGCTGCACACCGTGCACTTGCTAGAATCCGTGCTGCATACGGCGAGCAATCCGTGACGAAGGCCCGCATGCGCGAGGCGCACTTACCGGAAGCCTCCTTTCGATGGGAGCCCGTCCAACACGCACGGCTCAGCGAGCGCGCCCCAGCTCAGCATGCTTCTTCCATGATTCGGAGGGTTTATGCTCGGCCCAAGCCACTTGCCTCACGCGCACCGGAGCAGCCCGAGGCCGGTCCCGCGCTCGCGAGGGACCATGCGATCGAGCACATGTACGGGCCATACCGCGTGAGCGGCGGTTGGTGGAAGCGGCTCGTAGAGCGCGACTACTACTACGCCCAAACCGATCACGGCGACTTGCTCTGGCTCTTCTACGACCGTCCCCGGAAGCGTTGGTTCTTGCATGGAGTACTCGATTGAATGAGCGCCTATGTTCCGTTGTGGGTCAAGAGCAACCACAGTTTCTTGGAAGGCGCTTCCTTTCCTGAAGAGTTGGTGGAACGGGCACATGCGCTTGGTCTTCCTGCCATCGCAATTACGGACCGTGACGGAGTTTACGGGCTAGTACGCGCGCATGTGCGAGCCAAAGAGCTCGGTGTTCGCCTCATTCATGGAGCGCAGCTCAGCGTCGAAGTCGACGGCCATGCTCATCGAATCATCGCAATTGCAAAGACACGACGTGGCTATGCCGGCCTATGCAGGGCCTTGTCGCTCGGACATGCGCGCTGCGAAAAAGGCATGTCTCTCATCGAGTCCAATGACCTCGCTGAGGTGTCCGAAGTGTTTTTCCTCTGCGGGACACCCGGAGCACTGCGCCTCTTACATGAGAGCCAAGGCCCCTCATCCTTGTTTGCTCTCTGCGCCCGTCACCTCAGCGACCACGAGAGACCACTCGAGAAGACCTTGCGCTCGGTCGCGGCCGAGCTCGCCGTGCGGACGTTGGGGGCCAACGAAGTCCTCTATCACGACAAAGACCGACGCCCTCTTCAGGACGTTTTGTCCTGTATTCGCAATGGAAACGTGCTTTCCGAGGCCGGTCACAGGATTTGCGCCAATGCAGAGCACGACCTCAAAGCCAATGACGAATTCGCGAGGCTCTTTGCGGATGACCCGGAGTGCCTTCGGCGGACCATCGAGGTGGCAGAGCAATGCACGTTCAACCTCGACGATCTTCGCTATCGGTATCCAGAGGAATCGCTTCCTTTGGGACGAACCGAACAAAGCTGGTTGAGTGAGCTCACCTTCCGAGGCGCTCGCGCTCGTTACGATGGCAAGGTCCCTTCCGATGTTCGAGCACAAATCGAACGCGAGCTTCACATCATCCGAAAGCTCGATTACGGCGGCTACTTTCTAACCATGTACGAGATCGTTCAATACTGCCGGGAGCAAGGTATCTTGTGCCAAGGCCGAGGGAGCGCAGCCAACAGCGTCGTGTGTTTCTGTTTGGGCATCACGGCAATCGACCCGGTGCGCATGGACTTGTTGTTCGAACGTTTCTTGAGCGTCGAGCGTGCCGAGCCTCCTGACATCGATCTCGACATCGAGCATGACCGACGTGAACAAGTGATTCAGCACGTCTACGAGAAGTACGGACGGCGTCATGCCGCAATGGTCGCGAACATCATCCGCTATCGCATCCGATCCGCAGTGCGCGACGTAGGCAAGGTGCTCGGCTTGTCGCGAACCGATCTAGAAACCGCCACCCGCTTGCTGAGGCATCGCGACGACGTTCTCAACCCCGAGTTGCTCCGAGAAGCCGGGCTCGAAGAAGACGCACCCGCCACGCGGCAACTCTGGTCTCTAGCCTCGCAAATACTCGATTTTCCTCGGCATTTGTCGATTCATCCGGGCGGTTTCTTGCTGGGCCAGCGCCCCGTCGACGAAATCGTTCCCATCGAGCCGGCCACCATGGAAGCGCGCACGGTCATCCAGTGGGACAAGTACGACGTCGACAATCTCGCTCTGTTCAAGGTCGACCTCTTGGGCCTTGGAGCGCTCTCTTGCATTCATCATGCGTTCGATCTGCTGCGCGAGCACAAAGGGCAGACCCTCGAGATCGCAACCGTCCCTCCGGAAGACGAAGCCACGTATGACATGGTGTCCAGGGGCGAGACTGTGGGCGTCTTTCAAATCGAAAGCCGTGCCCAGATGGCCATGCTTCCGCGACTTCGACCGCGCACGTTTTACGACCTGGTGATCGAAGTAGCGATCGTACGACCGGGTCCGATTCAAGGCGACATGGTGCACCCTTACTTACGAAGACGAAAGGGTGAGGAAGAAATCGTCTATCCGCATCCCAAGCTCGAACGCATCTTGAATAAAACACTCGGCGTTCCGATCTTTCAAGAGCAAGTCATGAAGCTCGCGGTTGAAGCGGCAGGTTATACGCCGGGCGAAGCGGATCAGTTGCGCCGTGACATGGCTGCATGGCGAAAGTCCGGACGGATCGAAAAGCATCGCACGCGCATGATTCCGCGTATGCTCGAAGAAGGTATTCCCGAAGAGTTTGCCGAACGTGTGTTTTCACAGATTCGTGGATTCGGGGAGTATGGCTTCCCAGAAAGTCACGCGGCCTCGTTTGCTTTGCTGGCGTACGTCACCGCCTGGTTACGGTGCCACCACCACGACGCATTTACCTGCGCGATCCTGAACGCACAGCCGATGGGGTTCTACACACCAGCGACCCTCATCGAAGATGCCAAGCGGCACGGTGTCGAGGTCCGACCGATCGACGTCAACAAGAGCCATTGGGATTGCACATTGGAAGAGTCTGGAGTTTCTGCGTTCTCGGTCAGGATGGGCCTTCGATACGTAAAAGGGCTCGGCGTACTCGAGCGAGAGCGCCTCGAGTCGGGGGTTCTGCCATATCCGAACCTGGCGACCTTCGTTCGCCAAACGCGGCTCAACAAGAAAGCCCTCCACGCCTTGGCCGAGGCCGGCGCATTCGAATGCTTTGGGCTCAACCGACGCGACGCGATCTGGCAGGTCCGCAGTCTCTCGCGTTTCGCGCGGGATTCATTGCCACTCGAACCAGCATCGAGTCAGATCTCGTTCGCATCGCTCGCAAGCGATGACGAGGTGATCTGGGACTACCGTTCGAGTTACCACAGCACGAGGGGTCACCCCATGCGAGGGCTTCGTCACGCGCTTCATTCACTCGGCATTCCCACAGCCACGCAAATCCGTGCTCGTGCGCATGGTGAAGAGCTCCAATACGTCGGCATGGTGATCTGCCGCCAACGCCCGGGCACGGCATCCGGCGTCACCTTCTTCACGCTCGAAGACGAAACGGGCTTCGTCAACGTGGTGCTTTGGAAGCAGGTGTTCGATCGTCACGCTGCTCTTGCCAAGACCGCAGCCCTCCTCGGGGTGACGGGCGAAATCCAAAAAGCCGACGGCGTCATTCACCTGATCGCCAAATCATTATGGGCGCCGGACGTTTCGCTGGCCAAACAGACCCACCGCTCCAGGGACTTCCACTGATGCGGTCGATCAGCCGAAACCAAGAAGCCCGAGCTGGACGATCCAGTACGCCTCGATACCCAGTTGCACGAGCAGCAGGGTCGCGCGCAGCGATACCGCCACCTCGCTCGTGGAGATCAAGTGCACGAGAGATTGCGCGACCCGAGCCACCAGCACCCATCGGGCCAAGGGGTCGGTGATCGCCTCGTTACCCGTGACGAGCGCGAGAAGAATCAGAGCCGCGAAGACCGGAAGGTTCTCGTAGCAGTTCGCATGCGCGCGGCAGAGTCTGTTCGAAAACGGAGAGACGTCCTCACCGCTCGGAAGGAAGTCGTTCGCCGCGCGCTTTTTCGCGAGCACGATCCCGGTTCGAAAGAATACGATCGAAACGCCCAATAGGAGCGTCCACGCTGCATACCCAACCAACGAAAGCGCCGATGCGGACATCATCATTCTCCTAGTGACGTCGAGACCGGCGGACTATACCCAAGCCGCCAGGCGCTGGATAGGGTCTGAGGGGAGGGTCGACTCATGAAAACGCTCTTGCTGACGAGGTCGGACGTCGAAGCCATTGCGACGATGGAACTTGCCGTGACAGCCGTGGAAACGGCTTTCGCCGCATTCGGCAGGGGCGAAGCGACGATGCCACCGAAAGTCTACCTGCCGATCGCGGACCACGACGGGGACTTTCGCGCAATGCCGGCGCGCCTCGGTGAATCCGCGGGAATCAAGTGGGTGAACGTCCATGCTCGAAATCCCGAGCGCTACGGGCTGCCGACCGTGATGGCGGTCTACGTGCTCAACGACCCGGCCAACGCGTTCCCGCTGGCGATCATGGATGGCACCTTGCTGACCGCACTGCGCACCGGAGCTGCCGGCGCAGTTGCATCGAAGTACCTCGCGCAAAGCTCGCCGAAGACGATCGGGTTCATCGGCTGCGGAGCGCAGGCCTACACACTCCACGGCACCCATCGAGCCGTCTTCGAACAGTTCGAGACCCTCGCGTTCGATCGTGACGCTGCGAACGGGCAACGGTTCGCAGAGGCAGTGGACGGCCGGGTCGTACCACTGAGCGAAGCCGCAAACGCCGACATCGTCTGCACGGCTACACCGTCGCGAGCACCGTTATTGGAGGCGAGATGGGTGCGGCCAGGAGCTCACATCAATGCCATGGGTGCCGACGCCCCGGGCAAGCGCGAGCTCAGTCTCGAAATCCTCAAGAGTGCGGCCGTCTACATCGACGACATTCACCAGGCGACCAGCAGCGGCGAGATCAACGTTCCCCTCGCGAATGGGGATTTCACCATCGACGAGATCGCGGGCACCTTGGGCGAAGTCGTAGCGGGGATCCTGCCTAAGCCGGAACTGAGTACCAGCACGATTTTCGATTCGACCGGTCTCGCGATTCAAGAC
>DASRZF010000146.1:0-9038 GCA_035686645.1 Polyangiales bacterium
CGAGAACCTGGTCAAGCCAGAGAACGTGGCCACGCTGAGGAACATCCTGCAATACCACGTCACCACGTCGGCACTTCAGCTCGATTGGTTCAAGGACGGCCAGACCGTCTCGATGGCCAACGGCAAGCGGACGACGATGAACGTGAAGGATGGCAAGGTGACGGTGAACGGCGCCAACATCCTCGCCACGATCCCCGCCGAAAACGGGATCGTGTATGTCATCGACGCCGTGCTCCTTCCGCCGGAGAAATAGGCCGCGCCGACGTTAAAACCGCCGGGATCCAGATCCGGATCGCCCCAGGCAACTAGAGTCCTGCTACCATCCGCTCACCATGAGCAAATTGGAAGGCAAGCGGGTGCTGATCACAGGCGGCGCCCAGGGCATCGGCTTCGAGATGGCGATCAAATTCGCCGAGCGCGGAGCAGCGATCGTCCTTGCGGACATCGACGAAGAAAAGCTCGTCGAGGCCAAGGCCAAGCTCGAGGAGCGCGGCATCACGGCCTCGGGCTTCCGCGTTGACGTCACCAACCCGGCGAGCATCGCGTCGCTGAGAGCTCAGATCAACGCCGAGGCCGGACCGATCGACGTACTGGTCAACAATGCCGGAGTCGTCTTCGGAGGTCCGTTCACCAAGACCTCGCTCGACGATCATTTCAAGACCTACGAAGTCAACGTCCTGGGCCTGATCGCCATGACGCATGCGTTTCTCGACGATCTGGTCGCACGCCCCGAAGCCCACCTCGTACACATCGCGAGCGCATCGGGATTCATCGGCCTCCCGTACGGATCGACGTATGCGTCGAGCAAATGGGCCGTCATTGGTTTCGGCGAGTCGATCCGAGCCGAGCTCAACCTGCAGGGACACGAGCACGTTCATCACACCATCGTGTGTCCGAGCTATATCGGCACGGGCATGTTCGAAGGTGCCGAGGCGCCGAAGGCGACGCAGATCCTCGAGCCGGACTACCTGGCCGAGAAGGTCGTCCAGGCCGTCGAGCGAAACAAGCTCCACGTCTTGGAGCCGTTCATGGTGAAGCTCACGCCCTTGATCCGGAACCTCTTGCCGACAGCGCTCTATGATCGGATCTCACACCTCTTCGGCGCGGACACCTCGATGGCGCATTGGACGGGGCGCGACGGCGACGCCGTGACGACGGACGAATCCAAGCCGCAATCCGCCGGTCAGGATCAGGCGGAAGCCAAACGCTAGCGCTTGCGGATCAGTAGGGTCTGGATGCCGCGGCCGATCGGGCCACGCGCATCGTAGAGACGGGTGTCCGCGACGCCAACGCCATCGATGTCGAAATCAGTTCTGGCGGCCATCCCGATCCATTCGCCCTCGGCCGGATGATGGAGTGTCACCGTGAGGTCGGCGTTGAGGAATGTGTACTCGAAAGGGCTCACCCGCTGGCTCACGCCATTGCCGCTGTCCGCGGCGATGAGGGTGCGTTCGAGTGGCGAGAGATCCGCATCGCTGAGTAGCGGTAGCCGCATGCGCATCCAGGCCATCACGTCGCCCTTCCCGAACGTGCCCCGCGCAAAGCGAAGCTCCATCCCCGCCGCGTAGCCGGGCTTCGAGTCATGGAAGGGGAATTCGATCGGCGAAGATTCGCTGGGAAGAAGCTCATCCATCTGAGGACGGGGCGCGGGGATTCCAATCTCGGCGCGGGAGAGCGCGAGCGCCTCCGCGTTCATGACGAGCTTACCCTCCTGGTCGAAGAGTTGACCGACGATCGCGGTCACGGAACGCCCGGACCGACGAACCGAGGTCTCGAGTCGAAGCCTCGCAATCGGCACGGGTCGCGGAATCTCGATCGCCACGCGCACGACCCGCAAGGCATCACCAGCGATCTCTTCCAAGCGCCCACAAACGAGGGCCGATGGCGGCCCCGCATGCTGATGCTTCGGGTTCCAGGGTCCGCGCGTCCACTCCGTCGCCTCGTAGAGCCCATGATCGAGCTGTCGAAAGAACGCTTCGCCGTCCATGAACGAGAATCTGGCACGCAGACGCGTGGACGAAACCCGAAAGGCACGCAGGAGTGAGCTGCAGCAGCGCATGTGGAGGGCGCTGACACTGGGAGAGTGATGCTTTCAGCTGTTTGGATCGGAGAGCGGCTCGCGACGCACGTGCTCGCGATTGGGACCCGCTCGGCCGGCTCTCCAAGATTCCCTACGTCTCGCCTCCCGCCCAATCGCTGTGCCGCGCATCCCGAGCCGCCCTCCTATTTAAGCACCGAAGCATGAACCCTGGCACTGGCTTACGTAGGGGTGGGGCGGAACGCGATGCGGGGTTCCGGCGACGTCGCGAATGACAATCGGTCAGGGAGCAACCAGCCCCGATTGGCATGAGCGCCGAGGCGAGGCTTGCGTGGCCCCCGGCCCCAAGTCCCACCGGTCACAATTGCAAGCCGAGCCGTTCGACGGAACTCCGTGTCGTGTTCCGCCCCGCCCCGATCGCCCAATCGCGAGCACGCCCGTCGCGAGCCGTCCTCCGCTTGCTCGGTGGCGCAAGTCAGTTGCTGGCGCTGGCGGATCTACCGCGGAAGATGGGAATCTGTGGGGCAGAATTCAGAACGAATTCCCTTGCTTGACAGGCGCGCAAGGCACGCTATCAATCGCAGCCATTCCAGCGTAGCTCAGTTGGTAGAGCGGGCGACTGTTAATCGCTTGGTCATAGGTTCGAGTCCTATCGCTGGAGCCATCTACCGGGCCGTCTCAAGAGCGTGAGGACCTTTTTCCTTTCGCATACCGGGGCGTGGCAAGTCTCGAACCAACGTCTGCTCGCACGGGTTACGAAGCGGCGTGATTTCTGCGAGTATCGCGGGAGCTGATGGAATATCTCAAGCCTATCATAGGCCTACTGCGCGACTGGCTGCCGGTGCTGATCACGGTGCTGGTCGCGATCGTAGTGGTTTGGCTTGCGTACTGGTTGCTGTTCAAGCGCCGCAGTCCGTCTTCGGTGAGCCGCATCTCGCAGCAGCTCTTCATCGCTGCGCTGATCGGGATCTTCCTGGTCATCGTGATCCTCGAGCTCCCCATCGGGGACGCACCGCGGGGGCAGTTGCTGAGCCTACTCGGGCTCCTCGTCACGGCGGCGATCGCGCTCTCATCTACCACGTTGCTTGGCAACGCGATGGCGGGGTTGATGCTCCGCTCGGTTCGGAACTTCAAGCCCGGGGACTTCATCATCGTCGATAGTCATCGTGGGCGTGTTTCGGAGCTCGGCTTGCTCCGAACGGAGATTCAGACCGACAAACGAAACCTCACGACACTGCCGAATCTGTATCTGATCAACAATCCAGTGACCGTCGTCCGGCCGTCAGGGACATTCATCGCTGCGACGGTATCGCTCGGTTATGACGTGCCGCGGCACTCGGTCGAGGAGTGTTTGGTGAAGGCCTCTGAGAACGCAGGGCTCACGGACCCGTTCGTTTTCGTGCTCGAGCTCGGCGACTTTTCGATCACGTACCAGACCGCGGGGTTCCTCGAGGAAGTGAAGTACCTGATCAGCGCGGAATCGAAGCTCCGGGAATGTATGCTGGATGCGCTTCACGAAGCCGGCATCGAGATCGTTTCGCCGACATTCATGAACCAGCGCCAGCTTTCGGAAGATCGACGGTTTATTCCCAGGAACGAACGCCACACCGTGGCGAAGCCCGCTGCCGAAGAACCTCGCCCCGAAGAGCTGATGTTCGACAAGGCCGAAGTCGCCGAAAGCGAAGCCAAGGCCACCGAACGGCTCAAGGCCGTGGTCGAGGAGATGGAAAAAATTCAAAAAAATGAGATTAAGGAGCTCAGCAAAGAGGCCGCCGCCGCGCGGCTCGAAGAGCTTCAGATCGCCCGTTCCAAGCTCGAGCTCGAGATCGAGGCCCGCAAGGAGCAAAAAAAGGAAGAGCCCTCGGACGAGGGCGCTTAGCGGCACTCCACTTGAGTGGTCGTCTCCCACCGCGTCCGCTCGATCTCGGCGACCGCGACTGCGTCGATGAATTGAACGCGGGCCATCGCGGCCTGCTGCTCGCGGAGGTTCACGAAGATGAGGTTGCTCGAGCCGAACTCGAATCTACGCCGTTCGCCTTTGGCTAGCTCCTCGGCCGTGCCCACCACTTGCTGCGTGAGCTCGACGCGTTCGTGCGCGGCGCGGACGGCGGACGCCGCATCACGCATTCTGGCAACCAACTGATCCTCGAGCAGGTCGATACCCGCCCGACTGGCGGCGACCTTGGCGCGGGCGGCGCTCGCACGGCCTCGTTCGTCGCGAAAGAGAAGAGGCATCGAGAGCTCTAGACCGGCCTGGAACACGTTTCCTGGGAGGGTGAAATCGAGGTCGGTGCCCGTGAGCTCGCCGAGGTCGCGCGAGTACTGGAACCGTCCCCGCAGCTCGGGGGCGAGCTGGTTCCGCGTGAGCTTCACGTCGATCTCCGCCGCATCGAGCTTGGCCCGCGCGCTCCCAAGCTCGGGGTGACAGGCAAGCACGCGGCTCTGCACCAGGTCTTCGGCTAGCTCCGGCTCGGCAGAGCGAACGGCCTCCTTCGGAAGCCTGCTCGGGTCGGGGACGACCGAGCGACCCGCAGGGTCCCGGAGGAACAAGGAAAGCCCGAAGGCGGCTTGCTCGAAACTTCGCTGCGCGGAAACCAGGAAAGCGCGACGCTCGAGCAGGATGCGCTCGTTATCGGTGACGTCAAACTCCGCGATCGATCCGGCTGCAAGCCGCCGCCGCAGTTGCGTGTCCCGATCTTCGGCGAGGGCAAGAAGCGCCTTGGTGACCTCGAGCTTCTGTCCCGCGCTCACCCAACTCCAGTAGGCCCCCGCTGCCGCTAACTCGAGGTTGAGAGCTGCGCTCGAGAGGTCTTCTTCCGCGGCTTCTTCGAGGTGGATCGCGCGAGCCCGCTCCGCCCGAGGCTCATCGATGACGCCTCCGCGCCAGATCGGGAGCTCGATCCCAGCGCGGAGCTCGCCGCCGGAGAGGGTTTGGTCGGAGCGGTAGGTTGGCCAGCGTTGATCGATGCTGACGCCGACACGGTATCCCACGTAGATCTCCGAACCCCAGAGGCTCGTCGGTTGACGAAGCTCCGCGTTGGCGGAACGAAGATCATAGTAGGCACCCCCGGTGAGCGAAAGATCGCCATCGATCCTGGGGTCGAAAGCGCCGCGCGCTTCGGTGGTCACGCCCTTGGCACGGCGGACCTCTTCGACGGCACGCCGAATGCGCGGATCGTGTGCGGTGACGGAGCTCAAGACCTCGTCAAATTGCAGTGGCTGGGACTGCGCCCGCGTCGCGTTCAGGAGCAGAACCGAAGCGACCGAGCCCATCAGGATGCGTATCCAACGCGTCCGTGGCGTCATTTGGCACCCTCGTTCTGACTTGCCATCGGAGGCGGCGCGGTCGTCGGTGGAAAGCCGTTGAACTGCCTCCAGACCTCGAAGCCAAGACGCACGCGATCCAGTAGAATCCAACCTTTGGCGAGGACGCCTTGGCGCAGATAGCTCGCGGCGGGCCATGGGCCGTCGTTTGGATCAGGCACCACGACGATTCGAAAATCGCCGCGCCCGTCGTCCGTCGCGTCGACGAACGCGACCCGACCACCGAACGTGCCCACGGCAACCGAGGGCCATCCGGAGAATTGAACCGCAGGCCAGCCTTCGAATTGGAGGCGAACCTCTCTCCCGGGCGTGATCAAAGCCGCGTCGTTGCCATCGACGTAAAGCGCAACCGCGCGGTCCTCGGTGGTCGGCACCAGGACGGCGAGCAGCTCGCCTCGGCTTACCTGCTCACCGCCCAGGCGGCCGACGACTTTGACGATCGTGCCCTCGATGGGCGCACGGATGACCTGGTCCTGCTGCCGCGCGATGTCCACTTCCAAGCGTGAGAGGCTACCGTTGGCGGAAGCGACCTCCGTCTCCGCGCTGCGCAGCCCAGCCTCCGCGTTCTCGATCTCGGCTTCGGTGGAGGCGATCACCCGACGAAGCGCCGCCCGGCTCTGCGACAAGCGGTTTCGCGCCGCGCTCAGATCGGCATTTGCGGAGGCGACTTGCGCCTTGCTGGTCCTCACGGCCAGCTCAGCGAGCTCGAGCTCGCGCTGTGAGACTAGCCCATCGCGACTGAGGTCCCTCTGACGCCGAAGGTTGAGCTCGTTGGTGTCGAGCTCGGCTTGCGCCGCGCCGAGGTCCTGTTGTGCAGCTGCCACGTCTTGCTGGGAGATGGCGATGCTCGATTCGGCTCCACTGATTTCGGCGCGCTGCGACCGCCGAAGCGACTCGACTCGGGAGGTAAGGGTTTCGAGACGCTGGCCTTGAGCAATGCGCTGTACTTCGATGGCCGCGCGCTGTGCCCCGAGACGGTCTAGGATTCGCTCATCGTTGTCTTCCAGTCGGACGATCGGATCGCCCTTGCTCACGGTGGAACCTTCCTCGACGAACCATTCGGCGACAACGCCCGAAACGGACGCTTCGATCGCTTGCTCCCGCTTGTCGGGCGCATAGGCAACCACCCTACCGCGGCCGCGAACGTTTTGGGTCCATGGCGCAAGAAGCGCGGCCAGCGTGAACAGAACGAACGCGCTCACCAGAAGCTTGGCGACCGATGCGGCACGTTGCGGCGCCGGCACCTCGAGACCAGAAGGGATCTCATTCTGTTCGAATCCCGTCCAGTGCTGGGTCTCTTCGATCGCTCGATTGACTTCGGTCATGCCGCCTCTCCTTGCGGTTTGATCATCTCGGACAGGTCAATCAGGCGATCGGTGCGCGCGAGAACCTGGGGCTCGTCGGAAACCAATAACACGGAGACATCGCGGTCGACCAATAGGGCGTCGAGAACCCGAATGCGCTCCGAGGGCCCTAGCCGATCGAGTGTCCGATCGAGGATGAGAATCGACGGTTTGCCGGCGAGTGCGCGCGCGATGGTCAACGCCAGGCCCTGGGATCGGGTCAGCGGCGCACCGTGCGGCAGGATCTTGGTATCGAGCCCGAGAGCCGAATCCTTCACCCATTCATCGAGACCGACGCGGCGCAATGCGTTCCAGGCCTGATCAGCGGCAAGCTCGGGATTCGCCGCGTGCAGATTGTCCGCTATACAACCTGGAAGGATCTCGGTGCCCCGAACGAGCGTCACGCGCGAACGGACATCGGTGAGGGCGAGATCGCGAACATCGTGCCCGTCGAGCTCGATGGTGCCGGATTTGGGAGCGTTGAGTCCGAAAACGGCGTCTACGAGACTGGTGGTGACCCGCTCGGACGCTCCGCTGAGTCCTATCCACTCACCCGGGCGAATCTCGAGCGAAACGGGACCCGGTGCGCTGCCGTCTTCCGTCTCGATCTCTACCTGGGTGAGGACCAACCTGCCTTGCGACCCCTGGTTTGGCGGTGGGCTCTCGCCATTTCCGCGCTCGAGGGGAAGGTCGAAGATGTCTCCGAGCTTGTCGACTGCAGCTACCAGGTCATAGAAAATCTCGACCTTGCCGCCAAGCTTGGCGATCGATGCGACGACGGCGGTGACGATGAGCTCTGCGGCGACGAGCTGGCCGATCGAAAGCTGCCGCTCGATCACTAGCAAGCCACCGACCGCGAGCAGCGCAACGCTTGCTACAACTTCGATCGTGAGTGCGCCGATCAGCTGTCGAAAGACGACTCGGAAGTGGCGCTCTCGCTTGTGTAGGTACGAGCGCGCGAGATCTTGCGCCCGCTCTTTGGCGAACTCCCCGCCACCCGCGAGCTTGAACGAAAGTGGGTGACGAGCGATTTCTTCGAGCCAGCCCGCGACCGCATACTTCGCTTTCGACTCTTCGACGCTGCTTCGCGTACCTCCGCGCCCGAGGGGAATGAGCACGATGACGGCGCCGATGATCAAGACGATATCGAACGCGAGCAACGCGGGGTGGTAGAACGCGAGCACAACTAGGCCGACGAGAGCGATGAGGAGTGCGTCGATGCCTCCGAGCAGCAGCGAAGCGACGCTCTTCTGCGTCGTGAACACGTCGAAGAACCGGTTGAGAAGCTCCGGGCCGTTGGCGGCTTCAAGCGCCTTGGCGCTCACGCGCGGTAGTCGGCCGCTGATCTCTGCGACGATCCGAACGAAGAGACGACGCTGCAGCATTTCCACGATGCGTACCTGAAGCGCACGGAGGACCGCCGAACCGATCAGGGCAACAGCAAGGAGGACAGTCAACACGATGAGCGGCTGAATCAAAGAGCCAAAGGCGACCGTGTTGACCAGGGATTGAACCGCAATCGGTACCGCAAGCGAGAGGAGACCGAGCGCTACGCCGTAGATGATGATCACGACGATGTCCTGCCGGTCGAGCTCCAACAGCTGCCGGGTGCGGCGAAGGGGGGACGGACGGCCAGCAGCCAAGGATTCTTGATTCACGATGCTCCAAGCATGATAATTTTTTCCTGCTTGTCAATACATGTTTTCTGTTTTAGGTAATGAGAGACAGGAAAATGTCGATGTCGATTGACCCAAGCACCCCACCCTGGACTTTCCTTAGCAATCACGGGCACATCCTGCTCTCGATCGCCCGAGATCCGAACATCCGGGTCCGGGAGATCGCGCGCTCCGTCGGAATCACCGAGCGGGCCGTGCAACGCATTCTCGGGGAATTAGAGGAGGCAGGCGTGATTTCGCGCCTCCGTCAGGGCCGAAGAACGCACTACGAAATCGACCGAAGCCAGCCCCTGCGGCACCCCGTGGAGGCCGCCCACTCGGTAGGGGAGCTTCTTCGCTTGGCTCGTTCGCGACGCTAGATCGCTCAACCTAGCTCGAGGCTTACGCCAATGACGAGCTGGTAGTCGTTCTTGTAGACCGTGACGTCGGGGTCCGACGAAGGCGCCGGATCCTCCGTCCTAAAGAAGAGGAATGCGATGTCGAGGTCGATCACGCTGTTGAGCTCGATTGCGAGGTCGGCCTTGCCGGTGTGGTTGGTATTGCCGATCGTGGTGACCACGAGGTTGGTGAACCAACTCAGCGTGAGATCGATATCGCCGGTGATGTCGAAGTCCGCATAGGTGAAGAGCGGGATGAAAAAGTCGTTCTGTGGATTCT
>DASRZF010000147.1:0-13486 GCA_035686645.1 Polyangiales bacterium
ACTGCCGCTGGTGCCCCAAAGCGATTTGGGCGCGTTCGCGCGAACCCAGTCCCGCGCCGATGCGCGGAAGTCATCCAGCTCACTCACGCGATCACTCCGCTGCACCGGCCTTCTTCATGTCGAGCGCGACGTCTTCGATCATGTCCTCTTGACCACCGACGGTCTTCATCCGTCCGAGCTCGACGAGAATGTCGGTCGACTTGAGCCCGTACTTCTCGGCGGCACGCTTCGCATGAAGCAAAAACGACGAATAGACCCCCGCGTAGCCGAGCGTCAGCGAATCACGGTCCGCGCGGACTTTGTGCGTCATCAGTGGGTAGACGATGTCCTCGGCCACATCCATCAACTTCCACATGTCGACTCCGGTTGTGACACCCATCCGATGGAGCACCGCTACGAACACTTCGAGCGGCGTGTTGCCCGCCCCTGCTCCCATACCCGCGACCGAGCCATCGACTCGGGCCGCACCCGCTTCGATCGCGGCGAGCGAATTCGCGATCCCCATGTGCATGTTGTGGTGCCCGTGGAAACCAACCTCCACGGCTGGGTCGAGCTTTTCGCGCAGAAGCCCTACCCGGGCGGTGACGTGATCGGGAAGCATGTAACCGGCCGAGTCGGTGATGTAGAGGCAGTTCGCGCCATAGCCTTGCATCAGCTTCGCCTGCTCGAGGAGCTCTTCAGGCGAAATCATGTGGGCCATCATCAGAAAGCCCACGGTGTCCATCTTCATCTTGGCGCCGAGAACGATGTGCTGCTCGGAGACGTCGGCTTCGGTGCAATGAGTCGCAACCCGAATCGTATGCACCCCGCAATCGTGCGCCATTCGCAGATGGTCGACCGTGCCGATTCCAGGAAGCAAGAGCGCCGAAATCTTCGCGTTCTTCATGCGAGGCACGACGGCACGAAGGTACTCCTCGTCCGTCGCCGCCGAAAAACCATAGTTGACCGATGCGCCACCGAGTCCGTCGCCGTGCGTGACCTCGATGAGCGGCACTCCGGCGTCGTCCAGCGCGGTCGCAACTTCGATCATTTGGTCAGGCGTGAGCTGATGGCGCTGCGGATGCATGCCGTCACGCAAGCTCATGTCGTGAAGCGTTACCTTCTTGCCTTCGAGATTCATGCTGCCTCCGCCCGCTGGATTTCCTCCGCGATCAGCTCCGCCGTACGCAGGCCCGCCGCAGTCATGATGTCGAGATTGCCAGCGTACTTCGGCAGAAAGTCGCCAAGACCCTCGACCTCCATGAAGAAGGAGACTCGATTCCCATCGAATACGGGGCCGTTCTTGAGCGTATAGCCCGGCACGTACTTTTGAACCTCCGCGATCATTTGCTCTGCCGATTCCAAGATCTCTGCCTGTCGCGGAGGATCCTTGGTGAGACAGTGAATCGTGTCCCGCATGATGAGCGGAGGGTCGGCAGGATTGATGATGATGATCGCTTTTCCACGGTCCGCACCTCCTACGACCTCGACTCCTTTCGCGGTCGTGCGGGTGAACTCGTCGATGTTCTTGCGTGTCCCCGGGCCAGCCGATTTGGAAGAAACCGTCGCGATGATCTCGCCGTATTCGACGGGCTGAACCCTGCTGACGGCAGCGACCATGGGAATCGTGGCCTGACCACCGCAAGTCACCATGTTCACGTTTTGCTCGCCCCGTCCGACCATCTCTCGAAGATTGACCGGAGGCACACAGAAGGGGCCGATCGCAGCGGGCGTTAGATCGACCATCTTGACGCCGTACTTCTTGACGCGTTCGTTGTTTGATCGGTGTACGTATGCGCTAGTCGCATCCCAAGCGATCTGAATCTTGTCGTCGACGATGTGGGGTTCCAGTCCATCGACGCCTTGGTGCGTCGTCTTCAGTCCGAGCTCCTTCGCTCGCTTCAGTCCTTCAGACTCGGGATCGATGCCAACCATCCACACCGGTTCGATGATCTCGCTCCGAAGTGCTTTGTAGAGCAGATCGGTGCCGATGTTTCCAGATCCAATGATCGCTGCCTTCACTTTCGTCATCTGCTCTTCCCTATCCTAAGTGAATCTCACCGAGGCGGTTCCGATTCCTTGCACCTCGAGGCGCATCTCGTCCCCCGCGACGACGGGTTCGAGTGGCACGAGAGAGCCAGAGAGCACCACGTCACCGGCGTTGAGATCAATGCCGAACTCCGACAAAGTGTTGGCGAGCCAACTCACGCAGTTGACCGGGGAGTCGAGTGCGGCGGATCCCATGCCCTCGCTGAGGAGCTCACCGTTTTTGAAGACGCGCATCCTCAAGCTGGGGAAGTCGAGCGCCCGCGGATCTGCGTGCTCATCACCGAGCACGAACAAACCGCAACTCGCGTTGTCGGCGACGGTGTCTTGGATCTTGACGCGCCAGTCGTGGACGCGGCTGTCCACGACCTCGAAGCAGGCCATCACGTAATCGGTCGCGTCGAGGACATCCTGGTTGCTGACCCCGGGACCCTTGAGGTCTTTCTTGAGCTTGAATGCGATCTCGCCTTCGGCACGCGGCTGAATCAATTGCTCGCTGATCGGCATCGGCCCACCGTTCGGATAGAGCATTTTATCGGTGAGGTCTCCGAAGTCGGGTTGGAACACGCCGAGCATTTCCTGCACCGCGCGACTCGTAACGCCGATCTTCTTGCCGATGATCTTCTCTCCATCCGTCTCGAGACGGCGCTGCACCATCCGCAAGGAGACATGATACGCGTCTTCTATCGTGATCTCGGGCCAACGCTCGGTGAGAGGACTCAGCGTCTTGCGGGCGCGCAGCGCGGCGTAGAGCTCGTCGCCAAGCTCCTCGATCTTTTTTCGCCGCGTCGCATCGTCCATGCCTAGATGAAGAAATCGTTGTTCTTCTGGCCGAAGAGCACTCCGCCCATGTTCGATGCCGGGGTATCAGGACCGTTGGCGTGGTGAAGTCGAATCGCATGAACATCCTGAAAGTGGCGGTTGATGGGATGATCCACGAATGCAGCGCGAGCCCCACAAGATATGAAGAGTTGCTCCACGACCTCGGTCGAAACGCGGACCGCGCGCGCCGAGTCGTTGCGGAAGTGAACGCGTCGCTCGAGCGGGATCTTTTCGCCTCGTTGCAGATAGGAAGACATCTCTTCGAAATTGCGTCGGAGGGTCAAGACCTCTCGGTCGAGCACCGCGGTCGCCTCCGCTGCTACGACGCTGTTGGTGAACGAATCCTTCGCCTTTCCACCGGTGGCTTGCGAGACCTTGGACTTCATGAAGTCGATGTACGAGTCCAGCGCGCCGAGCGCTGCTGCGACCGCCGGGGTCGAGACCGAACGAACGTGGATTTGGCCGAACGGGTACTTGTAGACGGGCGAGGAATTGATCTCGTTGCCTGGGCTCTGCTGCCGGAATCCATCGGAAAACTTGTGCATTCGATGATCTGGAACGAAGGCCCCGTCCACTACCACGTCCTTGCTCCCCGAACCTCGAAGCCCGGAAACGTGCCAGTTGTCGATGATTTCGTAGTCCGATCTGGGTACGAGGAACGTGCGCATATCCGGCGGCTGGCCCTCTTCGCTGGGCACGAACCCTCCGAGAAAGACCCAGTCGCAAGCATCGCAGCCGCTCGAGAACGACCAACGGCCGCTGAGCTTCACCCCGCCATCGACCCATTCGGTCTTGGCAACCGGCATGTACGAGGAAGATATGAGGGTCCTCGGGTTCTCGGCCCAAACCTCGTCCTGCGCCTCTGGCGAGAAGAGTGCGAGCTGCCAGCTGTGGACGTTCAATACTCCGTAGACCCAGGCGCTCGATGCACAGCCGCGGCCGAGCTCGAGTTGCAAGTCGAAGATGATCGAAGGATCCATCTCGTACCCGCCATACCGCTTCGGCTGGACGACCTTGAAGAACCCGAGCCGATGAAAGTCTTCGATCGTCTCGTCGGGAAGCCTTCTCAGCTCAGCGGCTTTCTTCGAACGTTCCTGCAGCGTCGGTGCGAGATTGCGGGCGCGCTGAATCAAGTCTTCTCGTGTCGGCATCGGGCTCTGATCTCCGTCCATGGGGCATCTCCGGGCTCGGTCGGCTTTCCGCCGCCGATTCTTGATGGGTCATCTGGTCTCGGCTTTACAGATGGGCCACCTCAGGCCATAAAGTAGAACGTGTTCTAGCCCACGGGCCGAGACATGTCCAGCGGGCTCATGCCAACATAGAGCCCAGACTGGGACCCGGAAAGGACGCAATTTCATGCCGATGCCGAGTGGCCTCAAAGCCATCGATCTGATGATGAACATCCCCGACGGGGACCCGAGCGCCTGGTACGAGTTCATCAAGCCGCTCCTGCTCGATGAGGAGAGCCGCAACCTCTTCACGATGCCGGCCCAGTACATGTTCAAGGACATCCCGGAGGTTGGCGAGCAGAAGGACTATGTCCAGTACGCGATCGGCGAGATGGACAAGTGGGGCATTGAGCGCGCAATGCTTGGCATTTCGGGGCCCAACTCGACGAACCTCGCCGCTTGCAAGAAGCACCCTCAGCGTTTCTTCCCATCGTACGGGGCGAACCCGAACAACGGAATGGAGGAGGTCCGAACGATTCGGAGGCTCCACAAGGAGCACGGCCTGAAGGCTGTGACGGGGTTCCCCTCCGGCCTCTGCCCCCAGGTCCCACTGAACGACAAGAAGTACTACCCCATTTATGCGGCCTGCGTTGACCTGGACATCCCGATTTGCATCTGTGTGGGCGTCCCAGGCCCGAGGATCCCGATGGAGCCTCAGAAGGTCGAGCACATCGACGAGGTCTGCTGGTTCTTCCCGGAGCTCAAGTTCGTGATGCGCCACGGAGGAGAACCCTGGGTCGACCTGGCCGTGAAGCTCATGATCAAGTACCCGAATCTCTACTACAGCACGAGCGCTTTTGCGCCGAAGCACTACCCGAAAGCGATCATCGAGTACGCGAATACACGCGGGGCCGACAAGATCATGTACGCCGGATACTTTCCGATGGGCCTTTCGCTGGAACGAATCTTCACGGACATGCAGAACGTCGCGTTCAAGGAGCACGTCTGGCCCAAGTTCCTCAGCGAGAACGCCGCGCGCGTGTTCCAGTTGGATAGCTGAGCTCTGAGCATCGGCCAGGTCGGGAGCGGCCGGTCCTGCCTCCCTCATTTACGGAGGATGAAGGCCTGGAACGGGTAACGGATGAAGTCGGGAGGGACGAAACGTTGGGTTGCATCCTCAACTCGAAATCGCTTTTGAATGGAATCGTCCAAGTCGAAGGCCCGGGCGTGGGTCGTGAACAGGAGCTCGCCGCTCTTGTCGAGCGACCGCATCGCGTTGTCGATCAAGCCCCCATGATCCTTGTGAATGTTGAAGTCCCCCTTGCTCATTTTGGATCGCGAAAAGGTCGGAGGATTGATGAAGATCCAGTCGTAGCTGTTGCGGTCTCTGGCCATCCAGCGCGTGGCGTCGTCGCGGATGAATCGATGTTTCGCTGGATCCAATCCGTTGGCTTCGTAGTTCCGTTTGCCCCAGTCGAGATAAGTGTTGGATAGGTCCACGCTGGTGGTTTGCTTTGCACCACCTACCGCGGCCGCAGCGCTGACCGAACACGTGTACGCAAAGAGATTGAGCATTCGTTGGCCCCTGCAGCGCTCGAACGCGTATGCGCGGACCGTGCGGTGATCCAAGAAAAGGCCCGTATCGATGCGATCCTCTAGATTGACGACGAAGCGCAGTGGCCCCTCGCTGACGATGATGTCGCTGTCTTGCTGTGCGATGCGCGCGTACTGATCGCCCTGGTCATGTTTCCGACGGACTTTCACGACCATGTCACTCGGCTCAATCCCGAGCGCTTCGGGGAGTGTCAGCAAGACGTCTTGGACCCGCTGCTTGACGCGGTCATCATCCGCGTCCCGCTCCTTCTGGAATACGTGAACGATTGCCTTCGACTGATAGAGATCCACTGCGACGTGGTACTCGGGGATGTCTCCATCATAGATACGGTAACACTCCACATCGTTTCGCTTCGCCCAGCGCGCCCATTTCTTCTTGTTCTTCTTGATCCGATTGGCGAACATCTGAGCACTCTCGCTCGGTTTTCGCCATGCCGGGGCCCGGGACTGGTCGTCGCCAGTCACCCCGCGAACGGGAATTTCCACGAGCCGACACTCGATGGCGCCGTTGTAGAGCACGTGACGGCGGACGGGCCGGAGCCCGAGGTGCTTCAGATTGCCGCCGTGGGCCGCAAAGACGTAGGCAGTCCATCCATCAAAGGCGCGCTTCAGAGTGTCCCCTAACGCTTGATAGAAGAGAAACAGGGTGCCTTCATCACCGAGGCGATGGCCGTACGGAGGGTTGCAGACGAGAATGCCGACCTCGGCTGGCTTCCGGACCGTGGACAGCTCTTGGACGGCAAGCGAGACGTGCTGATCGACGCCTGCCGCGGCCAAGTTTTCGCGAACCAAGGAGAGCGCCTTCTCGGAGGCGTCGCAACCGTAGATTCGACCTGGGCAGTCAGCCTTGCGCGCAGCGCGTGCAGTCGCTCGTTCTGCGTCGTACGCCGCGGCGTCGTGCTTCAGCCAGTTCTCGAACCCAAAGCGCTCTCGGAGGAGCCCGGGTGCGCAATTCGTCGCCATGAGAGCGCCTTCGACCAAGAAAGTCCCCGAACCGCAGGTGGGGTCCATCAGTGCAAGACCCTGCCGCGCCGCCTTGGGCCAATCGGCGAGATAGAGGATCGCAGCGGCGAGGTTCTCTTTGAGCGGCGCCTTCCCCCCGGACCTGCGGTAGCCGCGCCGGTGCAATCCATCCCCCGAGAAATCGAGCGAAAGCTCGTGGTGCCCCTCACCGATGTGAAGGTGAAGTCGGATCTCCGGATCCTTCTTATCGATGCTGGGGCGTGTGCCGCCATGATTGCGAAACCCATCGACAATCGCGTCCTTTGCGCGCTGCACCCAATAGTGCGCCGGCCGCGAGCTCTTGGATGACTGCGAGCTCCCGATCGCGAACGTCCGCGACGCGTCGAAGTGCTCCCACCACGAGACGTGGCAGAGCGCGTCATAGAGCCCGGTGTCGTTCTCTGCATCGACCTCGACGAGCGGAAGCAAGACACGCGATGCCACCCGGGACCAGAGGCACATTCGATAACCGTCGCGAAGTGTGCCATTCACGTGCACTGCCGTAGGCCGGAGGTCGGTCACCTCGATGTCGAGATCGCGCAATTCCTGAGCGAGCACCTCCTCGCAACCCTTGGGGCAAGGAAGCACCCACCTGAATCGCCGCGCAGCGTCGATGCGTCCCCGCCTACTCTGGCAACAGGAGCTCGCTCGTCCTGTCGACGTCCTCGAGCAGCTGTGGGGCCTCGTGCAAACCGCCGGCCCAACCTACGAACGATGCAAACCAAACGTTCTGGAGAATCGACGCGATGGTCCGCTCGCGCTGGTCGACGTCCCCGCCCCACTCGCTTTGATCCGCCGCGGCTTCACCGCGAATCGCTGCCATGACCATGGCCGTGATGAGCGCATGGAAGCTTGCGACACGTTCGGTGATGTTGGGATCGCCCGATGCGAGCGATCGGACCAGAGCTTTGGCGAGGTTCGGCCGGCGCAAGAGTCCTTTCGTCAACGAAGAGAAAACAAAGGCTACGCGCTCTCTTGGTCCATTGCCGGGAACGGGCTTCTTTCCGATCTTCGAAACCAGCTTCTCGCTTTCCTGCTCCAGCGCAGCGATGAGAATTTCCTCTTTGCTCGCGAAGCGCTTGTAGACGGTGCCGAGCGCAACCTGTGCACTTGCCGCGACGTCTCGCAGACGAACCGCTTGATACCCATCTCGCTCCGCGAGCTCGACGGCGGTTTCGACGATTCGCCTGGCTCGATCATCCATGACTAGTATCCAACCTTCTCTTGCGGCATGTAGAACTTCTGATACCAGCGGCGCAACGCTCCAACATCGCCGTCACCATCGCAGAGAATCGGTCGCGTCCGATACTTTTTATTCTCCCAAATGGCGATATCTTCCTTGAAACCGACGATGATGTTTCGGCGGTAGCCCTCCTCGAACTCTTCCTTACCCTTTTTCACGTTCGAAACGTCGATCATTGCGCCGATTCGAACGTGAACGCGGTTCTTGTCCACTGGAGTGTGACAGAGGAGCATGATGTTCGGCAGAACACTTTGCATCCTGGTGAGCATGTAGCCAGGGCCGTAGTACGTGGACTGAAGCTCGAAGTGGTCCTCACCGCCCCCGCGTGGATACGCGACCCCTTTCACGCGTTGAATCCCGATGTGGTCCTCGAACTCATTGCCGAACTCATTCGCCCAGGTCCCGTGCACCGGGCCGAAGTGTCCCTTGTCGGCGAGATTCTCGACGATTTCTTTCGGGTGGGTCTTGATGTCGATCAGTGCCGATCCCCAGTCGGTCCAGCCATCGCTCCCGTACTCGGGAAGATCGGGGATCTCCCAACGGGGCTCCTCCCCTTCGATGTGCGCATTCCACATGAAGATTAGGCCGTTGTGCTCCTGCACGGGATTGTTCTTCACGCATGCGCGCGGTGGGATCCGTTTCGCATAGGGCACTTCGACGCACTTGCCGGTCTCGTCGAACCGCCACGCATGGAACGGACATTGGATCGACTCGCCGACCACTTTGCCCCCATGCCCGAGATGCGCCCCGAGGTGTGGACAAAACGCGTCGTGCACGATCGTCGCACCACTCTCACTGCGATACAAAACCATCTCGCGATCGAAGTACTTGATGGGTTTGACCTCGCCGACTGCCAGCTCGCTCGAGACTCCGATGACGAACCAACCACGCGGGTACCCGGGGAAAAGCTCCTCCTCTTTTTCTTCTGTGGTCGACATGGGTTCCTCTCGATTCTCCGTGGTGCGAGCTCAGCCTTGAGCGCTGGCCTCATTGCGCGCGATCTCTTCGGCCCATGGATAGTCGGGCTTGCCACTCGGCATGCGGGAAACCGTTTCAGTGATGGAAATCTGTCGCGGGACTTTGTAGCCCGCGATGTGCTTGCGGCAATGCTGTTGGACTTCGTCGAGCGAGAGCTGCTTGTTTCCTCGGGTGTTGAAGACGGCGGCAACCTTCGAGCCGAATCGCGGGTCCGGAACGGCAACTACGAGCGCATCGATGATCTCAGGATGCGCCTTGAGAGCCTCCTCCACCTCTTCCGGGAACACTTTTTCGCCACCCGTATTGATGCACTTGCTGCCGCGGCCGAGGAAAGTGATGCGACCGTCGAGCTCGATGGTGGCGAAGTCGCCGGGCACGACCCAACGCCGTCCCTTGAACTCCTTGAAGCGCTCAGCGGTTTTTTCAGGGTCTTTGTAGTACCCGAGTGGCAAGCGGCCCGATCGAGCGACCATGCCAATCTGCCCTGAGCCGGGCTCGAGCTGGTTCCCGTTCTCGTCGATCACCGTGACCTCGTCACCCATGTAGAACGACGGACGCCCTTCGTGGCTGTCTTCGTCGCCGGCGGCGCGACCGAGGTCACCCGACTCACTGGTACCAAAGCTGTTTATCACCATGACGTCCGGCAGAAGCGCCTCGATTTCGTCTTGGACGCTCCCAGAAAGGATCGCGCCCGCAGAGGCGATCACCGCCAAGTTCGACATGTCGTAGTTGCCGGTCCGTAGCTCTTCCACCAAGGGTATCGCCATCGCATCTCCCACGAGCGAGATGGTCGAAACCTCTTCCTCGGCGACCAGCGACAGAATACGTTTCGCGTCGAAGCTCGGGCCGTGCTGGAGCACGAGCTTCCCGCCGGTCGTATGGCAAATCCACTGGGTCCACTGCGCCGCACCGTGAATGAACGGAGCACAGGGAAGCATGGTGACCGTGTACCAACCCTCTTTGGCCTGCTCGATCAGCTGCTCGGGAGACTCGACCGGGTCCCCGCCCGGCGACCCGCCTTGCAGTCCTGCGAAGAAAAGGTCCTCGTGCCGCCACATCACACCCTTGGGCATCCCCGTCGTGCCACCTGTATAGATGATGTAGAGGTCCTCGCCGGATCGCGGCGCGAAGTCACGCGCCTCCGAACCTCGTGCCAGCGCGGTTTCGTACTCGATCGACTCCTGCGCAGCCACCGCATCCGAGCCGTCTTCGATCACGATGAGCGACTTGAGAGGGTCGAGACCTTCCATCGCCTCGTTGATGATCGGAAGAAAGCGGCGTTGAGTGACTATTCCCTCGAGGTCCGCGTTCTCAATCATATATCGAACTTCGGGCCCTACGAACCTGTAGTTCATGTTGATGCCCACCGCGCGGATCTTGAAGAGCGCGAGAATCGCCTCGACGAACTCGTGCCCATTGAAGAGGTGGAGGCCTATGTGGTCGCCCGGACCGATGCCGCAGGACTGGAAGTAGTGAGCGAGCCGGTTGGCTCGCTTATCTAGCTCTGCGTAAGTGCGACGGACGTCCCCTGAAGCCAAGGCGATGTTGTCCGGCACGACGTCCGCGATGGCTTCGTAAAGATCTGCAAGATTGTATTCCACTTGGTCTCTCCTGCTAGCGCTGCGAGCTGACGATCCACATCGCGAAGAACTGCGAGCCACCTCCGTAGGCATGACCGAGGGCGACCTTGGCACCGTCGACCTGATGCCGTTCGGCAGTTCCTCGCACCTGCCGGGCCGCTTCCGCGAACCGGAGCATGCCACTGGCGCCAATCGGATTGGTGCACATCACACCACCCGACATGTTCCACGGTATCTCGCCACCGATCCTCGTCTTTCCGTCCATCGTCATGCGCCAGCCCTCGCCTTCTTCGGCGAAGCCCAGGTTCTCGAGCCACATCGGCTCGAACCACGAAAACGGAACGTACACCTCGGCGCAGTCGATCTCCTTGAGCGGGTTGTGAATTCCGGCTTCGTCGTAGACGTCCTTGGCGCATAGCTTTCCGGCGGCGGGGTTCACCTGGTCGCGTCCCGCAAAGAACGTCCGCTCCGTTCGAACCGACGTTCCCTTGACCCAAGCGGGATTCTTCACGCGTCGGGCATTCTTTTCATTGACGAGCACCATCGCAACGGCGCCATCGGACGATGGGCAAGTCTCGGAATAGCGGATGGGATCCCAAAGCATCGGGGAAGCCTTCACTTGCTCCAGGGTCTGATCGAGGTGCAGATGGGCGTTCGGGTTGAGCAAGCCATGCTGGCGATCTTTCACCGCGACCATGCACCCGGTGTCCGGATGCGCTTCCGCACGACGGATGTACGAACGCATCAGAGGTGCGAAGTAGCCTCCAGCGCCGGCGACGAGTTGAGGCTGAAAGGGGATCGCCGGTGAAAGCGCCCACATCGCGTTGGCCTCGCTCTGCTTCTCGAACGCGAGCGTGAGGACCTTTTCGTGCACCCCACCTTGGATCAGGTGCGATGCAACCACCGCAGTCGAGCCACCCACCGAGCCGGCGGTATGCACCCGGAAGATGGGCTTCCCGGAAGCACCGAGAGCGTCCGAAAGCCAGAGCTCCGGCATCATGACGCCTTCGAACATGTCGGGAGCGGTGCCAATGACGATGGAGTCGATATCCTTCCAAGTCATGTCCGCGTCTTGCAACGCTCGAATAGCCGCATCTCGAACGAGACCTGGGATCGACAGATCGCGGCGGCTCTCGCGATGTTTGGTCTGTCCGATCCCGATGACCGCGCACGGCTCAGCCATGGCTCGCCTCCAAAACTGCAACGAGGTTGTGCTGAAGGCAGACGCCGCTCGTCGTGTGCGCGACGGCGCGCTCCGCATCTCCCGAGAGGATCCGTGTTGCGGCTTCGCCGAATCGAATCAGTCCTGCGGTCATGAGCGAGTTGGCCGCCAACGCACCGCCGGATGGGTTGACCTTCACATCGTCCGCGAGGCCCATGGCCTCTCGCAGGATGATCTCCTGGTGCGCGAACGGCGCGTGAAGCTCAGCCACGTCGACCCTGCCCCTCGCGACACCAGCCTTTTCGGCCGCGAGCTTCGTGGACGGCGAGACAGTCAGGTCGCGCTGGCCGAGCGCATGGGGCTCGGTCCTATGGTCGATACCGCGAATCCATGCTGGCCGCTTCACGAGCTTCCTCGCAACATCTCCTACCGCCAGGACAATCGCCGCAGCGGAATCCGACGCAGGAGGGCAGAAGCTCTTGCGCAACGGTGAGCTGAGGTACGGCTCTTCGAGCATCGCGTCGACGCTGAAATCGCCTTTGATGTGGGCGTTCGGATTGTCGATCGCGTTCTTACGATTGCGTGCGACGACTTCTGCGAAGTCACGCTCGCTCGCCTTGCCCGCGTCGATCATCGCCTGCGCCTGAAGCGCCGCAGCGCTGATCGCGTCGAGTCCAAGTGGCTGAACGTAGTAGGGATCGTTCTGCAAGTTCAAGATCTGAGACACCGGGCCAAGTGAGCTCTTTCCGAACGAAAACACGAGCGCGGTATCGATATCTCCATGCAGGAGACGAACCCACGCCTCGTAGAGCGCAAAGGCCCCGTCCATCTCGACGTGAGACTCACGAATGGGGGGCCAGGCCTTGAGACCATCGACCGCGGCCACGAAAGAGAACGGCCTCCCAGGAAGGTAGTCGGTGCTTCCGGAGCAAGTGAATCCAATGTCGTCTTGGCTGAAACCAACTTGTTTCAACGCATCCGATGTGACGGGCTGGACGAGCTCCGGCTCATCGGCTGCGTCGATGGCCTTGACCGATGGAAGCTGCGAAAAAGAAACGATGGCTACGTCGCGCACTAGAGATGCTCCTTGTAACTCTCGAAGGGAGCGTCCGGCTCGCCCGTGGGCTCGAAGTACAGAATGTTTTCGAGCGAAGTCTCCCACTCCTCTGGAGGCTTCCACTTGGCCCTCACGCGCATTCCCATTCGAATGTCTTCGTGTGGAACACCGCTGATCAAATGGTAAATCGGCATATCGGCCCCATCGAGGACGATCGCGCCGAAGCAATATGGCGGTTTGAGCTTCTGGCCTTCGAAGGGGATGCGGATGATCGTGAACGTGGTGAGCACACCTTCGTCTGCGACCTCGACGTACTCGCTGGTCGGCTCGCCGGTCATGGGGTCCGCGGCTCGCGGCGGCACGTAGACTTTCCCGAGTTGCGGATCGCGACCGCCGATCAGCTTACCCTGCTGCAACCCTCGGAGATACGCACTGTAGTGCCGTCCAGGGTTCACCTTGTATTCGATGTGTACCGGACCGGGCAAGATGGGGGAAATCGGCTCGAAGCATTCGATGTCACGTATCGTGCCGTTCTTTTGTTCGGCCCAACGCAAACGCACGCGCATCCCGGTCTGCATCTGCTTGGCCTTCTCGGCATCGACGATGTGAACCATGGCGTTGTCGGCTCCGTCGATCTGGATGAGAGCCCAAGCAAACGCACGATCGAGGGGATGCCCGGTGCGAGGCTCTTGTACCCAGGACCAGGACTTGACCGTCCCGGACGGACGCAAGGGGACGAACTCGCCCGTCGTGGGCTCACCCTCCTCGTCGTATTCGAGCGGAGGGCAGAGCACGCGACCGTCGGCTGTTTTCACGCCTTCGAGTTGCTCGTAC
>DASRZF010000148.1:0-4419 GCA_035686645.1 Polyangiales bacterium
CCAAGACAGCTTCGCTCACACGATTCGCTCCGATGCCACTGCCCTGAGAACGATCGTGCACGTTCTCAACTACGTCGACGCCATCTACAAAGACTTCAACGAGTCGCGCGACGGGATTGCTCACTCGCGTCATCTCGACAAGTGCGATGAGGCCGACGTCGTCGCTCTGCGGCAAGCCGCTGACTTGTCCATGCAAGACTTGCTCGCCGCATTTCTTCAAACACGAGCGGGGGACTCGACGGCAATCGACGACTTGCTCGACGATTGGCTCACGCTCGAGGAGGGTTGCAACGTCGAGAACGATTTTTGCGGCAACGCGTCCGAAGTCGCGACGGCTCGCCAAGACCCAACCGACCCCATTCTTCCTGAGTGGATGACTTGCTCAGCGCGCGTCGAAGCGGTCCCGGGCACCTGGGAAACGGTCGCGGGGATGTTCTTGGTGCTGGCGCTCGCGGCGAGACGAAGCAGGCGCACGTGACCCGAAGCGGCGCTGCCATCTTGTGCATCGCCTTGTCGTTGGGCGCGCAAACCGCCCTCGCAGACGGCGAGCCGGGTCTCGCTGCGCCGGACGTCGAGCAGGAGACCCCTTCGCATCCCGAAGCCGAACGAAGCTATCGACTCGAGTGGCACTACAAGCGCGTGCACTGGGCGGAGGGCGTGACCGCGGGCGTGCTCGGGGTCGCGGCCTTCGCCATCGAGTTTTCACCGATCCGCTCCGAGCCCCGTTGGACCAGAAACAATGCCTTCGACGATTGGTTTCAGGACCGCCTCATCGCCCCTAGCGGGAAACAGCAGAAATACGCCAAGGCCAGCGACGCGCTCGCGGCAACGAGCATCGCGTTCCCGGTCCTGGTCGACCTCATCGGCATGACCTTGATCGGCGACCGGAACAAAGACGTGGGCCTTCAGATGTTTGCGATCCAAGCACAGGCGTTTGCGATTACGGGCTTCGTCACGAGCCTCGTGAAGTTGAGCGGGCGAGAACGTCCATGCGCGCAATCGGACGACTCCGCATCAGGCAGCACCGATTGTAATGACCCCAATCGATCCTACTTCAGCGCGCACACCTCGCTGGCGTTCGCCGGCGCCGGCCTCACCTGTGTGGAGCATCAACATCTCGAGTTCTTCGGCCGGGTCGGTAGCCCGATCACCTGCGCGAGCGCGCTGGCCTTGGCAACCACGACGGGGGTGTTCCGCGTCGTGTCGAACCGCCACTGGATGAGCGACGTCATCACCGGCGCAGGGGTCGGTCTGCTCGCGGGTTGGCTCATGCCCTGGCTGATGCACTACCGGCACGACCTCAGCAAGCGAGAGCAGAGCAAGATGCGCCACCTCTACTACCTCGCGCCCTACGGCGACGCGGGCTCCATCGGTTTGAGCGCCGCCGGCGCGTTCTAGCGCTAGAGCGACTCTTCGTACGTGAACGTCGCCTCGGGAAGATACTCGGCGACATCTTGCGAAAGGCCGATAGGCTCTTCATCGATGCCGAAGGCCCAGCGGAGCTGCGCTGTGACGAAGTGGCGAATGGTGGGCCAGCCGTCTTCAACAGGAAGTGCATCGGCCTGGCAGCCGTCCGTGCCAAGTCGCACGAGGTTATCGGAAAGCGGAAGGCCCGCGTCGAGCGCGATCTGCACGACGCCGCCGCCGGAATCGCCGATCGCGCAGATGTCGCTCGGACCGAGGTGCCCCATGTTCTCGATGAGAACGAAGCGCGCCGGCGCACTGGCTTGTGCGTACGTCTCGGCCGTTCGATCGGCTTCGATCACCGCGTCGATGCTTCCTGCGAGCCAAAGCGACGGCTGGTCTGGCAGCGTCACCGTGCTGTCGCTCGAGAGCCCTGCCGAGATCGGGATGTACGTCACGACGTCGGGCTCGCCGCCAAAGCGAATCGCGGTGCCTCCGCCGGCCGAGTGCCCGGTGATGGCGATCCGGTCGGTTGCCACACGGCCTTGTAGCAAACCGCCCTCGCGCTCGTTCTCAGATGCGAGCAGCGCCACGACCATCCGCGTGAGCTCCGTGTCTTCGATCCTGGGATCGGGCTGTGCACCGAGCACCGAGGCCAGCCCGCGCTCGAGGTAGTCGACCGACGCCACGACGAAACCCCAGGACGCAAGATGCGTCGTGAGGAAGGTCGACTGGTTTCGGTAGCTCGCGGCACCGTGCGCGAAGAGCACCAAGGGGAATGGCCCGGCCTTGCTCGCCGGCGCATCGCGGTACGCATCGGTGAGGAACGGAGGGTTCACGTCCTCGGGAAGTAGGGCATCGAAAACATCGGGAAGGGCGTCCCGAATGAAGTAAGCGTCCTGCTCGCGGTCGCCCTCATCACCGGGCCTCACCGGGTACCAGACCTCGACCATGCGGTCGGCCAGCATCAGCGTCGTGACGCCGGTTTCCCAAGGGCCGACGTCGCGATAGCTCGACGGAGGGGTCGTGCTGTCCGTATCGGACGAACAAGCGATCAGCCCAGATGCCAAGCCGAGAAGAATGACAAATCGAATAAGTGATAGTTTCATAAGCGCTCCAGGCCGGGGCGTGTAGCACAGCAAACCGTGACCCCAAAAGGCGCGGAGGGCACCCGCCCTCAGGCCGCGCCGTCTTCCGTGGTTTCGAGCAGGTTGACAGGCGCATCGTCCGCGAGCTCGAGCAGCCCCGTGGCCGTACCGGCCGGGAGCTCTTCTACGGAGCGGAGCTTGCGCTCCATGACTCGGGAGCGACGGCCGGTTTCGTCGAGCGTGCGGCCTGCGGTTTCGAGCTGGCGCTTCACCTTGTCGAGCACGTCGCCAAACTTGCTGAACTCGGTCTTCACGGCGCCGAGCACCTTCCAGACTTCGCTCGAGCGCTGCTCGATGGCCAGCGTGCGGAAGCCGATGCGCAGGCTGCTCAGCACCGCAGCCAACGTGGTCGGCCCAGCGACGACGATCCGATGGTCCAACTGCAGGCGCTCCACCAACCCAGGATGACGAAGCACCTCGGAGTAGAGCCCCTCGGTCGGAAGAAAGAGAATCGCGAAGTCGGTGGTGAATGGCGGGTTCAGGTACTTCGCGCTCACGTCCTTCGCGGAATCCTGGATCGAACGAACGAGCGCGCCGTGCGCTTGCTGGACCGCGGGCGCGTCGCCGTTGTCGCTGGCCTCCACGAGGCGCAAGTAGTCCTCTTGAGGAAACTTCGAGTCGATGGGAAGCCACACGCACTGCTCGGGCTCGTTGCTCGAACCCGGAAGCCGAATCGCAAACTCGACCACGTCACGGGAGTCCGGATGCGGCTTCACGTTCCGGTCGAACTGATCGGGCGTGAGGATCTGCTCGAGCAAGGCGCCGAGCTGCACCTCTCCCCAGGTCCCGCGCGTCTTTACGTTCGTGAGCACTTTCTTGAGGTCGCCGACGCCGCTGGCCAGGCTTCGCATCTCGCCGAGCCCCTTTTGCACCGCTTCGAGCCGATCGCCGACGAGCTTGAACGATTCGCCGAGCCGTTTCTCGAGCGTGCTCTGCAGCTTCTCGTCGACGACTTCGCGCATCTGATCGAGCTTTTGCTCGTTGCTGCTGCGGAGCTCTTGAAGGCGGCCGTCGACGGTCTCCTGCAAGTGTTTGAGCCCTGTCTGATTCGAATCGGTGAGCGACTTGAGCTGCACGGTGAACGCCTGGAACTTCGTGGTTTGCGACTCGCCGATTTGAGCGATCGTCTTGACCAGGGTCTCGTTGCTCGCCTGGTGAGTGCGGGAGACCTCTTGGCGGAGCTCGCTCGCCTGGGCCGACGCCTCCTCGCGTGCCGCGCGAAGCTCCTCCCGAAGAAGGCGAGCCGTTTCAGCGCGGTCCTCCGCCTCGGCCTGCTCCCTTGACCGGGAATCCCCGACCCCCCGCTTGAGAAGCACGAGTGTCACGATGAGATTGATGACCAAGAGAATCGCTACGGCCACCAAGAACGGATCCATCATCGAGAGCTCCCCCAAGAACGCGAACGAGGGGCGATACTAGCACCATCCTGACGAGCTGAGCAGCGCCGAATGAGGGCGGCTCGCACGTGCTAGGCTACGCGCTGCCGATGCCTAAGGGGGGTACACCAGAAGAGGAGCTCAAAGCGCTCCTGCCAGCGTCAATCGCGGTCCGCTTCGACGAGATGTTCCCGGCGGTCGGCAATGGGCGGGTCCGCCGCCGGGATCGCAAGCGCGCTGAAATGCTGCGGAAAGCCGAGCCGGTCCTCCAACGCGTGCTCAATCCGATGGAGGTCGTGCGCTTCGCCACCAATGGTGTTCGTCAACTCACCTGGTGGCTGCTCACGGCCGGTTCGATGAATCCTTTTGCCAATCGCACCACGCTCGTCCTCACCGATCGGCGTGTGCTCTTGATCCACACCGATTCGAAGCAGCGTCCGCGCATGTTCGCCAATCAGCTCCCGCTCGAGCGCATTCGCTCGACCTCGGGC
>DASRZF010000149.1:0-4189 GCA_035686645.1 Polyangiales bacterium
GACTGCGTGCGAATCCGTTGCTCCGACGACGCGATACCGGCGACTGCCAAAGACGACGACGGATCCGAGCCCGACCCCGGCGGCTTGACCGGGCGCGAGATATGCGCGGCCCCCGGCAATCTCGACCACCTTGACCGCCACGGTGCGGCGTGACTCCGCGCGCGCTGAGACCGCCAAGAAGAAGACCAGCATGAATACTGGAGCCGCTCTCAGACGCCTCATCGCGCGGTGCCTCCCGGATGACAGCCAAGGCAGGCGCCTCCGCTGCTCGATACCCGGCGTCCGTGCTGCTGCTGAAGCTTCACTGCATTGTGCGCGTGACAACCGGTGCACCGAACCAGGCGAGGTGTCTGAGCAGCGATGTGACAGCTGTTGCAGGGCGCTCCGCGGTGGGGACCATGCGAAACTGGGAAGTGCCTATCGTGGTTGGCCGGCACCACCATGCCCCCAAGCCCCGTCAACGAAGCGGTCGATGAGCTTGCAATGGCGCTTGGATCGATGAACGCCGGACTCCATGCGCTCGCCACGTGGCATTGCGAGCAGTCCTGCGGAAACGGAGCTGAAGTAGCCGTGCCCCGATGACTCGGATGAATGTTGGGATCCAGAAAGTCCGACGCATGGCACGAGAAGCAGTCGCTCTGGACCGTGGTCCACTGCCTCTCGTTGTTGCGTAGATGGCACTCCGTGCACGCGGCCAGCGCGTGCATGCCCGTGAGAGGGAAACGCGTTCGACGGTGGATCTCGAAGGGCTCCATGTCGTCCCAACGCCGCGACGAGTGGCAGCTCGCGCAACGGCCGCTCATGCGCGATTGGTGCGGATCACTATGGCAGTTCTCGCATTCGCGAGTGACGCGCTTCTCTCCGCTGTGGCACTGATTGCATGCAGCAGACTCGTGCCGTCCGGTGAGAGGGAACCCGGTCCGAGAGTGATCGAAGCCTTGCCCAGCCTTACCCGTGCTCATCTTCCAACCGGCGGGTGTGTGGCAGTTGCCGCAATCGATCCCTTCGGTGATCGAGTTGTGATTGGGCGCGGTGGCAGGGGCGGCCTTGGGCTTCGGATCTTTGGCCACGGCGATGCCCGCAAGTCCAGCAAGAGCCGCAACGCCGATGAGAAAGAGAAGTCCGGACCTCATCGCTGCCCCTTTCGACGCGCATGGGGATTGGCGTGGCAGTCCGCGCACTCCTGATACCCGAGTCGGTATCTCACGACCCGCGCGCCACCCCGAAGCTTCTCTTTCTTGTGGCAAGCCGAGCACTCGACCGCGGCGTGTCCCCCCTCGAGCGGGTAGCCAGCCAGCTCCTCGTGCTTGAAGGCTTCGATCCCGAACGACGCAGTGATGTGACAGGCGTCACAAGCGCGCTCGGGCTCAGTCAGACGGAACTGCCCAGCGTGAACCTCGCGGTGGCAACCTGCGCATTCGCGCGACACGCCCCGATAGGTCGCTCCGCGTCCGCTGAGACGGTCTTGCCGCGACGGAGTGTGGCAACTATCACAGGCAGACTCAGCGTGCGCACCGGTGAGCGGCCACACGCTGTGGTCGATCTTCGGAGATTCCCAGCCACGTTCAGAGTGGCAATGCGCGCAACCGCCGTCGCGCATCTCGGCGGCAAACTGTTGGCCATGTGGGTTCTCGTGGCAGTCGCCGCAAGCTCGTGCCTTCACGGTCAGGAGGTACCTAGGCCGCTTCGACTCGTGGCAATCGCTGCAGGGAACGAATTGGTGCCTTGCTTCGAGCGGAAACTCGGTTCGCCCGTGCTGCTCGACGGTGAAGCGAGTCGGCCAGAACCCGTGCACGTCGTGGCACGTGGCGCAGTCGACGGCACCGAGAGTTCCGCGATGCACGTCTCGATGACAGTCGGCGCACTGATCGAACTGGAGACCTCGAAATCGCTTCTGCGGGGAAAGCTTGGGTGAGTGGCAGCGCCTGCAGTCGACGTCACGATGCAAGCCCTCCAGCGGGAAACCGGTGAGTGGATGGGCGCGAAGCCCTATCTTCGATGGCAGACCCATCCAACGAATGCTCGCGTGACAGTTCTCGCATCGATCGCCGAACTTCGCGTCGTGAACTTGCGCATGACAAGCCACGCACTCGGCACCGGCACTCGGAGCTACGACATTGCCCTGGTCGTGACAGGCCTCGCACTTGGTCTTGGCGTGACCCGCGGCGAGGCTCAAGCCAGGGTGGTTCTTCCTGACGTTGGTGACCTGGCTCCAGTCGGTCTGGTTGTGGCACGACGTGCAATTGGCGTCGTCAAAGCGGCCCTTGTGCGGATCCTCGTGACAAGAAGCGCATTCGGTTCGGAGTCCGAGGTATGTCGCGTTTCCGCGCCGATTGCGGACCTTGTGACAGTCCTGACATCGAACCGACCGATGGGCGCCCTCGAGCGGCCAGCCCGATTGACCATGGTCGAACCGATCCGGTGTGCCGCCAGGCCAGCGAACCAGCGAAGCGTTTCTCCCAAGGTGCTCGACGTGACAGCCACCGCAGTCCTGTCCTCGGTACTCCCGACCGTGGAGACCCGCTTGTCGCCGGATTCGAGATCCCAGGTCGTCGTGGCAGCCGAGGCAAGCGTTCGCGTCGATTCGCTTACCGGTGGAATGGCACTGGTTGCAATTCGCATCCCCATCGATCTCTGCATGGGCCGTCGTGAGCTTGCCCGGTGACAGAAACTGAGCACCGCTTGAACGAGGTACCAGCGCGCCAGCAATCGCCGCCGCTATGACCAGGGGGCCTACGATCACCAGCGCTTTGATACGCCCGCTCATTCCGAGAAGATCCAGCGATAACCGTAAACCCACGCTACAGCGATGTGGACAGGAACGAGGAGAACGAGAATCAACGCCAACAAGCGATGGAAGCCTCTCCACGATTGCAGCAGAGAGGACGCTCCGACGGCGACGACTTCGCGCGTCGCATATCTGCGCACCGCTCGCTTCGCTTTTCGGAAGCGTCGTCGTTCCTTCCGATCGAGAACGTGGCTAACGGGTGCGTCCTCGATCACGTAGCTCACCAGGAATCCCCTAGCCCGTGCCTCGCTTGCCCACTTCGGCACCGCAGCGAGCTTGGCGAGTAGCCAGCGGTGGGTGTCGACCTGAGTGACCTTGTGGATCGCGAGCGCGTGATAGACCCGGGTGCTGCACCCAGGCGTGAGCTCGTCCAAAGATTCGAGCGCCTGCTCGAGTGCGCTTCGATCGGGCCGCGGGGTCAGCGCGTACAAGTATCGGCCAGCGATGCCCGTCACCACCACGATCCCAAGGCTGGCCGCCGTAACGACCGCGATGGGCGTCCGGAACTGGAACGCCGAATGGAACAGGATCAAGAGCGAACCAAGGAGTCCGGTGAACACGTGCAGGTTCAACCAAGTGGCCATCGATCCAAGCGACCAGCGGGCGAGCCTACGCCGCGCCAGGTAGAGCAGATTCGCCAGGATCAGAATCGTCCCGACGATACCGTACCCGTGCCCGATCAGTCCCCCAGGACGCAGGGTCTCGTACGCGCTGTGCTCGACCCTGGCCTCTAGGTCCGAGAGGTAGAAATCCTGACCGAGTCCCCACAAGGCATACGAGAGCACGCTCAAGAGCAGTAGGACGAGCAGAACGGCAAGCCTCGTTCGCCGAGCCTTTGTGCTGTTTCTCGACACGTTGCCGATACCCCCCCGATGAACGACGGGTCCCCACCCGAAGCGCATACTAGACTACCCCAAGGGTACCCCAGAAAAACCTCGTGTTCACACAAAAGGGCTAATTAATGAACGTATGGATCGCACTGGGCATGTTTGCCGCTGTGACCCTCGCTCTCAACCTCTATTGGCGCAAAAAGGAGCAAGTTCGCACGGAAACGGGGCGCCGAGAGCTCGACGAGCTGAGGGCCATGGGCGACCTGATTCCGGCCAGCATTCATCCATACATCGACCCGATCCGGTGCATCGGCTCCGGGGCGTGCGTGTATGCCTGTCCCGAGAAGAGCGTTCTAACGGTTGTCAATGGCAGAGGGGTGCTGACCAATCCACTTGGCTGTATCGGCCACGGTGCCTGCGCGTCGGCATGCCCGGTCAACGCGATCAGCTTGGTTTTTGGAACCGCCAAGCGTGGTCTGGAGCTTCCGCAAGTCGACCCTGACTTCCAGACCAACCAGCCCGGCGTGTACATCGTGGGCGAGCTCGGCGGGATGGGACTGATTCGCAACGC
>DASRZF010000150.1:0-28987 GCA_035686645.1 Polyangiales bacterium
TTCTACAAGATGCGCTACTACCAGTCTGCGCTGAATGTGTTCGACGAGATCAGCGCGATGGGGCCGGCGCACCTCTTTTTCGGAGACACCTTGGAGTGGCTCGGACTGCTGGCGTCCAAGCTTCCCGAGTCCTCGGGGATCATCGAGAAGGTGGGGCGATACGGGATCGGCGCTCTCGACGAGTTCAAAGAGAAAAACCCGAAGCTCTACAATCAGTTGCTCTACATGATGGGGCGGCACCTCTATGCGCAAGCGTCGTTTCGTCAGGCGATCGATGTCTTTCAAGAAGTCGCGCCACGCTCGTCCCAGTACACGTATGCGAAGTTCTTCGAAGGCATCTCCTTCGTGCGCATGCGACAAGCGCGCCCAGCGATCGCTTCGTTCCGTTCGATTCTCGAGGCGCTCGATGCCGGGGACGTCAAAGGGGTGGACCAAGAACGCATGCGCAACCTAGCGTGGATATCGCTCGCTCGCGTCTATTACACCGCGGCCAATCAGGGGAAGGGCGGCCAAATTGACGGAACGCTCCTCGGTCAGTCGGTCGAGTCCTGGACGAAGGTCGAGCAGGCCAGTGAATACTGGCTCGATTCGCTCTTCGAGTCGTCCTGGGCGTTCTTTCTGGCGGACGAGTACTCGCGCGCGCTCGGCAACGTGCACACTTTGTACTCGCCCTATTTCCAGGACTCGTTCTATCCCGAAGCGCTCGTGTTGAAGGCGGTGACCTTCTTCGTGAACTGCCAAGTCGACAATGCAGAAGCCACGGTTGCGCAGTTCCACGATCGCTACGATCCGGTCAAGCAGGAGCTCGACGCCGTCCTGCAGAAGCATCAGGACAATGCCGATTTCTTCGAGTTCTTGCAGCAGGTTCGCGCCAACGAGGATGATCTGTCGCCGCGGGTCCGTCCGATCGTATCGACCGCTCTCAGCGATCGAACCGTGCTTCAGCATCTGGAGTATGTATCGATATTGGACGCCGAAGAGGCACGCCTCGGTAAGTCGAGCGCGGAGTTCCAAGGCGCTCCCGTCGGCGCAAAGATTCTCGAGGACGTGGCACTCGCGAGATCATTCGCAGTCGACCAGGCCGGGGACCTCGCGCGCGGCCGCTACCAGCGACTGATCCGCGAGTTGCGGGACCTCAGCAATCAGGTCGATACGGTCGAGCTCGAGATCGCGACCTTTCGTCGCGGTCAAATCGATCAAGAGCTTCAGCAACAGATGTCGCTCGCGAAGCAGTCGCGAGGCGGCGACGTGAACGTGGACGAAGAACATCAGCTCTGGCCGTTCGATGGGGAGTGGTGGCGAGACGAGCTCGGATTCTATCGACAACAGGTGACGAACCTATGCACGCGCTAACGAAAATGAGGTACACGGCGAGCTTTCTCTTTGGATTGCTCGCACTGGTAGTCGGGGGGCATGCCGCGGCAGAGCAAGTGCCGATGAGCACCGCTCCGATGTGTATTCCGGAAAGCACCGAGCGAGCGATCGTGGCCTGTCCCGACGGGGCACGGAAGGAAGCGGCAAAGGAGGGCGGCAACGCGCCTGTGTCTCGCATGAAGGCGGCAGCGCCCAAACGGAGCGGCACTCAAGGTCCCACGGGCCCTTCGCTGGAAATCGACATGAGCACGAGGCTTGGTCGGGAGCAGACACGAGCCAGGGCTGAGGGTCTTCTGGAAAAGGAGATCGCCATTCTTCAACGTCTGGTCAAGAACAGTGCTGAAGACGATCCGCGTCGCCCGGACGTGCTTCTCCGTCTCGCCGAAACTCAGTTCGAGATGCAGATCGCGAAGAACGCCAAGGTTCGTTCCTTCGATGACCCGGTCTACGAGGCCTGCACTCGTGATGAAGACAAGGCGCGCTGCAAAGAGGCGCTGGATGGCCAGAAAGCCGCTCAGGCCGAGCTGAATGCAATCCGGGAGGACAGCATTCGCACCTATGCAACGCTGGTGCGCGACCATCCAAACTTCAAGCGCATGGACGAGGTTCTCTTCTCGCTCGCCTTTGCGCTGCAGGAAGTCGATCAGTTCGACAAGGCGCGCTCGGTCTACCGACGCCTCATCAAAGACTACCCGAAGAGTCGTTTCGTACCGAACGCCTATCTTTCGTTCGCGGAGTACTACTTCAACGAGAGCGACATGGAGGCGGCCGGCAGATTCTACCGCAAGGTCATCGAGTTCCCCCCGAAGGAGAACTCGGTCTATGGCTATGCGCTCTATAAGATTGCCTGGGTTGAATACAACCTCGAGCGATACCGACAATCCTTGCAGGGCTTCGTCGATATTCTCGAGTTCGCTCGCAAGAACAAGTACGCCAACGACGCGAACAATCTTGCGCGCCAGGCTCGCAAAGAGCTCGTGTTGCCGTACTCGCATTACGGCTCGCCGGGCAAGGCGCTCGATTTCTTCCGGCGTTATTCCAAGGACGATGCCGAGGCGCACGAAATGCTCGAGCACCTCGCCGAGCTCTACTACGACACCGGCCAATGGGCCGAGGCGATCACGGTCTACCACAAGCTCATGGCCGACGGGCCGCGCAGCAATTCACTTTGCGATTGGCAGACCAAGGTCACCAACGCGGTGATCTCATCGCGGCCGAATCAGGAGCAAATCGTCGAATTGAAGCGCCTGGTCGACGTCTACAGGACGTTCAATCAGAGCGGAAAGCCCGCGGACAAAGTCGAGGAGTGCAAGGTCGAGACCGCCACAACGATGCTTTGGCTCGGGACGTCTTGGCATCGCGAGGCCGTCGGCACCGACGCCGCGCCGGGAACCAAGAACAAGAAGACGATGTCGCAGGCAGCCGTGCTGTACCGGACTCTCTTGAAAGAGTTCCCCGACATGGAGCAGATGGAGTTCAAGAACATCGACAAGCGCGACTGGCCGACGGAGTACAAGATTTCGTACTTCTACGCCGAGCTGCTCTGGAAGATGGATGAATGGGGTCAGTGCGGCCCTGCGTTCGATCACGTCGTGGAGTTGAATCCTCAGGGTGAGTTCACGAGCGACGCGGCCTACGCTGCAGTCCTTTGTTACAACAATCTCTACCAGCAGCAGTATGTCCCGCGCGAGACGGAGACGAACTTCGTCAGTAAGAGCGATCAACGGGCGCTGAAGAACACCAAGGCAGCGCCAAAGAACGAGTTCGCCCCCAAGAAGCTGACTCCACTCCAGGAGGGCATGCTCGAGGCATTCAATCGCTACGTTTGCTACGTGGACAAGGCGGAGGACCTGGCGACGATCAAGTATCGACGTGCTCGGATCTACTATGAGGCGAATCGCTTCGAGGAGGCCGCCGTCCTTTTCCGAGACATCGCCTTCAACCACAAGGACAGCGAGCTCTCCGAGTATGCAGCGAATCTCTATCTCGACTGCCTCAACGTGCTTGGCACGCAAATCGACGAGCCGCGGGTCGCCTGCGTGCAGGAGCTGAGCGCTTCGATCGATCCAATGTCGGCGTCGTTCTGTGGCACCTCGCAGTTGGCAGACGAGCACCCAGATCTTTGCGGCACGCTCGGGACGCTTCAGTGTCAGGTTCGCCGAAAAGAAGCCGAAACGTACCAGAAGACCAAGCAGTTCAAGAAGGCCGCAGCGACCTACGTTCGGATCTTCCGCCGCCACGAGGAATGCGGCGAGATGGACGAGATGCTCTACAACGCAGCGATCAACTTCGAGGCGGCTCACTTGCTCGGTCGCGCAATTCAGGTGCGCACCGTGCTCACCGAGCGTTATCCGGAGAGCGAGCTTTCAAAAAAGGCAATCTACTTGATCGGTCAGAACTTCCAGGCACTCGCGTACTACGAGCAGGCCGCGAAGTACTACGAGCAGTTCGCTCGCAAGTTCCCGGGTGAAGACGGGAGCCGATGTACCGCTGAAGACAAAGAGAACGGCACGTGTCCAAACGCCATCGAAGGCTTGGAGCAGGCGACGTTTTTCCGTATCGGACTTGGTGACGACAAGGCCGCCATGGAGGATGCCGACCTCTTCGCCCGGAACTACCAGCGTAAGCTTCCTCGCCAGACGTCGCAGGTCATGTTCTCCATCGGTTCCATCTACGAACGGCAGAAGCGATGGTTCGAGGTGATTTCTCACTACCGCGACTACCTCAAGAACTACAGCAAGGTCGGCATGCCGCATCAGGTGATCGAGGCCAACACCGCGATCGGACGGGCATTCTGGGCTCTCAACAAGAAGGGCGAGGCCAAGCCGTACTTCCAGGCGGCCGTGAAGGGATGGTCCTCGGGCGCACCGAAGCGAATCCTCTCCCTCTCGAAGACACCCAAGGAAAGCAAGGTTCTCTACCTTCGCGAGGCGCTCGACAGTGCCGCCGAAGCGCAATTCCACATGTCCGAGTACGAGTTCGAACAGTTCCAGAAGGTCGCTTTTCCGCGGTACGCCGGAGGCAAGAGCTTGGCCAGCGTGAAGAAGTGGTCGGACTCGCAGTTCAAGAAGTGGGTGCAGCGAAAGCAGTCCGTGCTTCGCACGGCAGAGGCTGAGTACGCGCAGGTCGCCAAAATGACCGTCGAGGTCGGCGGTGTCGAGATGAAGTCGGCGCCTTGGCAGATCGCCGCTGCGGCTAGAACAGGCGAGATGTACCGAAGCTTCGTGGATGAGTTCCGCGACGCGCCTGTTCCGCGTGAAATCGAAAAGGACGCCAATCTGTACGACATATACGTTGGGGCTCTGGACGAAGTGTCCGAACCATTGCAGCGGCAGGCGATCGACAAGTTCGAGTTCTGCCTGAAGACCGCAACACAGGTCCGATGGTTCAACAATTGGTCGCGTTCCTGCGAACAGGAGCTCAATGGGCTCAACCCGCGAAAGTATCCGGTCGCGGCCGAGCTTCGGGGTGAGCCGAACTACGTGAAGGCCACGGTTGGCGATCCGGGCGCAGTGGACCTCGGTGCGATCAATGAGCAGCGGCTGAACACGAAGGACGCGGTCGCTAACAGGGAGGAGCCGTGATGCGAAATCACCAGGTAGCATTCATTGCCATCGCGCTCATGGCAGGCTGCGGTGGAGGCGGTAGTAGCTCGGGCTCGAGTACCACGCCGCCTGCAGACGTGGCGCGGACGGCCGGAGGCGAGGCCATCACCACTGCCGACGGAAGCGCTGTCAGCAAGAAGGCGCACGGGAAGTGGGAGTCGGCGCTCGAGGAGTTCGAAGCGAACGAAAAGGCTGGCTGGACCTCAGCGAAGTGCAACGCCTCGGAGAGCTCGTTCGAGCGAACCGCCGAGGCGCAAGGCGGTGGTTTCGCCGAGGCGCACTACATGGCGGGTCTCTCGCTTTCACGCTGTGGTGACTCAGCCGCGATGAAGCACTACGAGCGAGCGCTCGGCGCTGATCCGAAGTTCTGCAAAGCGCGGGTTGCCATTGGGCTCCAAGATCTCCACGACGGGCGCACCAGTCAGGCCAAATCGGCGTTCGAGCAATCGATCAAGGACGACCCACAGTGCACTTCCGGGTACACGAACCTCGCGATCGTGCAGCGTGCGCAGGGTGAGAGCGAAGAGGCTCTGAAGAACTTGCGCCGAGCACTGGCCATCGAGTCCGACTATCTTTCGGCCTTCAATCAGATGGCGCTGCTTCACTACGACCGCGGACGCGCGGGGAATGCGGCAGAGCTGGACCTCGCGGAGGTCGTATGCCGCCAGGCTCAGATGCTCGATGCCGACTATGCGCCCATCTACAACACCTGGGGCCTGATCAAGGTGTACAAAGGCGACGTCATCTCCGCGCTGAGGTTCTTCCAGAGGGCTATCACGCTCGATCCCGATCTTTTCGAAGCGCAAATGAACTTCGGCGAGGTCACGATCTCGTTTCGAGGCTACGAGGATGGACGCGCGGCCTTCGCACGCGCCGTCGAGCTCGATCCGAAGAACTACGACGCGGTCATCGGGTTGGGGACGGCGCTTCGCGGGCTCAACCAGTTCGCGGAGGCTGAGACGCAGTACGAGCGAGCCAAGCAACTCGATGATCGGCGCCCCGAGGCCTATTTCAATCTCGGGGTGCTCTATCAGGACTACATGTCGGGCTCGGTGGCAGATCTCAAGAAGGCCAAGATCTACTTCACCGAGTTCTTGAAGCGCGCAGGCAAGAAGACGGAATTCCGCGCGAGCGTGGAAGACGTCAGCAATCGTTGCGCCGAGAAGTCGAGCAAGAGCCGCGGCGCGCCGAAGTGCAGGCCAGGGCGAATGCAGAACATCGACATCTCCGTCGAAGCCATGCAGGTCACGGGATAAGGGCGAATCATGAAACAGAAGACTTCGAAGTTCATCGTACAAACATTCGTTTTTATTGCGCTATTTTCTCAGCCGGCATTCCTGGTGCCCAGCGCGGAGGCGCAGAGCGCGCCCGCTCCTGAAACGACCTACGACTTCGAGGATGACCTCGTCACGGGTGACTTGGTGCGTCCCGATGGCGAGCAGCTGATCGTGCGCCGGCGCGGACGCCGAGCGTCGCTGATTCAGATTCGAGAGCATTTTATTCCCGAGATGTTGAAATCTGTGGAAGATTTGTAGTGGGGGATGCGGGTGACTGAGTCGAGCCACAATACTTCGGTCGCGTTTTCCGTCTACGACGGCGACGCGTTGCTCAGCAGTGAAACGCTGAGCCAAGAGATCATCAAGATCGGGCGTCTGCAGACGAGCGACATTCAGCTGGATGACGACAAGGTCAGCCGCATGCATGCCGTCATCGAGGTGACTGCGCCGGGGGAGGTGTTCATCATCGATCTCGGTTCCGCGTCGGGGACTCTCGTCAATGGCGAGAAGATCAACAAGCGGAAGCTGCAAACCGGTGATCAGGTGCAAGTCGGCAACAAGCGGATGCACATCGACATCATCACCGGAACGGTGGCAGTGGCGTCGAGTCCGCCCGTGGCGATGGCAGCCGGCGGCGGACGTGCGACGCCAGTCGTCGACGAACGCGCGATGCGAGCCATGCTGGACGAGGAGTCCGAGCCACGAGTCAAGGCAACGGTTACTGCCAGCAAGGCTGACGAGGAATCGGGACCTAAGTTCAATCCGTTCGAGGTTGGAGCCAAGCGCTTGTCGCGCACCCCATTTGGGAACAGCAGAGAAGAAGACGGTCCGGAGTACGGCCTCGTCGCGACCACCGCGGCGTTGCCGGCTCACGAAATCGAAACCGATGAGCGAGCGATCGAAGTCGCCGTGCTCTGGGGCGACCGGAACGTTCTGAACGTCGACTACCTCACCCCGCCTCGCGACTATTACGTCGGCGAGCCCAACGGCGAAGACGTCGACTATGTCCTCGGACACGATGCAATCGGTGTGGATCGCATGCCCCTTTGCATCGCGCAGGGCGCGGGTGTCACCGCCATCGTCCCCGACGGAGCCAAAGGCGAAGCCACGATCGGCGACCAGACGCGTTCGTTCGATTTGATGCGCGGCCAAGGAGATTTCAGGCCCAGCTCTACCGTGGCAGGGGCCATGGAGTTCCCCGTGCCCGAGGGTGGCTCGGTTCGAATGAAGCACCGAGACTTCACCTTCATCATCAAAGACGTGAAGGCCGGCAAGAAGGTCGCCGGCCATGCGAAGATGGACATCCGTCCGATGATCTACGTGGCCGGTGCGGCGCTCTTCGCGAGCCTCGTGCTCACTATGTTCTACTTCCAACCGCCACGCCCGAGAGGCCTTTCGTCAGACTTGCTGGCGACAGACTCGCGCCTGATCCAGTTCCTCATGGAGCCCGAGGAGCTCGAGGAGCCCGAACCCGAGTGGCTCAACGGCCAGGATTCCTCTGGCGGGGGCACGGGCAAGGCACACGAAGGCGAGCAGGGCCAGATGGGCGACGAGAAGGCCGAGAAGACCAAGAACAAGTACGGCATTCAGGGACCCCAAGACAATCCAGACCCGGTCATGGCGCGCGAACAAGCGGAAGAAGAAGCACGCACCGCTGGCATCATCGGAACGCTGGCCTCGATGCAGGGCTCATTCAATTCTCCGACTTCCCCCTACGGCGCCGATTTTGCGCTCGGTAACGATCCGAGTAGCGCGCTTGGTGCGATGACGGGCAACGACATCGGCCAGAACTTCGGATTTGGCGGCCTCGGCTTGCGCGGCACCGGCCGTGGTGGCGGCGGTCTCGGACAGGGCACCATCGGCATGGGGAACTTTGGTACGATCGGTCGCGGTGGCGGCCGGGGTGACGGCGAAGGCGGCTACGGTCGTGGCGTTGGCGGATTCCGCGGTCGCTCGGCGGGCGTGCCTCAAGTCCGAAGCGGCGGTGCAGAGGTTCGAGGCTCGCTCTCGAAGGAAGTCATCCGGCGCGTGGTCCAACGCCACATCAACGAGGTCAAGTTCTGCTACGAGCAACAGCTCAACGCGCGTCCTGATCTGCAAGGGCGTGTGACGACCAAGTTCGTCATCTCGCCGACGGGTTCGGTTCAGTCGGCGATGGTCGGCGACTCGACCTTGCGAAACGAGGCGGTCGAGAGCTGCATCGTTCGCGCGGTTCGCAGGTGGACCTTCCCAGCTCCGGATGGCGGCGGTGTGGTTGTCGTCAACTACCCGTTCCTGCTCGATGCAGCGGGCCAGTGACGCTCAGGGCGTCAGACGAAAAGCGAGATTCCCCTCTGATATCCCTGCTTTTCAGGGCCTGCTCCGGCGTTCAGGGAACTGGGGATAGTCTGAAACTGGCCAAGAACGACGAAACAGCTGAAAAAGAGCTGTGTTTACTGTTGTTGGCCAGGGAAGTAATGCTGTAGGATTGAAGTGCTTGTGAATTTCCAAGCCTAGGAGGCAAGCATGCGAGCTCATAGTTTCGGGGTAGTGCTGGTGGGTCTAATCCTGATGGGCGGGAACTGTTCTCGCGCCCGTGTGGAATCGATGAACGAGATGAATGCCGGCGTCGAGCTCGCCGAGATGAAACGGTTCAACGAAGCCGCGCAAAGCCTCCAGAAGGCTGCCGTGCTCGATCCAACCAATCACCAGGCCTACTTCAACCTAGCCATCGTCGAGATCGAGCTGCGCTCCTTCTCGGCCGCACGCGAAGCGCTCGAGCGGGCGATCGTGGCCAAACCGGATGTGGCCGGATATCACGAGAAGCTCGGCACCGTGTTGATGGAGCTCGAGGATTGGAAGGGGGCGCAGGTCGCGTTCACCGAGGCGCTCGAGCTCGATCCATCCTTGTTCAAGGCGCACTTCAAGTTGGGGCGCTGCAGTGAAGAGTTGGAAGACGCGCAGAATGCGCTCTACCAGTACACGGATGCGATCAAGACCGGGCCGCGGTTCTTGCCGTCTTACTCGGCGCTTGGCCGTTTGTACGCCGATCTTCGTTACCCGGATCAAGCGGCCCAAGTCCTCAGGGAGGCGCTCAAAGTCGCGATGCCGGCCACCGAAGAGGAGGCCAACATCCACCATCTTCTGGGCACAGTCTATCAACAGCAACGCAAGTACGATGAGGCGATTGCCGAGTTCCAGGCGGCGCTTGGAATCGTGCCGGGCATGAGCGACGCGTTGTTTTCGCTCGGCTGGACTTATGCACTTCAGGGCAACGATGAGGAAGCGAAGCGCTACCTCGACAAGTACGTGATGATGGCGGGCACGGATGCGCCTGAGCACTACGTCAAAGCTGCGCGAGACCGTCTCGCGGAATTGAGAACCGAATCGCCGTAAGGGGGCTGGGGCAAGATGTCGGAAGAACAATCGGGGGATGAGGTTCGTGAGCTGACCGCGGGCGAAGTTGCCGAGCTCGAAAAGCTCGACGACGCGATCGCGAAGTTCGAACAACAGAAGCGATGGTCGGATATGATCCGCTCCATCCTCAAGAAGGCCGCGCTGATTCAGTTGCCGGCCGAGAAGGTGGAGCTGTTCCGCCAGGCGGGCACGCTTTACCTCGAACGTTCGAGCAATCAGGCCGAGGCGATCAAGTGCTTCGAGGAGCTTCTCGAGTACGAGGCGCACGACGTCGAGGCGATCCAGCGTCTCAAGGAGATGTACGAGAAGCGGCGGGACTGGGAGAAGCTCATCCGCACCATGCAGCGAGAAGTCGAGCTCCTGCCTGAAGCGGATCAGCTCATTGCCTACGCCGAGATGGCCGACCTGGCGACGCAGCGCCTTCGCAAGCCGGAGGTCTGCATCGAGCTTTGGCAGAAGGTGCTCGACGCTGATCCCGAGAATCCAAGCGCGCTCGAGAATCTGGCGCAACTCTACGAGCGAGCCCGGGAATGGGAGCCGCTCGCCGAGGTCCTGGAGACTCTGGTCGCCGCAGACTCGGACGTTACTTCGATGAAGCAGCAGCTTCAGAAGCTCGGAATGATCTATGCCGACAAGATCGGCAACGACGAAGGCGCCATCAGGGCCTTCACGAAGCTGCTGGAGCTAGACCCCTCGGATCGCCGGGCGCAGGAACAGCTCAAGCGTCGCTATGTCTCCCTGGGCGCCTGGGACGAGCTAGAGGCTTTCTACGCCGCCAATGAACAATGGGATGAGCTCATCCGCATCGTGGAACGACAGGCCGAAGCTCAAGAGACCGCTCCTGAGGAGCGCATTCCGCTCCTGTTCAGGGCCGCCCGTCTCTGGGAAGAGATGAAAGGGAAGCCCGACAGGGCTGCGCGCGTCTACGAGAAGATCCTCGGCGCCGACCCGGACAATGTCCAGGCCGCAGAAGCGCTCACACCGATCTACGAAGAGGCACACGATGCCCGGAAGCTCGTGTCGGTTCTGGAGGTCCGTTTCGCGCACGCGTCGGACGATGACGCCAAGGTCGAGCTTCTGCTGAAAATCGGACAGGTGTTCGAGGAACGTCTGAGGCAGCCGGAAGTCGCATTCGAGCGCTACTTGGAGGCGTTCGCGCTTGCTCCGACGCATGACGAGGCTCGCATCGACGTCGAGCGCCTCGCCGAGGAGATGAACGGCTGGGATCGCTTGGTGTCTGGATTCGAGTCCGCAATCGATGCGGTGTCGGATCCACATCAGGCAGTGCCGATTCGCCTCAGCTACGGACAGACTTTGGCGCAGCTCGATCGGATCGATGACGCCATCGAACAGTACCAGCTCGTTTACGAGCTCGAAAGCAACAACCTCGCCGCGATCACTGCGCTCGGGGAGCTCTACGTTCGAACCGAGAGATTCCGCGATCTGCTGGACATCTACGAGCGCCGAATCGAGCTCGAGGAGGATCCGGAGGCTCGTCTCGAAATCGCGTACCGGCGCGCCAAGCTGTTTGCCCAGGCGTTGAACGCCCCGGCACCGGCGATCGAGGCCTTCGAAGGCATCATCGACGAATACGGTGTGGAGCAAGGCGATGCCTGCCGTGAGCTCGAGCGACTCTATGAAGCCGAGTCGCGATGGCAAGATCTCGCACAACTTCTCGAGCGCCGGGTCGAAGCTCGTCCCGAGAGCCATGAAGAGCTTGCAGCCCTGAAATTCAGACTGGCTCGCGTGTGCGAATCGCAACTCGACGACAAGCTGCGAGCGGTCGAGCTCTACCGCGAGGTGCTTTCGATTCTCGCTGAGCACGACGGAGCCCGAGCGCGACTCGAAGCCCTCCTCGACGACGACGAGGTCGCGGCCGAGGCGTCACGCGTTCTCGAGCCTGTTTACGAGATGAGTGATGACTGGAATCACTACATCAACGCACTTCGCGTGCAACACCGTTTCAGCACGCTGCCCCGCGAGAAGCTTCAGCTGCTTACCCGCGTCGCCGACACATATTTTCAGCACATTGGCGATGCTCAGCGGGGCTTCGTATCGCTCTCAGAGGCCTTCCGTGAGATGCCGTCCGATCTGGGCACCCTGCAGCGCCTCGAGATGCTCGCGACCGAGCAGGGCTTGTTCGAGGCAGTGGCCGATCTCACCGGGGACCTCGCGGCGAACGTCTCGGACGTTTCGCTGAGCCGATCTCTTTGGATCAAGACTGCCGAGATCCACGAATCGAGGCTCGACGACACTGAGGCCGCCGTATCGGCCTACCGAAAAGTCCTCGAAACGGATCCAGGCGACTTCGAGGTGCTCGGCGCGCTCGATGTGCTCTACCGCGGCGCGGAGCGTTGGCACGAGGTCCTGGGCGTTCTTCGGGCCCGAGCAGAAGCATACGCGGACCCAGACGAAAAGATCGGCGTTCTGGCCGAAATGGCCCGAATCCATGCCGACCTGCTCGACGAGCAAGAGCCAGCCATCGCACTTCAGAACGAGATTTTGGAGCTCGACCCGAGCAACCGCGGCGCTCTTGGGACGCTCGACGATCTGCTCGCGCGGCAGGGCCTCTGGAGTGATCTCGCCGACAACGTCGAACGGCAGCTATCGATGACGGACGATCCGCAGGAGCAAACGGCGCTTCTGCTTCGCCTCGCCGAGATCCGCGAGCAGCGGATGGGCTCGATCGATTCAGCGATCGAGATCTACCGCGACGTCTTGACGAACGATGCGAGCAATCCGGCCGCACTCGGCGCACTGGAACGCCTGCTCGAGTCGGCCGAATACCAGGCTGCTGTCGCAGACATCCTGGAGCCGATCTACAAGAACGGTGGAGCTTCAGCTCGACTCGTCGACGTGTACGAAATTCAAGCCCACCACGCCACTGCGCCAGAGCGCCGGCTTGGGCTGTTCCAAGAGATCGCAAAGCTGCAGGAGTTCTCCCTGAGCGACCTGCGCAGTGCTTTTGAAAGCTACGCGCGGGCGTTCCGAGAAGACCCAGGGCACCCCAAGGCCAAAGAAGAGCTGGAGCGTCTGAGCGCCGCGGTTGGGGCGTCCGACGCGCTCGCGAGCGTGTACGAGGAAGTCGTCACGAGCTTGGACGATCCGCAGCTCTCTACCGCGCTTCTCCTTCGCGCAGCCGAAATCCGTGAGGATGACCTGGGTCAGCTAGACCGCGCGGTGGAGCATTATCAGAACGTCCTCGAAATCGACGAAGAGCACCGGTACTCGGCCGATGCGCTGGAGCGCCTGTTCCAGCAGACCGAGCGCTACGAAGACCTGGCTTCCATTTACCGGCGCAAGGCGCGGATGTTGCCGTCTCCCAGTGACCAGAGGGACCAACTCGTCAAAGCTGCCGCGATCTACGAAGATATTCTCGAAAAGCCGGCTGAGGCGATTGCCGTGCATCAGCAGGTGCTCGAGATCGACCCGACGGACATCGAATCGCTCGACCGTTTGATCGAGTTGGAGCTGGGGCTCGGTAAATGGAGCGCTTTGCTCCAGACCTACGAACGCAAGGCCGAGGTGGTTTCCGACCCAGACGCGCGAAAGGAGATTTTCGCGGCGATGGGCCGGGTTCACGAGGCTCAACTCGACGACGGAGACAAGGCAATCGACGCGTATCAGCGCGTCCTCGAGATCGACCCGGACGACGTTCAGGCGCTCCGTCATTTGGACGCACTCCACGAGAGCATGTCTCAGTGGCGAGATCTGTTGCAGGTTTTGGAGCGCCAAGCCGAGCTGGCGACAGATGAGGATCTGCGCATCGAGCTTTGCTTCCGGATCGGTGAGCTCTGGCGGCGCCATCTCGAGGATCCCAAGCAGGCGATCGAAATCTACCGCGACATTCTGGCTGAGGCCCCCGAACATCAAAGAACGCTCGATGCCTTGACCGCGATGACTCGCGACGCAGTGGAACCATTGGCTGCGGCGGAGGCGCTGGAGCAGGTCTACCTAGCTGCTGGTGAGTATCGAAAGCTCGCCGAGGTTCGCGAGGTGCAAGTTCGATTCACCGAAGAACCGGCCGAGTGCGTGGAGATGCTTCAGCAGCTCGCCGAAATCTACGAAATTCAACTCGAGGATCCGCCTTCGGCCTTTGCCGCCTTCGTCCGTGCGCTTCCGCTCGACACGCGCAACGAGCTGACCCTTTCGTCGCTGGAACGCCTCGCGGAGCAGACTGGCAATTGGCATGAAGCTGCTTCTCGTTACGATGCGGAAGTTCAGCGAATGCGGGAACAATCACCCGCAGACGTGGTCCACCTGGCCAAGCGCTCTGCCGTGATCAACGAGGTGCAGCTCGACGATGTGGACGCGGCGATCTCGCGCTATCAGTTCGTCGCCGACGTCGATCCGAGCGACGTGACGGCCATCGAAGCGCTCGACCGACTCTACGAGCAGACCGAACGTTGGGACGACCTGGCCGCGACGCTTCGAATGGAGGCAGCGATTGCCAGCACGCCCGAGGCGGTTCTCAATCTGCAGTTCCGGACGGGGCAAGTCTTCCAAAATCAGCTCGGTAAGATGGATTCCGCCATCGACCAGTACCGCGAGATCCTCGCCGCTGCCCCCGAGTATGCGCCGGCCGTCTCGGCACTCGAGGATCTGTTCTCGAGCGGTGTGCAGCCCATGGCAATTGGCGAAGTGCTCGAGCCGCTCTACCGCATGCAGGGCAATTGGGATCGGCTGCTCAACGTGCAGGAGGTGCAAGTCGAGCATCAGAAAGACCCGATCGAGCGCGTCGTCATGATGCACCGACTGGCGGAGATCGCGGAGGACAAGACTTCGGACCACGGTCGCGCCTTCGAGTGGATGCAGAAGGCGCTGCTCGAAGACCCTAGCCACGACCACTCATTGGGTGAGGCAGAGCGCCTTTCGGCGATCGTGGACGGCTGGACCGAGCTTGCGACTACCTACGCCAATGGCATTCAGCACGCCGGAGACCCGCTCAACAAGGCGGAGCTCGGACGCCGGCTCGCCAAGGTCTACGAGAACGAGCTCCACGATCTCGAACGCGCGGAGGAGACCTATCGATTCGTTCTTGGCGTGGAAGCCCACGACGACAAGGCGCTGAAGGCGCTCGATCGAATTTACACGGAGCACGGCGCATACCGCGCGCTCTGCGAAGTGCTGCGCAAGCGAATCGAAGGTTGCAACAACAGCTCGGAGCTCATCGATCTTCACTATCGGCTGGGCACCGTGCTCGAACAACGCCTTGGATGCACCGAAGACGCCATCGAGGTGTTCACCAAACTGCTCGACGAGTACGACTCCGAGCATTCTCAGACGATCCATGCGCTCGAAGGCATCTATGCCAATCTCGGGCGCTGGCCGGAGCTATTTGCAGCATTCGAGAAAGAGCTGAGCATCGCGCTCGGCGATTCCCAGCAGGCCGACGTGTTTGCGCGCATGGCAAAGCTCTCGACGAACCGGCTCAGCGACCCGGAGAAGGCGATCGGCCTCTGGCAGCGCGTTCTCGACCTGCGCGGAGAGGATCCCGAGGCGCTCAACGCGCTCGGTGACATCTATGCGTCGCAGGGCAATTGGCGCGACCTCGTCGACGTGCTCGAGCGAGAGGCTGGCATCGCCGACGACGATGCGTTCCGGATCCAAGTGTACTCCGACCTCGCGAGGGTCTGGTACGAGAAGCTCGAGCGCGAGCGAAACGCGATCGAGAACTGGGAACGCGTACTCGACATCGATCCGGGCAACGCGTACGCGCTGTTTAGCATCGCGGAGATCCAGCGGGCGGGGGGGCAATCCCGGGAGCGGGCCGACACCCTTCACCGCGTCATCGACGTCGGTGCGGCGACCCTCGAGGACGCCGATCTGATCACCGTTTACATGCAGCTTGGGCACATCTATGCAAACGAGCTGAATCAACCGGGCGACGCCGTCGAGGCCTACCGCAACGTACTGACGATCGATCCGCGCTTCTTCGAAGCGCTGGACTCCCTCGAGCTGATTCACCGCAAAGAGGGTGATTGGGAAGAGGCGATCGGGGTGATGGAGCAGCGCGCGCAGGCCCTCGCCGATCCACAAGAGAAGATTCGCCAGCTCATCGCAGTCACCGAGCTTTGGGAGACCGAGCTGGGCAACAAGGAAGGCGCTGTGGGTGCCTTCGGACGCATCCTCGAAGTCGACGCGATGCACGAGTATGCATTCTCGGAGTCGCAGTCGCTGCTGAGGAATGCGGAGCGCTGGGACGAGCTCATCGACCTCTACGTGACGCGCATCGAAGCTACGGAAAGCCGGAAAGAGCGCATCGAGCTGTTGCGCGCGGCCGCGAGGGTCTACGAGGAACACCTCGACGATGGCGAGCAGGCCTATCACACGCTCTACATCGCGTGGACCGAGGACTTTGCCAACAAGAACACCGCCGTCGACCTCGAGCGAGTAACCGCAGCCAACGACAAGTGGAACGAGCTTCTCACTTCAGCCAATCAGGTCTTGCAAGACGGTCAGGAACCGGAGACACAGATCGCGATCTGCCTCTGCTGCGCCAAGTGGTACGGCCAGGACCTCGGACATCCCGAGTACGCCATTCCGTACTACGAGCAGATTCGCGCGCTCGACCCGAGCAACGCGAAGGCTTGGTGGCAGCTAGGCGACCTCTACGAGACGACCCATCAGTGGGACAAGCTCGCTCAGGCGCTCGCCAAGCTGGTCGAGCTCACGGACGACGACGACGTGAAGGCCAATACCTACGTTCGTATGGGAGATCTGGCGGATGACCGCTTTGCCATGCGTCAAGAGGCTGAGGACTACTACCGAAGGGCGCTTCAGCTCCAGGACAAGCACGTGGGGGCCCTCGAGGCGCTCGAGAGGATCTACCGGGAGGACGGCCGATCCAACAAGCTGCTCAACATACTCGAACGAAAGGCGGAAGCCGTCGAGGATGTCGAGAGCGTCGTCTCGGCGCTGTTGCAGGTGGCCGAGGCCTACGAGGAACGATTCGATGACCCGAAAGCTGCGACCGAAAATTATGAACGGGCGGCCGAGCTTTCGCCCACGGATCTCACTGCGCTTCGAGGTTTGGAGCGTTTGTATACGCAAGATGGACGCTATCAGGATCTGATTGGCATTCTCGAGCGTGAGTACGAGGTCGTTGCAACCGAGCGCGAGCGCATCGAGATTTTGATGCGACTCGCCAAGATGTGGGAAGAGGAGTTCCGCAAACCGGAGAACGCGGCCGAGCGGCTGGAGCAGGTGCTGGACATCGACCCGCTTCATGATGAAGCGCTTTGCGGCCTGGAGGAGCTCTACCGGACCATGCAGAGCTGGGACGACCTGGTTCGGACCTACGACCGCCATGCGAGCGCGACGGCCGATACCGAGGAACGGGTCCGGATTTTCCGAGAGCTTGGGCAGGTCTACGCGACTCAGAAGGAAGATGTCGAGCAGGCGATCGACAGTTACCTCAACGCGCTCAACCTCAACGAGCAGGATCTCTTCAGTCTTCAGGCGTTGACGAAGCTCTACGAGCGCAAGGGCGACTACGCGGCGGCCCTCGACATGATGGGCCAGCTTGTGGGGGTCTCCGACGATCCCAGCGATCAAGTGGCGCTCAAACACCGAATGGGACGCATCCTCGACCAAGAGCTTGGGGACCGCGTGTCGGCTCTGGAGCACTTCCAAACCGCCATCGATTTGGATCCGGCACATCTCCCGTCGCTCGAGGCGATGCGGAGCATTTACGTCGACTCGGGTGATTGGGCTGCCGCTGCCAAGACCCTCTGCCTAGAGGTGGAGCACACCGAAAAGGATCGGATTCGGGCCGTGCGGCTCGTCGAGCTTGGGCGCATTCGTGCCGAGCGGCTCGACGACGAGGACGGCGCGGTGGAAGCCTTCGAGGCTGCAATCGAGGCCGATGCCGACAACGAAGACGCGATGTTGCCGCTCGTCGATGCGTACGTGAGCGCGGGGCGCCACGAGAACGCGTTCCCGCTTCTGCGAACCCTCGTACAACGCTCGGACAAACGCGAGCACGAGGAGCAGCACCGCCTTGCCTCGATGTTGGGTGAAACCGCTACGATGCTAGGGCACGCCGACGAGGCCGTGAGCGCTTACGAGCGCGCGTACGAGCTCGATAGCAACGATTCGGTCACGCTCAAGGGGCTGGCGGGAGCACACTTCCGAGCGGAACGCTGGGACGATGCTTTCAAGTATCACCAGCTTCTTCTGGTTCAGCACCGCGATGCGCTCGGGCGAGACGAGATTACCGAGATCTTCTACCGGCTCGGTGTCGTCAAGCGAGAGCAAGGCGAAGAGAAGAAGGCGCGGAACATGTTCGACAAGGCCCTCGAAGAGGACACGCATTTCGTGCCCGCCCTCGAGGCCATGGTCGCCTTGCAGACCGCCGACGGCGACTGGAGCTCGGTCGTCGAGTACAAGAAGCGAATACTGGACGTGGCCGACGAGCCCTCTGTTCGGGCGGCGATTCTCGTCGAGCTCGGAGACCTCTGGCACGAAAAGCTCGGAGAACCGGGCTCGGCAGCCGAGGCATACACCGAGTCACTGGACCTCGAACCCGAAAATCACGTCGTGCTTCACAAGCTCCTCGTGGCCTATCAGGCTGCGGAGCGCTGGTCGGAGGCCATCGACGTCATCGAGCGCGTTCGTGGAATTGAAGAGCGGGACGAGGCCAAGGCCAAGTACACCTACACGATCGGGGTCATTCTACGCGACAAGCTAGAAGACGAAGATGCGGCACTCGAGCGATTCAACGATGCACTCGACATCGATTGCACTCAGCTGAAGCCATTCGAGGCGGTCAACAAGCTGTTGAACGAGCGGAAGGACTGGAAGGCACTCGAGCGAGCGTACCGCAAGATGCTTCATCGCATCATCAACCAGGGCAACACGGACCTCGAGCACAACCTCTGGCACACGCTCGGTATCATCTATCGAGACCGCCAGCGTAACTTCGATGCTGCCGCGGAGTCGTTCCAGATGGCCGCCGGCCTCAAGCCCGACGACCCCGTCGGGCACCAGATATTGGCCGAGCTCTACGCGACCATGCCGGAAAAGACCGAGCAGGCTATCGTCGAGCACCAGTGGCTTCTCGGCGCTGACCCGAACCGGCTCGATTCGTATCGGGCCCTCTACAAGCTCTACTTCGATGCCCGCGCTTACGACAAAGCTTGGTGCATCGCGCGCACCCTGAGCTACTTCGAAAAGGCGGACGAAGAGCAGAGGAAGTTCTACCAGCAGTACAAGCAGGATCGGGAGATCCAGCCGAAGACGCGGCTGAGCAATGAAGCCTGGGTGAAGGAGCTGATGCACGCCGATCAGGACCTCTACATCTCCAAGATCATGGAGGTGATAGCCCCTGCAGTTCGAGCTTCGATGGCTATGACCGACAAGAAGCTCAACTTGAACAAGCGCAAGCCCGAGGACCTCGCCAATCCGAGCCTCGCGCTCGCCCGGCAGTTCAAGCTTGCGCAGGACGTCCTCAACGTGACGATTCCGGTTCGCCTATTCATCCAGAAGGAGCTTTCCGGCGCGCTGCGGGACGAACCGAGGAGTAATCCGCCTGCGATCATCACCGGGTACACGCTTCTCTCGGGCTACCGGCCTGTGGATCTGGCGTTCGTATGCGGCCGTCACCTCACATATTATCGCGGTGAGCATTTCATCCGGACGATGTACAACTCGCACACCGACTTGAGGACTCTCTTGCTAGCCGCCATGCGTGTGGTCGGCATGGGAGGCGGGGACGCAAGCGTCGAGTCCACAGCCAAGCAGTTGGCGAAGTACATGGACCAGTCGCACCTGGACGTGCTCAAGCAGGTCGTTCGCAAGTTCGTCGATGCTGGAGGGCAGGCGGATATCAAGCGTTGGATGCAGGCGGTCGAGGTTACGGCGCTTCGCGCCGGGCTACTCCTCTGCGACGACGTGGACACCGCTGTCCGCATGACGCAGCAGATCCCGTCCGAATCCACGGCCGACCTCGCTCCGCGCGACAAGGTCAAGGAGATCGTGCTCTACAGCGTTTCGGAGAGCTACTTCCGCCTTCGAGAGCAGCTGGGCATACAAATCAAGGTCTAGACGAGCAGGCGTGCACTGGCTCCCCGGATGTGACAGGGCATGGGCATGCTCGAGCTGGAGCTTCACAGCGAGGCGGACACAGTCGCCCTGGCACGCACCCTTGCAGCCGTGCTTGCGCCCGGGGACGTGATCGGTCTCGAAGGGGGGCTCGGCGCTGGCAAGACGACCTTCACGCGCGCCGCTGTTCACGGGCTCGGCGTGCCGGCAGAGACGGCGGTCACCAGTCCCACCTTTGCTCTGCTGCATCAGTACCAGGGGCGTTTACCAATCGCGCATGCGGACTTCTACCGACTGGGAGACGAAGCCGAGCTCGAAGAGCTAGGAGTCGATGAGCTCCTCGAGGAGGGTGGCGTGCTCTTCGTGGAGTGGGGAAAGAAGTTTCCTGCGATGGGGGCTCGGACGGCGCTTTGGGTCGAGCTCGAGATCTTATCCGACCTCGCCCGCCGGGCCCGTTTTAGGCCGGAGAGCGCACGTGGTGATGCGATCATCAGCGCACTCAGCAAGCGAGGTTCGGACGAAGACCTTCCCAGTTGCGGCCCCTAGGGCGCTCTGGTAAGCCCGCGCGAACGCCCAGGTTGAACTGATTGCATGCCCCGCCGCGACGATATTGAAAGCATCCTACTGATTGGGTCGGGGCCGATCGTGATCGGTCAGGCCTGCGAGTTCGATTATTCCGGGACTCAGGGCGCCAAGGCGCTCAAAGAAGAGGGTTACCGAATCATCCTCGTCAACTCGAACCCGGCGACGATCATGACCGACCCGGAGTTCGCGGACCGCACATACGTCGAACCGCTCACCCCGGAGATCCTCGAAACGATCATCGAACGGGAGAAGCCCGATGCCGTGCTTCCGACCCTCGGTGGGCAGACAGCGCTGAACCTCGCCTTGTCGCTCGCCGACCGGGGTGTGCTCGAAAAGCACGGGGTCGAGCTCATCGGCGCGAACGTCGAGGCCATACGCAAGGCCGAAGAGCGCGAGCTGTTCAAGGCGGCCATGGACAAGATCGGACTCGAAAGTGCGCGAGCCGAGGTCGCTCGGACCGTCGATCATGCCCACGAGATCGCAGAGCGGATCGGGTTTCCGATCATCTTGCGTCCGTCGCTGACGATGGGCGGCTCGGGCGGTGGCGTCGCCTACAACAAGGCGGAGTTCGACACGGCGATTCGCTGGGCCTTCCAGTGCAGCCCCGTGCACGAGTGCCTCGTCGAGGAAAGCCTGCTCGGTTGGAAGGAGTACGAACTCGAGGTCATCCGGGACAAGGCGGACAACTTCGGGGTGATTTGCACGATCGAGAACTTCGACCCGATGGGGGTCCACACCGGCGATTCGATCACGGTGGCGCCGGCCATGACGCTCACCGACCGCGAGTACCAGCGTCTGCGAGACGCCGCCCGGGCGATCATCACGGAGATCGGCGTCGAGACGGGCGGCTCCAACATCCAGTTTTCGGTCAACCCAGCGGACGGCAGGGTGATCGTCATCGAGATGAACCCGCGCGTCTCGCGATCCAGCGCGCTCGCGTCGAAGGCCACCGGCTATCCGATCGCCAAGATCGCGGCCAAGCTCGCCGTGGGCTATCACCTGGACGAGCTTCGCAACGACATCACGGGCACCAGCGCTGCGTTCGAGCCCACGATCGATTACGTCGTCACCAAGATTCCGCGGTTCGCGTTCGAGAAGTTCGCCGGCGCTGATCCGCGCCTCACGACGCAAATGAAGTCGGTTGGCGAGGCGATGGCGATCGGCCGCACGTTCAAGGAGTCCCTCCAAAAGGCGGCGCGCTCGCTCGAAACGGGAAGAGACGGGTTGACCTCGCTTCTCAAGAAGGTGGACTACAGGGACCTCGCCGCTCAGGTGAGACGGCTCATCGAGACGGGCGAAGCGATCAACACCGCCAAGCCGATGCTCGCCGACCTGCCCGATGCGACCGACGCCGAGCTTCGAGAGTCGATTCTAGATCTCGTGCGCACCCCGCTCGCCGATCGCCTTTGGTATCTCGCCGACGGTCTGCGAGTAGGGCTTACCGTGGAAGACCTCCATGGAGCGACTCAGATCGATGTTTGGTTCCTCGAGCAAATGCGCCAGATCCTCGCCTTCGAGGGGACCTTGAAGGAGTCGACGGGCAAAGCGCTCGGCGAGGGGCTCCTTCGCGACGCCAAGGCTCTGGGTTTCAGTGATGCCCAAATCGCGACGCTCCGTGGTGAGACGAGCAAGTCCGTGCGCGCCGAGCGCGCGGCGAAGGGCGTTGAGCCGGTCTTCTCTCGAGTCGACACATGCGCTGCGGAATTTCCTGCGCTCACCCCTTACATGTATTCGACCTGGGGACTCGACAGCGAGGCTCGAGTCGGCGGGGACAAGAAGAAGGTGATGATTCTCGGTGGAGGGCCCAACCGGATCGGGCAGGGGATCGAGTTCGACTACTGCTGCGTCCACGCCTCCTTCGCCCTCAAAGAGATGGGCTTCGAGACGATCATGGTGAACTGCAACCCCGAGACGGTGTCCACTGACTACGACACGTCGGACAGGTTGTACTTCGAGCCACTCACCTTCGAGAATGTGATGCACATCGTCGAGGTCGAGAAACCAGACGGCATCATCGTGCAGTTTGGCGGGCAGACACCCCTGAAGCTCGCCGTGCCCTTGTCGCGTGAGGGCGTGCCCATTCTTGGAACCACGGCCGATGCCATCGACCGCGCTGAGGATCGAGAGCGGTTCGAGGAGTTGCTGACGAAGCTCGGTCTCGACCGTCCCCGTGGCGGTATCGCCAAGGGCGCCAAGGACGCATTCGCAGTCGCCGAACGCATTGGATTCCCAGTCGTCGTGAGGCCAAGCTACGTGCTTGGCGGTCGGGCCATGGAAATCGTTCACTCACAAGAGGAGCTCGCGCGATATATGACGGTTGCCTTAGAAGCCGTCGCCGACGCGGAAGCCCAGACCATCTTGGTCGACGAGTTCTTGAAAGATGCGATCGAGGTCGACGTAGACTGTGTCTCAGACGGCCATGACGTCGTCATTGGTGGCCTGCTCCAGCACATCGAAGAGGCGGGGATTCACTCCGGTGACTCCTCCATGTCGTTGCCCGCTCACGCGCTCCCGGACGACGTGCTCGCCACGCTCCGGCAGTCGACGCGCGCGCTTGCTTTGGAGCTCGGGGTCGTCGGACTCATGAACGTGCAGTTTGCCGTTCGGGGTAGCGCGGTGTTCGTCATCGAGGTCAATCCCAGGGCGTCTCGAACGATCCCCTTCATCAGCAAAGCGATCGGCGTTCCACTCGCAAAGATCGCTGCCAAGGTCATGGCCGGTTCGACCCTTCGGGAGCTCGGCTTCACGCGGGAAATCGTGACCGAACACATCGCCGTCAAAGAATCGGTCTTCCCATTCACCAAATTCCCAGGCGTCGACACGATCCTCAGCCCCGAGATGCGCTCCACGGGTGAGGTGATGGGAATCGCCGACAATTTCCCCGAAGCGTTCTACAAGGCGCTGCTCTCCGCATACACCGAGCTGCCTGACGCCGGAAAAGTGTTCATCAGCGTCAAAGAGAGCGACAAACCTGCGGCTGCCCAGCTCGCGCACCGCCTCAAGGGCTTGGGCTTCGAAATCGTCGCCACGTCGGGGACGCGAAACGTGATCGCCGAGGCCGGGGTCGACGCTGAGAACGTGCACAAGGTGGGAGAGGGCCGGCCGCACATCGTCGACATTATTCAGAACGGTGAAATCAACTTGGTGATCAACACCACCGCCGGAGCAAAGGCGATTCGGGACAGCCGGTCGATGCGTCGCCAAACCGTCCTGAGCGACGTGCCGTATTTCACCACGATCGCCGCTGCGGTCGCTGCGGTCGATGCCATCGAAGCGCGCCGCCGCCGGCCTCTTTCGGTCTGCTCGCTCCAGGAGTACCACGCGCGCAACCGCGAATTGGCCACCCTCCTGCCGCCGAGCGACTAGCGTTGGGTTGCCTCATCTGGGGCCAGACACTACGAGGAGCGCATGGAACGGGTTCCGATGACCCCAGCTGGGCATGCAGCCCTTACCGCTGAGCTCAACGCCCTCAAGGCCGAGCGACCGAAGATCTCCCAGGAGATCGGCGTTGCGCGTGACCACGGCGATCTCAAAGAGAATGCCGAGTATCACGCCGCCAAAGAGAAGCAGGGCATGTGCGAAGCGCGTATCGCAGAGATCGAGGACAAGCTTTCGCGCGCCGAGGTCATCGATCCCTCGACATTGAGCGGCGAAAAGGTGAAGTTCGGCGCCATCGTCGAGCTCGAGGACATGGACAACGGCAAGATGGTCACCTACCGCCTGGTCGGACCGGACGAGTCCGACATCAAGGAGGGCAAAATCTCCATTACTTCACCCGTGGCCCGCGCGTTGGTTGGCAGGGAAGTGGGCGACGAGGTGCGGGTCGAGACGCCGGGTGGCCTTCGCCACTACGAAGTGAGCGACGTTCGCTGGGGCTGAAGGGGCCACGGCTCTGGGGGGAAGGGCGCCAGTGCCCACACTGCTCGATCATCCTGTCGAAACGCTCCCGGGGATCGGATCCACGACGGGCGCCCATCTGCGGGCACGCGGCTTCGAATCGGTGGGGGATCTTCTCTGGCTTCTACCACGCGGATACGACGACCAGCGGGCTCCGACCCCGATTCATGAGCTCCGTTGCGGCGAGTACGCGGTCGTCGAAGGCCTGGTTCGCAGGGCGCGATCCTTTCCCCGCGGCGGTCGTCTCGGATTCGAGGTCCGACTGGACGCCCCTGAGGCGCCGGCTGAGGTCGACGGCTACCGAGAGTTGAAGCTGGTCTGGTTTCGAGCGATTCCGGGGCTCGCTCGTCGTTTCGCCGAGGGCGAGAGGGTGCGGGTAGCGGGTAAGGTCACCGATTATCGCGGCACGGCGACCATGGCGCATCCAGAGTCGCTGCCCGCCGACGTGCGTGGAGCGATCGAACCTCGCTATCCCGAGGTGCCCGGTGTCCGGCGCAAGATACTTCGACGCGCTGTGCGAGCCGCGGTGGATCGCGCGGTCGCCGAGGTTCCCGATCTCATCCCAGCGGCGCTCCGCGCCGAGGTCGGCGCATGCACCGTGGCAGAGGCGCTCCGTTCGATTCACGTTCCCGATCCGGAAGCGTTCGATGCCGTCGCCAACGCCGAGATGCTAGGCCCGGCCCACCATCGGCTTGCGCTCGAAGAGCTCGTGCTCTGGGAGCTCGCGCTTCGTCTGCGTCGAGCGTCTGAGCGAGGAGGACTTTCGCGCGCCTTCGAAATCGGGGCTTCAGTGTCCGCGGCCTCAGGTGCATTCCCATTCGAGTTGACCGCAGCGCAGAGGGCGGCCGTGCGAGACGTGAGCGCAGCACTCTGTAGCGAAACGCCCATGCGTCGTCTTCTCCAGGGCGACGTGGGATGTGGAAAGACCGCGGTGGCGATGGTCGCCTGCGCGCAAGTCGCTGCAGGCGGCGCGCAAGCTGTGTTCTTGGCCCCCACCGAGCTCCTTGCAGACCAGCACGCAGAGACTCTTCGACCGACGGCAGAAAAACTAGGTTTGCGATTAGGCGTGCTCACAGGCGCCCTCAACAAGGACCATCGACGGTCCATGCTCGATCGCTTGGCGACCGGAGCCGTCGATTTGGTCGTCGGAACGCACGCGCTCCTGAGCGGAGACGTTCGATTCGCAGAGCTCGGATTGGTGATCGTGGACGAGCAACATCGCTTTGGCGTCGCGCAACGTTTGCGACTCGGTTCGCGTGGTTCGACGCGCACCCCTCATCTTCTCGTCATGACCGCGACGCCGATTCCGCGAAGCCTTGCGCTCGTTTTGTACGCGGGGCTCGAGCTCACCACGATCGATGCCAAGCCGCCCGGACGGGTTCCGGTGACCACCAAGATGCTCTCCCGCCTGAAGCGCGATGCGGTGTACCGTCAAATCGAACGCGCGCTCGAGGCCGGGGGTCGAGCCTTCGTCGTGTGCCCGGCCATCTCGACCTCCGAAGAGCTGGTCGGTGTGGACCAGGTTTTCACCGAGATGGAAGCGCGATTCGGGAGCGCTCGGGTCGGCCGGATTCATGGGAAGCTTTCCGGCGACGAACGCCGCGTCCTGATGCGCCAGTTCTCGGAGGGCGAGCTCGATGTCTTGGTGGGCACGACCGTCTTGGAAGTCGGCGTCGATGTGCCCAAGGCGAACATCATGGTCATCGAGCAGGCCGAGCGCTTCGGGCTAGCCCAGCTCCACCAGCTTCGAGGGCGCGTCGGACGCGCGGGCCAAAGGAGCGCCTGCTTGCTGATGTTCTCCGAGCCGCTGAGCGCCGACGCCGAGGCCCGGCTTCAAGCCCTTTGCGAGACTGACGACGGCTTTCGGCTCGCCGAGCGCGATCTCGAGCTGCGGGGTGCGGGTCACCTTTTCGGATACCGCCAGTCGGGAGCGAGCGGGCTGCAGTTTGCGAATCTCGCGAGGGATCAGAGCCTGCTTCAGCGCTCGGGCGATCTGGCGGACCGCATCATCGGAGAGGATCCGGGTCTCTCGAAGCCGGAGCACGCGGCAGCCCGGGCAGCGATAGAGCGCTGGGAAAGCTGCGGGGCGGTACGCGAAGAGGCGGGCTGACGGCCTGGCGCGCCCACACAGGCTTTCTTGACGCCTTCGCGGGACCCAGGTAGTTCCCAATCATGCCGCTCGTTCACCATGCGCAGCGCGAAGTCACGCTCAAGCTCGTCTACTACGGCGTCGGGCTGGGGGGCAAGACGACCAATCTCGAAACCATCCACGCGCAGACCCGTCCGGAGGCCCGTGGCAAGCTGGTGTCGGTCAACACAGAAGCGGAGCGGACGCTCTTCCTCGACTTTCTCCCCCTGCAGCTCGGGACCTTCCGCGGGTACACCGTGCGTCTTCATCTCATTTCCGTTCCCGGGCAAATCGCTCAGGACTCCACTCGCCAGATGGTGCTCCGGCACGTCGATGGCGTCGTTCTCGTAGTCGACAGCCAAGCCGACGCCATCGAGGGCAACAACTACAGCATTCGCAACCTCGACTACAACCTCCGACAGCAGGGCGTCGATCCCGATCGAATCCCGATGGTCGTTCAATACAACAAGCGAGACCTACCGGGCATCCTCGATGTAGACGAGCTCGCGGAGCGCCTGGGCGTTCCGGAAGGCATCCCGGAGCTCGTGGCGTCCGCGCGGGACGGCTGGGGCGTATTCGAGACGGTGAAGTCGATCGTGCGCATTTGCATGCATCAACTCGGTGACCCGAGCCTCAGGGGCGACGGTCGCGTCGAGTGCTTGCTCGGTGAGCCACGCGATCGTTTCTACCCAAGCGGCCCGGTGTCGATGATTCACGCCCTCAGGCCCGAGGAGGAGCTCGAGCTGGAAGACCTCGAGCTCATCAGCGGCTGAGCCGATGAATCCGCCTGGCCAAGTGTCCGGTGGCCACGATGTCCGGATCATTGCTCCGACGATCGAGATGCTCCCGGTACGCACGCCGACGCTGCCCCCGGCGACCCACACGAACAGCTTCTTGGTTGGCACGGGTGAGGCCGTGCTCATCGAGCCCGCGACGCCGTATCGCGAGGAGCAGGACCGGATGGCCGACTGGGTCCGCTCCGCCCGATTGAAAGGTGTAGAGCCCATCGCCATCCTCGCGACACACCACCACCCCGACCACGTCGGTGGCGCCATGGCCCTCCGGGAGCGTCTCGAGCTCCCGCTCTGGGCGCATGCCATGACGGCGCAACGCCTCGACGGCATCGTCGAAGTGGACCGCTTGATTCAAGACGGCGAGCGCATCGAGCTCGACGGCCCGACGCCCACGTCGCTCAGCGCCCTGCACACCCCGGGTCATGCGCCGGGCCACCTTTGCTTCACCGATGAGGTCAGCAACATCATGATCGCCGGCGACATGGTGGCCTCCGTCGGGACGATCATCGTCGAGCCTACGGACGGCGACATGCTCCTCTACCTGGAGTCGCTCGAGAAGATGTCGGCGCTCGAGCCGGCGGGGCTTCTGCCGGCTCATGGAGATCTGATTACCGAGCCAGAAGCGATTCTGCGCTTTTACATACAGCATCGATTGATGCGTGAGCGCAAGGTGCTCGAAGCGCTGGAAGAACGCGGCAAGCCGTCGCGGCCCCGCCACCTGGTCGCCTCGGCGTACGCCGACACCGCGAAGGCACTCTGGCCTCTAGCACTTCAGTCGATTGAAGCGCATCTCATCAAGCTCGAACGAGAAGGTCGCATCGCCAAAGAGGGCGACCGCTGGGCACCGATTACGCACTGACACTGAACTAACGGGGCACGGGCGAGTGGGTCCTAATCGCGAGCACGCCCGTCGCGAGCCGTCCTCCGGCGACTCCGTAGCGCAACACGGTCGCTGGCGCGGGCGCTGGGCGCTGCACCGGCACTGGCACTGGCACGGGCACGGGCACGGGCACTGACGCTGGCACTCGCACTGGCACGGTCGCTGGCGCTGGCACTGACTCTGGCACTGGGCACTGACACGGGCACCGACGCTGCTGTCGGCTTCTTCGCATCTCTCCTTGTCATCGCTTGTCCTTGGATTGGGTTTTGGCCGCACGGGTGAGGCCAAAACCCAATCCAAGGAGTCGCTCATGGGAAAGAAGAATGTTTACGAGAGGGCGCGAGCGGTCGTGCGGGAGCTCGCTCCGGCGCTGCAGACGATTCGCGACTGTGACAAGTCGCTCGCCGATCAGTTGAAGCGGGCTGCACAGAGTCTGGTGCTGAACATCGCGGAGGGGCGGGGGAGTGACCCCGGGAATGCACGGGCTCGGTTCTCTACGGCTTGCGGATCAGCCAAGGAAGTCCGGGCTGCGCTCAACGTCGCGAGCGACTGGGGTTACATCGAGTCGACGACCGCAGCGCACCTCGACGAGAAGCTCGACGAGGTGTGCGCGATCACCTGGTGTTTGGGCCGGAGACTATGATCCGCCCTGTCACTGCCACAGCCAGGTACGGTCCGAAGCTTCGATTGCACCCTGGTGCGCAGAGAGGAGGACGGTTCGGGATGGGCAGCACAGCGATTGGGTCGAGCCTAGCCGGTGGGTCGTCTTAGAGAACTGGGGGCGAGTGGGTCCCAATCGCGAGCACGCCCGTCGCGAGCCGTCCTCCGGTGACTCCGTAGCGCAGCGCTGGGCGCTGGCACTGGCACTGGCACTGGCACTGGCGCTGGGCGCTGGCACTGGGCACTGACGCTGGGACTGGCGCTGGCACTGACGCTGGGCGCTGCCGCTGGGGACCGGCGCTGCCACAGCCAGGTACGGTCCGAAGCTTCGATTGCACCCTAGTGCG
>DASRZF010000151.1:0-5995 GCA_035686645.1 Polyangiales bacterium
CCGTTGACGAACCAGCGCACCGATCGCTGGGGAGGCTCGCTCGAGAATCGCGCCCGATTCGCGCGCACGGTGCTCGGCGAGATCCGAAAGAACGTCGGCGATGCGTTCCCGATAGGCATCAAGCTCAATTCTGCCGACTTCCAGCGCGGCGGCTTCACGGAGAATGAGTCGATGCAGGTGCTCGGCATGCTCCAAGAAGACGGTATCGATCTCGTCGAGATATCCGGCGGCAGCTACGAGTCCCGGGTCATGCTCGACAAAGCGGAGAACCATCGGGAGGCGTTCTTTCTCGACTACGCGCGCAAGGCTCGAGCCGAAGTCGACATTCCCTTGATGGTCACAGGTGGCTTTCGATCGAGGCCGATCATGGCTGAAGCGCTCGCCCAGGGTGCGCTCGACGTGGTGGGCATGGCCCGCCCGTTCACCAACGATCCTGCGGTCGCGCAGGACCTGCTCGATGGGCGTAGCGACCGAGCAGCCGACCCGCCGGCCATTCCCGGACTCGGCCGCCTGGGGGGGACCTCGGAGGCCATGATGAGCGTGGCGCAAATGGCGCTCCTCGCGCAGGGCAAGAGCCCGACGCTACGATTCGGCGGTCTTGGGGCGGTGTTCGCTTCCCTCGTTCAAGAGGGCAGGGACCTGTTCAAGCCCAAGCGCTCCTGAGGGACGCTGCGATCAAGTACAGGGCGAGGAGCGCGAGCACCAACTGGAACCAGAACACGAAGCGTTCTTTGGAGATTCGGCTCAATAAGTGCTTACCGAAGTACGTGCCGCCAATGACGGCCACCACCAAGCCCAGGAGCAAGGGTGCGTAGGGCATGTAGTCGAAGCTCAGCGCCAGAAAAGCCGGGATCTTGAGCAGATGGAGCCAGGTTTGACAGACGGCCTTGGTCGCGATGACTTCTTCGTTCTCGAAGTCGTCGCGCAGGAAGAAGGGCGCTAGAAACGGACCCGTTGCTCCGACGAAGATCGCGAGCAGCCCCGCCGCGAGACCCAGAACGGCGTAAGCGCCTATCGGAAGATTTCGGAGCTTCGGCTTGTAGCGGCGCCAGAGCAGAAACAGAAGGATGAAAACCCCGACCCAGGCGCGGAACCAAGTCAGCTTCAAGTCCGCCCAAATGCTCGCGGCCACCGCAACCCCCAGGACTGCGGGGGCCATGAACGCGAAGAAGATCGACCAGCGTACGTGTCGTCGGAACGCCCAGGTACGCGTCCAGTTCGAGGCGAGCTGAACGATGCCGTGCAGCGGGACTACGAGCGGCGCCGGAAGCAAGGCGGTCATCACTCCGAGCAGGGTGACTCCCCCAGCCATCCCCAGGATTCCCGAGATTGTCGCCGTGACGAAACAGGCGACGACCAACACGAGGACCGTGCTCGTCTCGAACATCCATGCAGGCTAGCACTGCTTTCCGCTTGTGCTTCATCCGCATCGTGGGTATTCGACGAGACCTATGGCGTCCCGCGTCCTTCACTTTCATTTCGACTACATCTCGCCCTACAGCTATCTCGCTTGGCACCAGCTTCAGGCATTTGCGCGGGCGCATGAGCTCAGCGTCGAGCCGAAGCCGACCTTGCTGGCCGCCTTGCTCAATGCCCTGGGGCACAAAGGGCCGGGAGAGATTCCTCCAAAGCGGAGCTACATGTTCAAGGACTGCATTCGAGCGGCAGCCCAGCAGCACGTCCCTTTCGTTCCGCCGTATTCCCATCCGTTCAATCCTCTGGCTTCCTTGAGGGCAACGTTGCTCGACATGGACGCGGGCACGCGTCAGCGTCTCGTGACCAGGCTGTTCGACGCGACCTGGGCCGAAAGCCGCGATCTGGGTTCGCCCGAGGTGGTGGCGCAGATCTGCGCCGAGGTTGGCGTTCCTGACGCTCGCGAGCGCATTCAGGACCCGGCGATCAAGGAACGTTTGTTCGCTGCGAGTCAACGGGCGATCGAGCTCGGCGTGTTCGGTGTCCCGACGATGATCGTAGACGGTGAGCTCTTCTGGGGTACGGACAGCTTTCCCCATCTGGCTCGCTATCTCGCGGGCCAGGATCCCATCCGGAGCGAGGATATTGCAGCCTGGGCCGCCATCCCTGCGAGCGCGCACCGCAAGTAGAGCGTTACTGGCTTTGCCAGGCGACCATGCCGCCGCGCATCGATGCGATTCGCTTGAAGCCGAGCTTCTCGAGCTCGAGCGCGACACGGCCTGAGCGACGACCCGATCGGCAGATCGTGATCACCGGCTCCTCCTTGTCCCAGGATTTCGATGCTTCGTCGACGGTTCCCATCGGGATCACCTCGACACCCTCGATCTTGCCATCGGACTCGGCTTCGTCGATCTCTCGCACGTCGACCATCCGAATTACGCCCCTATTTTCGGCAACCCAGGCAAGCGTCACTTCGGGAGTGCCATCCGGTGTGCGCTCGATGGCCGCCCAGCCCCGCTCTGGCAGTGGATCACCAGACATCGACGACGGAGGCACGATGCCACAATGCAGGTTCGCGGGAACCGCCACGCCAAGCTTCTTGGGCGCCGGCAGATTGAGGTGGCTCATGATCTCGACGAACTCCGCCTCGCTCTTCCCATCCCCAACGCGCGGATTGAGACGCTTTTCTTCACCCACGGTGGTGAATGTGAAGCCGCGGTAGTCGTGGCCCGGCCAGATGATCGTGTCATCGGGGAGGGTGAAGATCTTGTCGTGGATGGAACGGTAGAGCCGCTCCGCGCTGCCTTGCTGGAAATCGGTTCGGCCGGTGCCGCGAATGAAGAGCGCATCTCCGGTGAAAGCGTGCTTGTGGTCGGATGTGACGTAGGTGACGCACCCATCGGTGTGACCTGGCGTCGCGCGCACCTCGAGTTCGAGCGAACCGAACTTCAGTTTGCTCCCGTCGTCCACCAGTACGTCGGCGCCCGCGGTCCCGGCGTTTGCGCCCACGACCGCCTTACTGCCCAGACGCTGACGCAGAAGCCCGCAACCCGTGATGTGATCGGCGTGCGTATGAGTGTCCAGGGTATACATCAGCTTGAGGCCCAGCTCCTTCAGTAGCTTGATGTCACGCTCGAGTTGGTCGATGACGGTGTCGATCAGCACCGCCTCGCCGCTTGCCTCGTCGGCGAGAAGGTATGTGTAGGTCCAGGTTTCATGATCGAAGAGTTGCCGAAGCAGCATGGAAGGCCTCCTGAGACTTGCGAGAAGCACGGGGGTTCCCGTGGCTAAGTCACTGAATTAACAGCACTCGGGGGGTTCTGCAAACCCAGTCGATACAAATCACTGGCGGTTTGGGACCGGTGCTGCTTTGAATGTGCACCATGGAGTCTTTTACACCCATTGCTTCCACGGTCGGTGGTCTAATGATCGGCGTCGCGGCCGCCGGGCTGCTCTTGTTTCACGGCCGGATCGCCGGTATCAGCGGCATCGCCGGAGGCATCTTTCGCCGGGAGTCCGGTGACATTTCCTGGCGTGTCATGTTCATCGTTGGACTTTTCACCGCTGGCGCGGTGTGGAGCCAATTCTTTCCCCTCGATTATGAGGTCGGGATCGAGCGTTCGACGCTGGCGCTAATCATTGCGGGTCTCACGGTCGGCATTGGCACGCAACTCGGGAGTGGTTGCACGAGCGGGCACGGGGTCTGTGGGATCGGACGCTTGTCGAAGCGTTCAACGGTTGCGACGATCTCGTTCATGATCACCGCCGCGATCACCGTATTCGTCGTCAACGAGGTTCTCGGAGGCTCGATATGAAGGTCAAAATCGGCGCCTTCCTCGGCGGATCGCTCTTCGGTGTTGGCTTGGCCATCGCGGGGATGACGCAACCGGCCAAGATCATCGGCTTCTTCGATTTCTTTGGCAGCTGGGACCCCAGCCTGGCCTTCGTGATGCTCGGCGCCATCGTCGTTTACACGCCGGTCTATCGATGGGCGATTCGAACTTGGCAAAGGCCAATCTGGGCGCCGGCGTTTTCCCTGCCAACGCGCGAAGACATCGACGCTCGACTCATCGTCGGGTCGGCCATCTTCGGCGTGGGCTGGGGCCTCGGGGGCTACTGTCCGGGCCCTGCGCTGACTTCCGTTGGGGCGGGTTCGGAGCAGGCCTTCATTTTCGGTGCCGCGATGCTAATCGGAGTCGGGGCCTATCAGCTTTTCATGCGAGTCCGGGAGCGCCGGACCGGGGGCGCAGTGGATCCGCAAGCCGCCGCCATGATCGACGGATGAGCCTGAGCGTTCTGGAAGATCGGTAGCGTGGGCGGGTACACCGACTGGCTGAGGAAAGTCGAGGAGGCAGCGGACCGCGCCGAGGTAGAGCGGTGGCGCGCAGAGCCGCGCTCGTCGGTATACGACGCCAAGCTCTTGCGCGAGCAGACCGAGGAGCTCACGCGAACACGCGAGACGGGGAAAGCGCTAGAGCTCGTTCCATCGCTGCGCGAAGCCTTGTACCGGCAGCTCGGTGAACTGGCGGATCCTCGGCTCTACGCGGTCACTCCACTCGGCACCAAGTACCGGGTCGAGGCTTTTTACGAAGAGGCACTGGCGTGCATCGCGTACCTGGCAGACCCCGATCAGACCGGGCTATCCCCCGAGTTCACGCTCGCTGGGTTTCGAAGGGCGGCCCACATCTTCGGGCGTTCGGCGCTCCTGCTCTCCGGCGGTGCGACGCTCGGCTTCTTTCATCTGGGAGTCGTCAAGGCGCTTTCGGAGCAAGGGCTCTTGCCCAACGTGCTTTCGGGCGCCTCCATGGGCGCACTCATCGCCTGCGGAACCGGCGTTCGAACCGACGAAGAAATCAAGACGCTCTTCGAGGACCCACGCGTCATCCGCACCGATGCCCTCAAGCGTCTTCCGCCCAAGCGCGCCGCGAAAGAGCGCGCCGTCTACGATCCAGCACGACTCGCAGAGGTGGTTGCGAACAATTGCGGCGACTACACTTTCGAAGAGGCACACGCGCGCACAGGCCGCACCGTGAGCATCAGCGTTTCACCGACTCGTGAGCGCCAGAAACCAAGAGTTCTGTGCCACTACACGACGCCCAACGTGTTGATGAACAGCGCTGCGGTCGCGTCGGCGTCGATTCCTGGAGCATTTCCAGGTGCCATGCTTCAGCAGCGCGGTCCTTCGGGCGAGCCCATCCCCTACATGTCGACCGAACGCTGGATCGACGGCTCGCTCAAAGGCGACCTGCCGATGCGCCGGCTGAGTCGATTGCACAACGTCAACCACTTCATCGTGAGTCAGGTGAATCCGCATGTCGCCCCGGTTCGCAGCGTCACAGGTAAGCGCGGGATCGTCCCCGTCGTTTCGGGCGTGATCCTGTCGAGCTTCCGCGCACAGATGACGCACCAACTCGAGCTCGCCCGCGACTTGACCAAGAGCACCCCCCTCTACAGCACGTTCGACGTCGCCCACTCGCTGGCAGGCCAGCCCTACGGCGGCGACATCGACATCCATCCGAGGCTCCGTCCCGTCGCGCTGCTCCGGGCCATGTCGAACATCTCACACGAAGAGCTCAAGAAGCACATCCGAGAAGGCGAATACGCGACCTGGCCGTTACTCGCGCGAGTTCGGGACCAGACCTGCGTATCCCGGGCCCTCGACGCCGCGATCGATCGGTTGTCGGCCGAATTGGCGCGCTGAGACGGCGCCCCTCCATGCACTCCCGGTGTCAGTGCCAGTGCCAGTGTCAGTGTCGGTGTCAGTGCCGGTGTCAGTGCCAGTGCCAGTGTCAGTGTCGGTGTCGGTGTCAGTGCCGGTGTCGGTGTCGGTGTCGGTGTCGGTGGTCATCCGTGGGGATCTGCATAGGAGGGCGGCTCGGGATGCGCGGCACAGCGATTGGGCGGGAGGCTAGACGCAGGGAAACTTGAAGAGACGGCCGAGCGGGTCCCAATCGCGAGCACGTGCGTCGCGAGCCGCTCTCCGATCGTTACAGCTGGAAGAATCACTCTGTCAGAGCCAGCGCCAGCGCCAGTGTCAGTGTTCATCCGTGGGGATCTGCATAGGAGGGCGGCTCGGGATGCG
>DASRZF010000152.1:0-5205 GCA_035686645.1 Polyangiales bacterium
CTGATTCTCGACGAACCTTGCGCCTGCCTCGACCCCGGGGCGCGAGAACTGCTGATCGACGACCTAGACACTCTCTGCGCCCAGAAGAAGGGCCCCACGCTCATCCTAGTAAGCCACCACGTCGAAGAGATCCCGAGCTGCGCCACCCATGCGCTCCTGCTCAAAGAAGGCCATACGCTAGCGGCAGGTCCCCTGAGCGAGGTCCTACGAAACGATACCATCAGCGAGCTCTACGAACACACGTGCCAAGTCGGCGCCGCCAATGGGCGCTACTGGCTGCGCCTCCGCTAGCGGTGGAAGCAAACCACGCTCGAGCTACGAAACGGTGACTGGCCCCGCTCCTCGCAGCCTACTCGAGCAAGCCCTTCCCCGGGACGTAGTTGACCTCTAGACGGATTCCATCCGGGTCTTCGAAGAGGATGGAGTAGTAGCCGGGTGCCCAGACCGCCTCCTCGGGAGCGTGTATGATCGTCGCGCCGAGGTTTCTCACGAACTCGTAGGCTTCGTCGACATCTTCGCGCGAGCGCGCGCGAAAGCAGATGTGGTGAAGACCGACTCGGTTCTGGTCGAAACGCTCTCCGCGGTTCTCGTCCGAGGCCTCTCGGATGGCAAAGCCGGTGCGGCCGCCCACGCAGTAGTACGTTCCAGGGATGTCCATGACGTTCTTCAATCCTAGAAACGGCAGAAGCTCTCCATAGAAGGCGCGCGCCTTTTCGAAGTCGCCCACCGTCACGAACGTGTGCGCAATTCCGTTGATCTCCATCGGCTTCTCCTTACCGGAGCTCGGACGACCGTTTTCCGAGCAAGCGCCGAGCGATGATGAGCAATTGAATCTGCTGGGTGCCTTCGAATATGTCGAGGATCTTCGAATCCCGTGCCCACTTCTCGAGTAGGACGTCTTCGGAGTAACCGAGGCCGCCGCAAAGCTCGACGCAGCGGAGCGTGATCTGGTTGGCCACACGGGCCGCCTTCGCCTTGGACATCGATGCCTCGGTGGAGTTCGGAATGCCGTTATCGGCCATCCAGGCTGCTTTCAGCATCAGAAGGCGCCCCGCCTCCCAGTCGGCCTCCATGCGAATGAGCTCTGCCTCCGCGGAAGTCTTTTTGAAGATCGAGCCGGCGTATCGGACCTCGATGCCCTCTGCGCTGAGGAGCTCGCGCGTCTGCTCGAGGGCTGCCCGCGCGACGCCAACCGCCATCCCCGCAACGACCGGCCGGGTGTTGTCGAAAGTCTGCATGACTCCCCCGAACCCCTGTTTGGTGTCGATATCAGGGGTCCCGAGCAGGTTTTCCTTGGGTATCCTGCAATCCGTGAGCGTGATGCTCGCCGTGTCCGAAGCTCGAATCCCCAGCTTCTTGTCGAGACGCACGACTTCCATCCCTGGCGTCCCATGGGGCACGACGAACGACTTGATCGCCGCGCGCCCGAGGTTGCGATCGAGCGTGGCCCAGACCACCACTGAATCGGCCCGGCTCCCCGCCGTGACATAGATTTTCTCCCCGTTGAGCACCCAGTGGTCGCCATCGAGACGAGCGGTCGTACGGATGTTTGCGGAGTCGGAGCCCGCGCCGGGCTCGGTGATTGCCATCGCTGCCCAGGTCCCGGCAAAACGCCGCTTCTGTTCCGCATCGGCGACAGCACTGATCGCAGCGTTACCGAGCCCTTGACGGGGAATGGACAGAGCAAGACCGATGTCGCCCCAGCAGAGCTCGGTCAGACCAAGGCATGTCGACATGTTCGCGCCGTTGCGAATGCCTTCGTCGCCGCCTGCGCCTTGTCGCAGACCATCGACGCCCGCACCGCTTTGCCCACCGCCCGCGCTCAGACCGTCCATGAGCGCGGCGAGCAAGTCCAGCTCTTTCGGGTAGTCGTGCTCGGCGCGATCGTACTTCCGGGAAATTGGGCGGAATACGTGCTTGGCCACCTGATGCGCCTGATTGACGATCGGCTTGAGCTTCTTCGGAACTTCCAAATAGATCATCTGAATCCCCTAAACCAGCAGGTTGCCGTCCATGACGCCGATGGACCTCAGTTGCCGATACCAAGTTTCCATCGGGTGGTCCTTGATGAAACCGGCTCCACCGAGAAGCTGAATGCCGTTCGTACCGATCTCCATGCCCTTCTCGGAGCAAAGAGTGCGAGCGAGATAGGCCTCGCGCTGGCAGTCGAGGCCGGCATCGATGCGGCCTGCGGCGCGGTAGACCAGCATGCGCATCGACTCGAGCTCGATTCCGATGTCGGCGATCATGAAGGCGACCGCTTGCCGGTGTGAAATCGGCTCTCCAAAGGCAACCCGCTCGTTGCAATACGGGATGGCGTAGTCCAGCAAGGCCTGGGCCGTCCCGAGCGACATCGCGCCCCACGCGACACGCGCGCGGTTTACTGCATCCTGATGAGCTTTCTTGCCTTCCTTGAGCGCAGCCTCCCCTCCGAGCAAAGCTTCGGAAGGCACGTGCACTTTGTCGAGACGGACGCGACCGAGGCTCGCGGACCGAAGACCCATCGCGGCCTCCGGGACGATTTCGATGCCGGGTGCATCGCGCTCCACCAGAAAGAAACGAGGACCGAGCTTGGGAATCTCGGCCGAAACCAGGAACCAGCTCGCGCGGTCCGCGAGGGCCACCATCGACTTTTCTCCGCGGAGCACGTAGTCCGAGCCCTGCTTCTTCGCTGTCGTGCGTAGCGTGCTTGCATCGAAAAGCGGATGCGGCTCGACCATGGCAATGCTGGCAGCCGTCAGATCCCCTTCGACGAACGAGGGCAAGAGACGCTTTTGTTGTTCTGTGTCCCCCCAATGAACCAGAGCGTTGACGAAGGACAGAGGGGACAGCACCGCATAGGCCAAGCCCATGTCGCCGCGGGCGAGATCCTCGACGATCAGCATCTGGGAAGCGGCCGAAACCCGTTCGGCCGCCCCGCCGAGCGATTCGGGCACCGACATCGCGATGGCTCCGAGCTCACTGAACGCTTCGAGCAGGTCGTCCGGAGCCGAGGAGCGATCGTCGGCCTCTCGCGCGGCCGGCTGCATCACGTCGTCGGCGAATCGCCGAAGTGTGTCCCGCATGAGCTGCTGTTCTTCGCTCAAGCTGAGATCGAACTTCGTCGAGCTGCGACTGCGCTCCTTCGACCGCTTGGGCGCAAGCCGTTTCGCAGCTTTTGCGGCGGTCTCTGCAGCGCGTTTAGCCCCTTGATAGACGAGCTTCTGGGCGCGACCTTCGAGCCCGAGCCGTTCGACGAGCGGCGAGTCTGCGATTCGGTTGAGCACGCGAAGGCCGCCGCCCATCACGTCGCCGATGATCTTCTCATTATCCACGAACAGATGCTGGGCCCGAGTCGAATAGAGGTCAATACGGGGACGGCGGTCTTGGACGAAAGATTCCAGTTTTGCTTAATCCTGCGCATGTATGATGCTGGAATGCTCAGCGGTCTCGACAAAGCGCTCATCGCGGCGCTTACGCTGACCCTGATGGTCGGCATGGGCGCTTCGCTCACGCCCGCTGACTACAGGCGCGCCCTCGAACGTCCACGCGCCGTGTTGATCGGACTCTTGTCGCAGTTCGGCTGGGTTCCCTTCCTCGCATATCTCGCGGTCCGTGGCCTCGGTCTCGAGGGAACCGATGCCCTCGGGCTCATGCTCATGGCCTGCACCTCGGGAGGCAACGCGAGCAACATGTTCAGCTACTTCTCCCGGGCGGACCTGGCATTGAGCATCTCGATGACGGCCGTCTCGACGCTGGTCTCCGTGGTGATGATGCCGGTCCTTCTTTACGTATACGCTGCCTCGTTCGCGCAGAGCGAGATGCAGATTCCGTACTTTGCCGTCATGGGCACGCTGGCCTTGATGCTTGCGCCAATCGCGGCAGGCATGTGGATTCGGCGACGCTCCCTCGATGCGGCAAAGAGAGTGGAGCGTGTGGGCGGGCTCGCAGGGGCGTTGCTGCTCGTGGTTCTCCTGATCACGAGCGTGTCGGACCAACTCGACCTCTTGATCAGCGCGCGAGACGAAAGCCTGGTTGCGTGCGTTTTCGTTGTTGTGAGCGCCATGGTGCTCGGCTACGGGCTCGCGCGGCTCGCCGGTCTTGGCCCCCGTCAACGCCGCGCTGTCTCGCTCGAAACCGGTGTCCAAAACGCGCCGCTCGCAATCGCAGTCATCCTCGCGACGTTTCCCGAAGCTGATCAGGACGCCCTTCTGAAATTGCCGTTTCTCTACGCGATGACCGCACTTTGCGTGGGCACTGTCGCTACATTGGCATACCGCCGCTTTCCCTCGGCTTGAACTCAGTCCCGTCAACCGCAGAATGAAGCCGTGGGGTTCAGGGGTATCTTGGTCTGCGCCATCCTGCTCAGCGGGTGTGGCGAATCGACAAAAGGCGGAGCGGGCGGCAACGGCGGGATCGCGGGATCTGGCGGCGAAGGTGGAACCGCTGGCGGGCTCGGTTCTGCGGGCAGCGGCGGCGCCGGTGGGATCGCGGGCACCGGGGGTGCCGGCGGCACGGGAACGGTGTCCCATCTCGAGGTGACTCCCTACATTTCCGGCCTCGACAACCCCTGGGACATCGCCTGGCTGCCGAACGGAACGGTACTGGTGACGGAAAGAACAGGCCCGCTCAACGTGTATGTCGATGGCATCGACTCGGCGCCCTTCGAAATCGTCCCGGAAGACCTGGTGGCGAACGGCGAAGGCGGCATGCTCGGCCTCGAGGTCGATCCGAGCTTTGCGACGAACGGCTATGTCTACGTTTGCATGTGCTCGAACGCTGGTGGCGAAAACGATGTGCGCCTACTTCGTCTGACGCTGAGCACGCCCGACGGCGACGAGCTCCTCGCCCGCGACGACATCGTCACCGGCATGCCCTACAGCTCGGGAAGGCACAGCGGATGCCGGCCGCGCTTCGGACCCGATGGTTACCTTTGGGTCGGTACCGGCGACGCTGCGATTGGCACGACGCCGCAGGACGATGACTCGCTCGGCGGCAAGGTGCTTCGCATTGACCGCAATGGCGCCGCAGCGCCCGGTAATCCGGGCGGGCGCCGTTGGTATTCGAAAGGGCACCGCAACGTGCAAGGCGTCGCGTTCCGTCCGAGCGACTCGCTCGGCGTTTCGGCGGAGCACGGCCCCTCCGTGGACGATGAGATCAACCCGCTGCTACCCGGAAACTTCGGCTGGGATCCCGTGCCTGGATACAACGAATCGGTTCCGATGA
>DASRZF010000153.1:0-3262 GCA_035686645.1 Polyangiales bacterium
AGCTCAGGGCGGAGCAAGAAGCCGCGCTCGATCGATTTCGGCACTGGGTCGACGCGCACGCCGAGGGCGCTTTCATCGAGTACAAGCCCCAAGCCATCGCCGTGCACGTTCGCGCGATCGCCGAAACGGACCCTGAGCGCGCAGAGCGCCTGCTTCGTGAAGCGGACGAGCGCGCGCGCGAGCTCGGTCTGCACGTTCGCCGAGGCAAAGCCTTGCGCGAAGCCGAAGCGGAACGTCAGGACAAAGGCGACGCTTTGCGGGAAATCTTCGAACGCTCGGGAGCGAAGTCCGTGTTCTTTGCAGGTGACGACATCACCGACTTTCCTGCGATCGATTTCGCGATCCAGCACGGGGTCGGCGCATTCGTCCGTTCGGAAGAGCAGCGCGGCATGCCCTCCGAGGAGGCCGAGCTGCTCGAAAGCGTGACCGAAGTCGCCGAAATCTTGTCGCGCTTGCTGGAGAAGATCCGGATCTGAGCGCTGGCACCGGTATGCCCTCGTGGTAGAGATTTCAGATGCTGGATCGAGACATCGCGGAGGCCGCACGCATCGCGCGCGAGGCAGGCGCAATCTTGATGGCGGTGTACCGAACGGACTTTAGTGTGGCCTACAAGACCGAGGCCGACCCGGTAACCGAAGCCGACACGCGGGCCAATGCGTACATCGTCGCCGAGCTCGAAAAAGCCTTCCCAGGTGACGGCGTCGTCGCGGAAGAGACCGAAGACCAGTCGGCCGCACTACGGGGGGGTCGCTGTTGGTACGTCGATCCGCTCGACGGTACCAAAGAGTTCGTAGCAAGAAACGGCGAGTTTTCCGTGATGCTCGGTCTCGCCATCGATGGGGTTTCCGCGGCCGGCGTGGTCTATCAGCCGGTCAACGACAAGCTTTACACAGGCGTCGTGGGCGAGGCCGCTTTTCTCGAGCGCGAGGGCGAGCGATACAAGCTCGAGGTCAGCCGCGTCTCCGAGCCTAGCCAGCTGAAGCTCGTGGTCTCCAGGTCTCACAGAAACCGCGCCGTGAATGCGGTCGTCAAGCGACTCGGCATTCGTCGTGAAACTACGAGCGGCTCGGTCGGATTGAAGGCGGGCCTCATCGCAGAGCAGCAGGCCGACGTCTATCTTCACATCTCGGACAAGTCGAGCATGTGGGACGCGTGTGGTCCGGAGGCGGTTCTCAAGGCCGCCGGTGGGCGGTTCACCGATCTGAACGGCCAGCCATACCGGTACGGCGGGACCGACATGAGGAATCGCAGAGGCATTCTCGCCTGCAACGCAGCGGCCTTCGACTGTGTGCTCCCCGTGGCAAGAGATGCCGCTCGAGCGGTCGGGCTCATCGACTGAGGAGGACGGATGGCGCCGGTAGATTGGAAAGAAGCCTGGAAAGCAGGACGCACACCCTGGGATGCTGGCGCCTCGGCGCCCGCCCTCCTCGACTTGATTGCGCAGGGTCGGGTCCCGGCGGGGCGCGTCCTCGTTCCGGGCTGTGGCACCGGCTACGACTTGGCGACTCTAGCGCGCTCGGATCGCGAGGTCGTGGGCGTCGATCTGTCCGAGGACGCGAAAACCGCTTTTCTAAGAGCCCATCCCGAGCTGCCCGGAGACGTCGTTTACGAAGTGACGGACTTCTTTTCTTTCGCGCCCGAGGAGCGCTTCGATTTCGTCTGGGACTACACTTTCTTCTGCGCTCTCGATCCCGGCCAACGCGGCACCTGGGGCGAGACGATGCGGCGCCTGATCAAGCCAGGCGGGCTTCTGGCGACGCTGCTCTTTCCGTTCGAAGATCCGATCTCCGACCGAGAGGGTCCGCCCTGGTCGATCAACACGGCCCTGGTACGGAACCACATCGAGGACGCTTTCGAAGAGCTCGAAGCTCGCGAAGTCGAGAATACACACGCGGGCCGTGAAGGAAAAGAGCGGCTGGCGCTCTGGCGCCGCCGCGAGCCCTAATCATTCTTGGGCAGCGAGATCGACGAGGACTGCCACTTTACTTCGGAGAATCCGAGCCGATAGTCCAGCTCTTCCCCCTGCTCGTGGACGCCCACCCAAACCTGCGTCGTGCCGATGGGGATGTCGGAGGCGATCATCGGGTCCTTCGTTCCGCTGCGATTGTCGTTGCATAGCACCTCACCGTTCGGCTTTCGCACGACCAAGACGAGGTCGCCTCGCGAGCGCGCGAGGATGTGCAACTTGAAGAACGCCGTATCGGCCCGGAGCAGGTAGTCCGGGGACTCGGATATCCAGCCCCTGCACTTGCGGCGCATCGATTCGGCGGGAACCTGGCCGCTGGCCCTGCCCCCAACGACCCGGGGGTCGGGGCTGAATCCCGCGTGCAGCGGAACCACGCCGAAACGAGAAGGGGAATTTCCATACGGATCGATCGCTCTCAACGACTTGCCGTCGCGCCTGGGCTCGGGCGGCTCCACGGATCGTTCTCTACCGGGGCATCCGGCGAGGGATACCAGCAACATCGCAGCCGCGCGCACGGCCACGGGACACTTGCTCCAAGCCATCACCGTGCCGATCGTCGTAGCCGGACTCCGAGCGACCCGTCAACTGTACAATAGAGTGGGGCCGTTCACCCAAAGTGAGCGGCCCCAAGTCTACGCTACAAAAGGGGATGAATGAGGAAGGACTAGGGACTCGCTTCTAGAGTAGGAATGCCCATCCCTGAGAAATCGTCGATAAGCGCATAAACCGCCGGAGCGACCGACTCGTCGGTCGTGTCGTTGTCGACCGCGATGAGCAGCGTCACAACGTCTGCGGTCACCGGCGCATCGAGCGGGCCGACATCGACTTGGCACTCGTTCTCGTCACTCGCCAGAGAGAAGGCGATCCCTACGGTACCGGCATCGAGGTCAAGAGGTCCTTCGACCGCCCCGAACATGAAGTCGTTCAAGAGTGGTGGTGGACAAGCCGCGGGCACAATCACGTCGACCGGATCGAGAAGCGTGTCGTCGGCGCCGTGCCCGACCAGGACGCGACCCTGCCCCGGGGGAAGCTCAGCGGTGCTGCCATCGAAAACCAATACGTTGACCGGCGCGTCATCCCCGCTCGCGACGGTTCGATAAGCGACGACCGTGAGAACCGCCCCGTCCACGAGCGTTGCCGGGAACTCGAAGACTGAATCGGTCGAGCCTGCCGGTGCGATGCCGAAGTCGTAATTTCCAGCTGGAAGCTCGATGAAGCCCGTGGCCTCGGCGAACTCGAGGTCTTCAATCGCGGTCACACCGTCCACGAGAATGTCGACATTGGTGTCGCCTGCGG
>DASRZF010000154.1:0-3549 GCA_035686645.1 Polyangiales bacterium
TGGCGGACGTCCCGGAATCCGAGAGTCTGTACGCCGGTGGCTCCTACGACTTCCTTCGATTGTCGGCATCCGCTGCGCACGTGGCAGGCAAGCGCTACGTCAGCAGCGAGACGTTCCCCTCGGTCGGCGCTCTGAGCCTGAGCGAAGACCAAGCGCGTCTTTTGATGGGACGAGCTTTTAGTGCGGGCATCAATCGACTGGTACACCACGGGAACGCGTACCCCTACCTCCACCAGGATGGGCAGCGCTGGTATCCGTTCCACCCTCTCCCCGACAGCGCGTTCGCCACCGGTCCGCTCGACATCACGTTTGACATCCATCCCGGCGCCGAAATTTGGGCATCGCTGCCGGCGCTGAACGCTGGGGCCGCCCGACTGAGCTACGCCCTGAGCCGTGGCAGCGCAGTCGCCGAGGTGGCCTGGCTCCATCCGGACTGGCGCGTAAAGAACTTCCCGAGCTTCGGTGTGGAACCAGGCGCGAATGAATCTCAGATCAGCGCATCCTTGCGCCGCGCCGGATTCTCCTACGATCGCGTAAGTCGAGGAGCGCTGGCCTCCTCGACGAGTGCCGAGGGGATCTTGACCGTAGGTGAGACCTCTTTCGAAGCTCTGCTCATCGAAGATGTTCATGCCGCCGATCCGGAAATGCTCGCAGCGATCGAGCAGGCAGTGGCAGCAGGTGTTCCGGTGGTTTGGATGGGGGAGCTTCCGTCGCGTGCGATCGGTCTCGCGGACGCGGAAATCAGAGATGCTGACGTGAATGCTCGCATCGAGAGCCTGCGAGGCGCGGTCACATTCGTGGGCTCGGCTGAGCAGATCCCCGCAGCCATCTCCAGCGCGGGAGTCACACCTCCGTTGAGCCCAGTCGACGCGGCCGGAATGCAGATCTCCGTACAACATCGGCGCGTCATCAATGGTGACCTCTACTTCCTCTTCAACGAGAGCTTCGCGGCGCGGACCGAACAGATCCGAATCGCTGAGGCATTCGGCGACGCGCGGCTTCTCGACCCGGAAACCGGGGCAGCGATCACCACGGACCTTCAGGATGATGTCTTGACGCTGAGCTTGGATGGTGCCCGTGGGGTCATTCTGTGGGTTGCCAGGGCCGAGTGAACGCGGGTAGGACCCAACAAAGCGCCCAAAAACGCGCTTTCCGGGACTGGCGGGTCTCGGCTTCGGCATCTATACTGTAAAAATGTACTTTTACAGGACTTTCTTCCTTGGACTGGGACTTCTCATCTGCCTGGCTGGCGCAGCAGCCTGCGGTGAGGGGACCGCGGACGGCGGGGGCCGAACCGGAGGCGCTGGAGGGGACGGCGGCACCGGCGGTGTCGGAGCTGTGGGCGGCGTCGGGGGCGATGCGGGCATCGGAGGTCATGCGGGAAGCGGCGGCGTCGATCCGACCGACGACTGCGGGGACGGCGAGCGACAGCCGACGGAGGCCTGCGATGATGGGAACCGCCGAAGCGATGATGGCTGCGCTGGCGACTGCATGATGATCGAGGAGGGTTTTCGCTGCCCGAGTCCAGGCGCGACTTGCGTGCCACTGGTCTGCGGGGACTCTCGTATCGACCCGCCGGAGCAGTGCGACGACAACAATGACAAGGGCTCGGACGGTTGCAGCGCGACTTGTGAGCTCGAGCCTGGCTGGGTGTGCTTGCAGCCGGGCGTTGCCTGCGGTGCAGCGGAATGCGGAGATGGCATCGTCGCGGGCTTCGAGCAATGTGACGACGGGAACGCGGTGACCAACGGTTGCTCCGCGAGCTGCCAGCTCGAAGACGGATTCAAATGCGAAACGCCCGGCGCGCCTTGCACAGCCACGGCCTGCGGCGACGGCGTACGCGAAGGAACCGAACAGTGTGACGATGGGAACCTGACGCCTTTCGACGGCTGTGACCTCAACTGCAAGAACGAACCGGATTGCTCCGGCGGTGACTGCCAATCCGTCTGTGGCGACGGCGTGATCCTTCCAGGGACAGACGAAGCCTGCGACGACGGCAACACGGTGAGCGGTGATGGATGCTCCGCGATTTGCGAGATCGAGAACGGCTTCACCTGCACAACCGTGGCTTCCGAGCTCCCGGACGAGCTCGTGGTGCCGGTGATCTTCCGAGACTTCCGAAGCCAGCAAACGGGAGCCGGTGTCGATCCCACTTTCAATCCTGATTTCAACCCTCCTGGGACGGGGACCCACCTTGGGATTACGACTGACCAGCTCGACGCGGAGGGCAAACCCCAGTTCAACTCGGGCGGTGCCGGGGTCGGTAGCGGCGGCTGGCCGCAGAGCACCACGTCCTTCGCGGCATGGTATCGGACGAGCCCCACGCTCGTCGCGGATGGAAACATCGAAGTGGTTCGCGAGCTCACGCTCACACGACCCAATCCGAGCATTCCGAATCGCTACGAGTTCAGGAGCAGCTCGTTCTTCCCGCTCGACGACGACGGCTGGGAGCTGCAGGCGCCTCCGCTCCAAGAGCTTCCAATGACCAACGGACACAACTTCGGATTCACCACGGAGGTGCACTATTTCTTCGTGTACCAGGGCGACGAAGTGCTTCGCTTCGAGGGAGACGACGACCTCTGGGTATTCGTGGACGGCCGACTCTGCATGGACATCGGCGGAATTCACGCTGCGATCAGCGGTGTGATGAGTTTCGACCCTGGGGTGGTCGATGGCAACGCCGCACGACAGGCAATCGTCGACGCCTGTATTGCCGATCTAGGCCTGCAAGCAGGCAAGGTATATGAGGTCGCGATCTTTCACGCCGAGCGTCATGTGACACAATCGAACTTCAGGCTGACGCTCGATGGCTTCGTCACGGAGCGTTCCGAGTGCAGCCATACGTGCGGAGATAGGATTCGTACCCGTTACGAGTTCTGCGATGACGGAAGCGCAGAGAATACTGGCGAGTACGGGCACTGCAACGGTTCCTGCACGGCCCTCGGCCCGCACTGCGGCGATGGCATCCTCCAAGAGGCCTTCGAAGACTGCGACAACGGAGAAAACCTCGGCGGTCTGAACGGCTGCAATCCCGACTGCAGCAGCGGACCGTTTTGCGGCGACGGCATCCGTCAACCCGGGCTCGGCGAGTCCTGCGACGCCGGCCAACAGAATGGTCAGCCGGGATCTGGCTGCAGCGCTCTTTGCGAAGTAGTGGTCCAATAGCCGAACCGCAGCATCGGCGGAGCTCGAGCGCTCTAGCGGAGCTGTCACTCGGCTGAGATCGTCACGGCGACTTGCCCGAGGCCTGGGCCCCTGACCATGACTTCATCTCCGACACTGAGGAAGCGCGAGCTGTCTCCTTCGAGCTTGGCCGAGAGCTTGCGAAAACGGCTCACGCCGATGAGGTTGCTCAAGCGTACGAGCCAGCGAGGCGTGCTCATCGCGACCCCGCCGGGCGTCCCGCTGAGCACGATCGTGCCCTTCGAGAGTGACGCGTTGGGGAAAGCGGCAGCAACGAAATGGAGCATCTCGACCGGTGTGTAGATCAGATCCGACGTGGACTGATGCTGACGCACTTCGCCGTTGACCAGGCTCTCGATCTCCACA
>DASRZF010000155.1:0-2346 GCA_035686645.1 Polyangiales bacterium
CGAGAACCCCAAGATCCAAGGCCATGCGGTCAGCGCTACAGACCCGGCTTGCAGATAGGCGTTGTAGAGCGGAAGTGCGAGACCGACACCAGCCATCTCGAGAAGCTCTCCACCTCCTCGGTAGTTCAAACGGATCGGCGGGAGCGTGTAAGCAACGAACAGCAGCATGCAGGCCAATCCGGCCTCGAACGCGAAGGGTCGCGATAGAAAGCGCTCCGCGCCGGCCGAGACCAGCAAGGTCGCGGCCCCAAAGACGACGCCCGCGATCGCGATCGCGCGCGAGTCGATCAGGCGGTCGGGTATCGTCTTCGGCGAACAGCCATCCGGGAACATGTTCCGCTTGATCGCGTCGACTTCGCGATCGCCCCAATCGTTCAACAATACGATGAAGCCTACACCGAAGAGCGTGAACGCGAACCCCCATCCCAAAGCCTCGAGCCCCAGCGCTCCTTTCTCGCTTGCGCCAAGCGCCTGCCCAAAGAGAGCGGGCACGAATAGCTTAGGCCAACTGGCTGGCTTCAAAGCATACGCCCATCGCTCTAGGCGCGACTCCGGAGGCCGGTCGCTGGTAAACGAAGTCCTCATGGGTCCTCAATCAGGTTCCGGCGGAGTGGGCGGATCGCTCTCGATGTGCTTGGCACGGACCTCCCACTTCGCGCGCGCCATGGCTCGCATGTCGTGGACAGAGTCCACCTCGTCCACGATTTCGAGGCCGATGAGCGTTTCGATCACATCCTCCATGCTGACGACTCCATCGACCCCACCATATTCGTCGACGACCACGGCGATGTGCTCGCGATAGTCGAGGAGTTTCTCGAACAGAGCGGGAAGCGGACTCGTGTCCGGCACCATGAGTGCCTCTCGAGCGAAAGCACTCACCGGAAGATCGAGCTCGTTGCGCGCTGCCCGAAGCAAGAGTTGGTCCTTCAGTATATAGCCAGTCACTTGATCCGGGGTTTGCTTCCAAAGTGGAATCCGAGAAAACATCATGGAGCCGCGCTCGGCAAGTGCTTCCCTGACGGTGGTATTCTCTTCGAGCGAGAACATGACGGTCCGGGGCGTCATGATGTCTCGTGCCCGAAGTGATCCAAAGAGAAACAAATTGCGAAGAATTCTGCCCTCTGATGCGTCGAAGATGCCTTGCTCTTCGCCGACGCGAGCGAGCGCGGCGAACTCCTCGCGGGAGATGGTCTGGGCGACCTTTCGACGCCGCAGGAAACCCGTGATCACCTCGGAAAGCCAGACCAAGGGAAGAAGCAACGTAATCAACGGGGGCAAGAATCCGGCGATGAAGCCGGTCATGCGGCGCCAATAGATCGCTCCAAGCGTCTTGGGAATGATCTCCGAAAGCAAGAGGATGAGCAGCGTCAGGACCACCGAAGCGATGGCTAGGACCTCGGAACCCCAAAGACGTTGCGCCTCTGCGCCCACGCCGGCTGCACCAACGGTGTGGGCAATCGTATTGAGACTGAGGATTGCGGCAAGGGGTCGATCGATGTCGAGCTTGAGTGAGCGAATCCGTGCGCCAACCTTGGGACGATCCTGCTCGAGCTTGGCCATGTAGGAAGGAGTGATGCTGAGGAGCGCAGCCTCTAGGATCGAGCAGATGAACGAGACGCTGAGTGCCAAGCCGACATAGACGAACAGCAGGGTCATCGGGAAGCCCGGGGTCGCGCGCTGTCCTCGTCGGCGAGACGCCGAAATGGGCCGTGTTCCGCGAGCTCGCGGATCTGCTGTTGCACGGAGAACGCCTCTCGAGGGAGGAAATCCGCAACCGCTTGCTGGAGAATCGGATGCCTAACCCAGTGTGCGCTATGAATGGGCACCGGCATCAAGCCTCGCCGCAGCTTGTGGGTGCCCTGAGCGCCCGCCTCGAAGCGACGCATGCCCTGCGCGATCGCGTGCTCGATCAGGCGATAGTAACAGAGCTCGAAATGAAGCATGTCGTGACGCTGCGACGCACCCCAATATCGGCCGTAGAGATGTCCGCCCTTCGCGAAATTGATCGATGCCGCGACGATCTGACCTTGGTCCTTCGCCGCGAGAACGAGGGGCGAACCGCCGAGCGTGCTCGGCGCGAGCTCGAAGAACTCGGGTGTGAGGTAAGGATACGAACCCTTGCGGCGGCAGGTCGCACGGTAGAGGCGCTCGAGCGTGTGCCAATCCTCGACCGCGATCGCGTCGCCACTGAGCTCCTCGATACGGAGATTGGCTTCGGCGGCGATGCGACGCTCTTTCCGCAGCTTCTTGCGCATGGACGAGCGGAATTCGGCGACGAAATCGTCGAACGATTCGTATCCTTCGTTTCTCCAGTGAAACTGAAACGACAAGCGTTTCATGAGCCGG
>DASRZF010000156.1:0-2428 GCA_035686645.1 Polyangiales bacterium
GCATTGTAGAAGCCGCTGTATCTCGTGGTCATCGCGAGGCGCGGACGCTTCGGCAGTCGAAGGTGCCGTCCCCAGCCGATCCCAACAGGCAGGGTCGCGCGGTCACCCGACTGCCTTTCCCAGTTGACCGTGACGATCGGCTCGTAGACCAAGTAGAAGAGCTTCGGTAGATTGTAGAAGAGAAAGTATTGGATCCACATCTGGTTCACGTCGGCCCGACTGCTGCTCTTTCCAACCGACCACTCGTTGCGCGCGATGAGCACCGTCACCCACTTCTTCGCGCTGATGCCCAGGGCGATCTCCGGGCCAAGCAGCCAGCGTCCTCGTCCGAGAAAATCATCGGTTGCGGATGGAGCTCCGACGAACGGTCCGACACCGACGTCGTAGAACTGCCCCTTCTTGCCCCTGATCTGCTTGGCGCCAAGCACCTCCAATCCGATGTCCCCGAAGCCCGTCGTTCGCCCGTTTGGGTCAGGTGCGCCCGAGGCCTGGCGCCCAAAGGGCAGCGTCACCAGGGCGGGGATCGTGGTCCGCGTCAGGAGACTCCAGCCCCCCTTGAGCCGAACCGGGATGATCGGGGCGAGCACGAGGGCGTCCCCCACGCGTTTGTTCGGCGGGATGCCGAAGTTTGCGAAGTTGGCGACGGGGACCCGTGTGATCCCCGAGACCGGGTTCTCGGCCATTCGTGCGAACACGATGTCGGGGATGAAGGCTTGCTGAGGGTCGGTGGGCACTGCGTCAGGCCGGGCCGGCTCGACACCCTCCGCTTCCTCCGCTGGCTCGGTGGGACTTTCGGCCGAAGGCGGCTGGGCGAGGGCCGGGTGGCTCGCGAGCAACAACGACCCGATCGCGAGGGAGCACAATGCTGCCAAGGGCGGCTGTCGATACCCACACATGCGACTTCCAAACAACCTCGGCTTGCTAGCATGGTTGAGTCTGGGAAATTGTCGACGAGGCTACAATCACATGCCAACCCGGACCTTGGAACACGGAATCCCTGGGATTCTCCATGGGCTCAGCGACGAGCTTCGAACCGCCCTCGAGGAGGCCGAAGTACGCGTCCGCTATCGAGACGGCGAACAGATTCAGGCCCGGGGCGACAGAACGCCGGGACTGCGGATTGTGCGTGCAGGTGCCGTTCGAGCCGGGAACGTCGGGGCAGGGGGGGAATACCTCGTGCTGGGCGTCTTCGGGCCCGGTCAGACCTTTGGCGAAATGACGCTGTTTGCCGGCTTGCCGCGAACGTTCGATGTCCACGCCTCGGGCCCGACCACGATTGGGTACATCGACGAGGCTCGCATGGACCGACTCCTGCGAGATCATCCTGAGCTCGCCAGACTGTTCCTGAGGACCTTGGCGACCCAGCTCCACGCCGCGCTCGAGTTCGTCGAAGACCTCAGGAGGCTTTCAGTGACCGTTCACGTCGCGAAGCTACTGTCCACGATGGTCAAGACGGAGACAAAGATCGCGAGTCTCGAAGTGACCCAGGAATCCTTGGGCAAAATCCTCGGGGTGACACGCATCTCCGTCGCTCGCGCATTGGATCGCCTCGAAGAAGACGGGTTGCTCCGTCGATGCTACGGAAGAATCGAGGTCCCCGACGTGGCCTGCTTACGGGCGTGGGTCGCCGAGCATTCGAAGCTTCCGCCGGCGAGGTCTGCATAGGTATCCAAGCCGTTCGCTGGCCGGCAGGACGTCCTTGCGATCGCGCACGAACGCCGTGCGGGGGATGCCGATGTCGTGACGACTGAGGATCTGCAGCGAGCGCAGCTTGTCGCGCGAGTTCGCAGATTCGGATTTCCGTGGTTGAGCTCGATGGCGAAGCGAAGCGTGTTCTCAGGCTTGGTGCGGGTGCAAAGCCGACGGGGCGGCGTCGCTGACTTGCGGAAGCGGGCTACACTGGCTCTCCATGGCGAAGAAACCGCCTGACATTCACCTGTTCACGGCATCGACGATGAACGGTTGGAAGCCGCTGATCTTTCTCCAGGAGGCTGGCGTCGACTACGACCTCACGCACGTCGACTTTGGCAAACGCGAACAGAAGTCGGCGGAGTATCGGCGTCTCAACTCCAACGGCCGCATCCCGACGATCCTCGATCGTGGCAACGACGATTTCGTGGTCTTCGAGTCGAACGCCATCCTCTGGTACCTCGCCGAGAAGTTCGAACGGTTCCTCCCCGAGGGGCCCAAAGGCCGTTCCCAGGTACTCCAGTGGCTGATGTTTCAAGTCAGCGGCGTAGGGCCGATGATGGGCCAGGCGATGTTCTTCCAACGCATCGCTGCGCCCCAGGGTCATTGCGACGCGTACGCGATTGAGAGATGCGTTGGCGAGTCACGTCGCTTGCTGGAGGTCGTCGACGCTCAGCTGGCGGGCAAGAGCTACCTGCTGGGTGATGTCTACACGATTGCCGACATGGCGATGTATCCG
>DASRZF010000157.1:0-16223 GCA_035686645.1 Polyangiales bacterium
GTCGACATTCGCGACGCCGCATCGTTTGGACGCTATCGAATTCCGTCTGCGATTCACATTCCTGCAAACGAGCTTGCGAGCCGGACCGCGGAGCTGCAGCCGTTCGACGGGCGGATTCGCGTTCTCTATGGCCGCAGCAACGAGGCGCAGGAGTGGAGCCAGAAGCTCCAAGCGGACGGCGTCCAAGTCGGATTCCTGACTGGGGGCTTCCTACATTGGGAGGCGGACGGACTCGAGGTCGAGCGCGGTTGAAGCGCAAGCTTCAGCTCGTAGGCGATTCGGGCGGGCAGCCGCTCGCCATGCCGCGGTTCGTGAACCTGGGTCAACTCACGGTCTCGGTGATCGACGCTGGAGACGGCTCGGAGACCCAGAGGTTTGTGGACACCCTCATCGAAACCGACGCGGCCCTGACCGACCCCAAGGCCGACGCGGCGGCAGACTTCAGCATCGTCATCCGCGCAACGCCCAGGACCTCCGAAGGTCGACTACGGGAGCGGGTGCTCGAGGAAGGTGCAGACCTGGTTCTCGGCTCGGCACGTCCTGTATTTGCAAAGCTTTTCGGATCTGCTTGCGCCCGTTGGGTGAACAGCTAGGTTGCCGCCCGACCTTTTAGCCCGAAAGTGGAGACGATGGCGGAAGTGCGCGAATACATTCCAGGCTTGGCCGGCATTCCAGCGGCCCGCAGCAGCATCTGTTTGATCGATGGATCCATCGGGAAGCTTCAGTACCGAGGGTACCCGATCGAGGTGCTCGCCGAACGTGGGACCTACGAAGAGGTCGCGTATATGCTGCTCTTTGGGCGCCTTCCGACCCGCCCCGAGCTCGACGAGTTCAGGGAGCAGCTGATCGCCGAGCGCGGGCTCAAGTTCCGCATCATCGACCTCTTGAAGACGCTGCCGGAGAGCGGCGAACCGATGGATGCGCTGACCGCCGCCGTCGCCGCGATGGGCATGTTCTACAAGGGCGACCACATCTCCGACCCCGAATTCCTTCGTTTGAGCATGATCCGCTTGGTCGCGAAGCTGCCGACCATCGTCGCGGCCTGGGATCGGATTCGGCGCGGAGATGACCCCATCAAGCCGAGCACCGAGCTCAGCCATGCCGCGAACTTCCTCTACATGCTGGAGGGTAAGGTCCCAACCCGGCTTGCCGAACGGGTTTTCGACGTCGCTCTGATCCTCCATGCCGAGCACTCGATGAACGCGTCGACATTCACGGCCCGCGTGACGGGATCCACGCTCACCGACCCGTATGCGGTCGTGGCATCTGCGATAGGCAGCCTTGCGGGGCCGCTCCATGGAGGCGCCAACGAGCAAGTGCTTTCCACCTTGAACAGCATCGAGGACCGCTCGCCGCACGCGATCCGCCGCTGGGCCGAGGACCGGCTCGCGCGCAAGGAAAAGGTGATGGGCTTCGGCCACCGCGTCTACAAGGTGAAAGATCCACGTGCGACCATCCTGCAAGGGCTCGCAACGGAGCTTTTCAAGAAGTACGGGAGTACGCCGGACTACGACCTCGCCGTCGAGCTCGAAACGCAGATGGCCGACCTCGTGGGCGGGAAGGGCATCTACCCCAACGTCGACTTCTACAGCGGCATCGTTTACCAGAAGCTCGGAATTCCGACGGACCTCTTCACCCCAATCTTTGCGATTTCTCGGGTGGCTGGCTGGCTGGCGCACTTGCTCGAGCAGCTCGAGGGCAACCGGATCTTCCGCCCAACGCAGATTTGGGTCGGCGAAGCTGACCGGACCTTCGTGCCGATCGAAGACCGCGGTTAGTCTCCACTCGAGCCTCTGGGGTCCTACAGCATGAACAATTAGGTAGAGATCCCGCGATGAAGGCGCGGGAAGCATCTCACCAAGATCGCAGTCCTTCGCATCGTTGATGCGACCAATCAGTCACCATATTCGCGTCAACTTCGGCTCCAGCGACCAGGGCACGGGCGCGCGCCTGCAAGGCGGGCGTCAGCATCTACGGTGTGCAATTTGGCAAGCGTCCGTCTACCAGCTCGACATTGAGGCGTAATCGTTGTTCGGCTTTGGGTGTCATGTAGAGCCTGCAGTCGGCGCCCACGATCACTGCCTCGGCGGGGTAGGCGATTCGGCTCAGCATTTTGATCGCTTTTTGGGGGCCCAGTACGAACGCTGCGGTGCTCAGGGCATCCGCGTAAATGCCTTCCGATGTCATGATCGTAACCGAGAGGGATTTGTCCGCGGGGAGGCCCGTCTTGGTATCGATGATGTGGTGCCAGCGCTTGCCCGCGCCGTCGAAGGCAGCGTGCTCGTAGTCACCGGAGGTTGAAAACGACGCTCCCGTGGACTCGAGCGCAGCGAAGTACTTGTCTGGGTCGCGCGGATGTTGGATGCCGACACGCCAGGGACGCCCGTTCCGCTTGCCGTGCACCTGAACCTGGCCGCCGCCGAAGATCATATAGTTGTCGACGCCCCCGCCGCGGAGAATCGCGCCGGCGTGATCGAGCGCGTACCCCTTGGCGATTCCGCCGGTCCCAATCGCCATGCCGCGCTTCTTCAGGAAGACGGTTTTGTACTTCTTGCTGACCCGTATGTTCTTGTAGTCGATCAGCGGGAGGCGGGGCCTGACCTCTTCGGCTGTGGGAATCCGGATCGAATCGGGACGAAAATCGTAGAGACCCCAGAGCGCGGCCCAGGAGAGATCAAACGCACCCCTCGACCATGCTGAAACATCCATCCCCGCATCCACGACGCGGAGGGTGTCGTCGCCCACCTTGACCGACTTCTTTCCCGCGAGCGCGTTGATCTTCGAGATGTCGCTCTCATCGCGCCATTCCGAAAGCACGGTCTCCAATCGCTCCACTTCCTCGAAGGCTTGTCGAATCACGGTCTCCGCATTGGCAGGCGGAGCGTCGACTTGAATGCGAAAGACCGTGCTCATCAGCGGCCGCGTTCGCGACAAGAGAGGGCGGCCCGTCGTATCGGGGACGCTGCCAGGTGCGATGGGGGCGCCTGGTTCGCGATCGCTCTGACAGCCCAATGCGAATGCGAGCAATGCAATCGCGGCGCAGGCGCGAGATGGAGCCGTCGACACGGCGCCACTTTCGTCGTGAACATCGTCTGCGTCAACCCGGCTTGCGCTTTCACGCATCGTTGGTACTCCTCTCTTCATGCGGGCGATGTTTGGGGTGCATTGGGGTCGCCTTCTATTGGTACTGACCTGTTTTTCAGTATCGCCTCCCGAGCGGGCATCTGCGTTTGGCGATGCCACTGCAGTGGAAATCGTGTCCCTCGACGTCGGCAACGGACTCGAGGGTGGACGCGGAGTGGCCGAGCGCCTCGCCTGGGAGGTGCGCAAGCGTTCGAGCGTGGAGCCGATCCTCGAACCCGGCCGTGCCAGGCTCGACAAGACGTCGCTGTTTCGCAGCCCATTCATCTACTGGCGTGGCAGCGAAGAGTTTCCACCGTTGAGCGAAGAGGCCATCGAAGGACTGCGCAAATACATCCATCGCGGCGGCTTCATTTTGATCGACGATGCAACCGCCGGTGCAGAGGAATTCGATCGCGCGGTTCGCCGCGAGCTTCTTCGCGCTTTTCCGGCCTTGCCTCTCAAACCCATTTCCGAGGACCACACCATCTATCGCTCGTTCTACCTTCTACAACGGCCGGTTGGGCGCGTGATGGGACCGCCGTTCCTCGAAGGCATCACGTACGGAGACCGCATTGCGATCGTCTACTCGCGCCACGATCTCGGAGGTGCTTTCCAGCGGGACAAGCTCGGCGCCTGGAGCCAGGCCGTCGTCCCCGGGGGGGAAGGTCAGCGCGAACGAGCCATCCGCCTAGGCGTCAACTTGGTCCTCTACGCGCTTTGTACCGACTACAAGGACGACCAGGTCCACGCGCCCTTCATCATGCGTCGACGGGGCTCGGGCCGCTGAGGTTTGCGCGTGGCGGACTGGCAGTGGCAGCTCGGGATTCTCGGAGGCAGCGCTGCCGCGTTGGTGCTCGGACTGGCCTTGTTTGCCGCTTGGCTGGTCGAGCTGCGTTCGATTCGTGGCGAAAGCGATCGGCGGCGACGTTGGGCGCTCGGCGCTCTCGGCGGTTTGGGAATCCTAGCGGTCTACCTTCTCGCTCTTCAGATCACATTGGTGCGCGAGACGTTCGAAGACGTGGCCGGTGGAACCGGTATTCTGCTCGATAGCTCGCGGAGCATGACGCTCTCGGGCGAGAATGGCGCGCGGAGTGATGCCGTCCGGGCACTCATCAAACAGTGGCAAGAAGACGACCGAGTCAGTCCCACTGTTTACCTGTTTGGCTCCCACCCACGCGCCGCGATCTGGACTGACCTCGAACAAAGCTACAATCCGGCCGACGACGAAACCAAGATCCGAGAAGCCCTGAACTACGTTCTCGGGAAGGGCGCGGCCCAGGAGCTCGGGGCCCTCATCATCATCACCGATGGCGCCGATCCGAGCTTTCGGGTCCCGGGGCTCGCGCTGGGTCCCGAGGCGCCGGCAATCCACGCGGTCGTGGTTGGGGCAGACAATCCTCTCGATGATCAGGCGATTGTCGCTTTGCACGCGGACACCACTGCATACGTTGGAGTTCCCGCGCTGATTCGCGCCGACGTGCGCGCGGTCGGAGAGCTACGCGGGAGCGAGCTTCGCGTTCAACTCTGGCACGAGAGTCGTCTCGAACAGGAAACGGTCGCGCTGCTCGACGAGACCGGCAGCGGCACCGTGTCTTTCGAAGTGACGCCGAACCGCACGGGGCGGGCACTCTATCGCTTGCTGATTCCGGCCGCGGCGAGCGACCAGGTGCCGGAAAACAACGATCGGGCGGCGCTCCTGCGGGTAGGGCGAGAACGGCTTCGCGCGCTCCTCGTGGCAGGTCGACCGACTTGGGACGTTCGATTCCTTCGGGACTTCCTCAAGCGCGATGGCTCGGTCGACCTGGTCTCGTTCTTCATTCTGCGCGCCGCGGCCGACCTCACCGCGGCACCCACGAACGAGCTCGCCTTGATTCCGTTCCCAACCGACGAGCTGTTTCGCGAGCACCTCGGCAGCTTCGACGTGGTGATCTTCCAGAACTTCGACTACGCGCCCTACGAGATGCAAACCTACCTGCCGCGCATACGCGACTACGTCCAGCGAGGCGGTTCGTTCGTGATGATCGGTGGCGATCGATCTTTCTCGGAGGGCCGATATGCCGGTACTGCCATCGAAGAAATCCTTCCCGTGAAGCTCGGCGGGGCCGGCGTGCTCACGGGCAGCTTCCGCGCCGAGGTGAACAAGTCGCTCGCACGCCACCCCATCGTCGCCCTGGGCCCCGACCCCTCTCTGACGAGGAAGACCTGGCAAACACTTCCACCGCTGCACGGGATGAACATGGTCACTGGGATCAAGGACGGCGCGCAGGTGCTCTTGCATCATCCGCGCGCCCGGCTCAACGGCCGCGCTCGGCTTCCGGTTTTGGTCGTTGGCGAAGCCGGGAGCGGACGAGTCGCTGCAATGACCACGGATGCATCGTGGCGATGGCGCTTCGCGGCCGACGACGCGACGGTGGGCTCCGACGAGTACGAGTTGTTCTGGGATCGGATGATTCGCTGGCTCACCCGCGACCCATTGCTAGAGCCGGCACGCATCTCGACCGATCGGGAGCACTACGGAGCCGGCGCCGAGATCTCGGTGAGTGGCAGATTCCGCGATAGCGGCTACCGACCGATGAAGAAGGCGCGCGTGGCGCTGCACGTCCAGCCTGATTCAGGCGAGGGGCCTCCTGTCATCGCCGATGCCGATGAAGACGGCGTGCTCCAAGCGATTCTCCGCGCACCCACGGAGCAGGGTGCGTACGAAGTGGTTGCATCCGTCGACGGCAAGGACCTTGCGCGTGAGGTGTTCATCGTAGAACGGAGCGGGGACGAGTTGGCGAACCTGGAGGCCATTCCCGATCGACTGCAAGCCCTTGCCGAGAAGACCGGAGGGCGTCTGTTCCTCGGCACCGAAGGCGTCCCGCCGCTGTCCGAGCTCGCGTCCAGCTCACGAAGGGCGACTGGCGTCGTTTCGAAGCAGCCTCTGCTCACGCCCTGGTTCATTCTGCTGACCATACTGATCCTCGGCACGACCTGGGTGCTGCGCAGGCGCTGGGGACGTCGATAAACGTCGAGTGCGCGTGACCACGTGTTCCGGGCTGGACATCGCTCGCTCCCATCCTAGAGATAGCAGTCACGCCCATGCAGCCCACCAAGTTACGCGGTGCGCGCACGCACAACCTTCGTTCGATCGATCTCGATATCGCCCCGGGCACGTACCTCGCGATCGTAGGTCCTTCTGGCGCTGGTAAGTCGTCACTCGCCTTCCGAACCCTCTACGCGGAAGGTCAACGGAGATACGTCGAGAGCTTTAGTGCGTACGCGCGGCAGTTTCTCGAACGGCTTTCGAGACCACCGGTAGACTCGCTCGATCCAGTGCCTGTCGGGATTGCCGTGGATCGTCAGGCGCCGGTGCGAACCAGTCGCTCGACCGTCGGCACGATGACTGAAATCGCCGACTACGCGAAGCACCTTTGGGCCCATGCGGCCGAGCTACGATGTCCCGGTTGTGGCCAGCAGGTGCATCGCGACGCACCCACTCGCGCCGCGCAATCGGTGATGAGCGCGCTTCCCGGTGAGAAGCTGCTCGTCACCTATCCGGTCGCTGTGGCCGACGAAGAGCACTTCATCGGTGTTCGCGAAGGCCTGCTGAGGGACGGCTACCGACGGGTTCGGGTCAAAGACGAGGTTCGCGACCTCGACGCGGTTCGACCGAGCGATGTCGTCAACGGCCGAAGCACGCACCTCGATGTCCTCGCCGACCGGACCGTGGCACGCGCAGAGGATCAGACACGCTTGGTCGAGGCGCTCGAGGTCGCCATGCGCAGGGGAGGAGGCAGGGCCAGCGTCTGGTCGGCGGCAGGCGCCGAGCTGGGGTTCTCGGAGGGGCTTCATTGCCCGAGCTGTGACCGTTCGTTTCGCAACGCAACGCCGGGACTGTTCAGCTTCAACAGCCCCATCGGAGCGTGCGAGACGTGCCGCGGCTTCGGACGGACGATCGAAATCGATTTGGATCGAGTGATCCCGGACTACGACATCTCACCCGACGAGGGCGCCATCCGCGCCTGGCAAGGGAAAGCAACCACCTGGGAGCGCCGCGAGCTGAAGAAGAGCGCGAAGAAGGCTGGGATCCCGCTCGATAAGCCGCTGCGAGATTGGTCCCCGGCCGAGCTCGCCTGGCTCATCGACGGTGACGACGTCGGCTACCCGAAGGGCTGGTGGGGGATTCGGAGTTGGTTCAAGTGGATGGAGTCACGCGCGTACAAGATGCACGTTCGCGTCTTCCTCTCGCGCTACCGAAAGTATGAAACCTGTCGTGACTGTCAGGGCACTCGACTCAAGGCCGAAGCCCTGGCCTGGCACATCGACGGCCTGAGCCTACCCGAGCTCTACGGACTCCCAGCGTCCAATGCGCTCTCGTTCCTCGAAAAGCAGGAGCAACGGTTCATCGGCGACGCCGGCGCCTCCCTCCTCTGGCGTGAAGCGCTCGGTCGATTGCGGGCGCTCCACGACGTGGGGCTCGGATATCTTTCCTTGGATCGCACGTCGAGGACGCTTTCCGGGGGCGAGACTCAGCGGGTTGCGCTGACCAGCGCATTGGGGGCGACGCTCAACGGAGCGATGTTCGTCTTGGACGAACCCACCGTGGGCTTGCACCCCCGCGACGTGGAGCGGCTTCTCGGCGTCGTTCGGGCCCTGTCGAAAGACGACAACATCGCCCTGGTGGTGGAGCACGACCCGGAGATGATCCTCGGCGCCGACCGCGTGATCGAGCTCGGGCCGGGCGCCGGTGAGAACGGAGGCCAAATCGTCTTCGACGGGACACCGAGCGCGCTGAGAAAGGCAAAGACCGCGACCGGCGCAGCCCTGAAAGCCAGCCGGAAAACGTCGAGACCGCGGCGTGAGGCCAAGGCTTGGATCGTGCTCAAGGGCGCTTCCGGTCACAACCTCCGCTCGGTTGATGTTGAGTTTCCGCTCGGCGTGATGACCTGCGTCACGGGCGTCAGCGGATCGGGGAAAAGCAGCCTGGTCCTCGAAACCTTGCTGCCAGCCGCGCAGCGGCAGCTCGGCCTCAAGTCGGACGGGGCGCCGCTCGCATACGAGTCGGTCTCGGGCTTCGAATCCCTTCGGGGTGTGGTCGGTGTCGATCAAGCTCCATTAGGCCGAACTTCTCGCGGAAACGCTGCGACATATTTGAAGATTTGGGAAGTATTTCGAAAACGATTCACGCAGCAGCCACTGGCAAAAGAACGTGGCTACAAACCCGGATTCTTCTCGTTCAACGTGGCGGGCGGTCGCTGCGAGGCTTGCCGCGGAGATGGGGCGGAGACGGTCGAGATGCAGTTCTTGGCCGACGTCGTGTTCAGCTGTCCGGAGTGTCAGGGAAGACGCTTTGTGGGCCCGGCGCTGGACGTCGAGCTCAAGGGCCTCTGCATCGCAGACGTCCTCGAGCTGACCGCGCATCAGGCTGCCGAACACTTCGCCGACGACGCTCTGATCGCTCGGGCCCTTGCACCGCTGATCGACGTGGGACTCGGCTACCTGCGCCTCGGCCAATCGCTCAATACCCTCTCCGGTGGGGAAGCGCAGCGATTGAAGCTGGCTGAGGCCCTCCTTCGGGCCACGCCAGGCTCACTCCTGATCTTCGACGAGCCGACGGCCGGATTGCACGCCAATGACGTGGAACCGCTGCTCGAGGTGCTCGACGGTCTCGTCGACCGGGGCGACACGGTGGTCGTGGTCGAGCACGATATGCACGTCGCCGCGCATGCGGACTACGTGATCGACCTCGGACCCGGAGCCGGTGGCGCGGGCGGAAAGCTCGTCGCCCATGGGAGCCCCGAAGCCGTAGCCAAGAAGCGGTCGTCGCAGACAGCCACGTACCTGGCTCGAGCGCTCGGAATGTCGAAGAGGGCCAAACCCAGGGGCAGCCGGAAGATCGGCAAGGCCAGCTCCAAACCGCTTCAGGAGATCCGAATCGCCGGTGCGCGCGAGCACAACCTCAAGAACGTCACCGTTCACATTCCGCGCGAGCAGCTCGTCGTTCTCACGGGACCGAGCGGAAGCGGAAAGAGCACTTTGGCGTTCGACGTCTTGTTTGCCGAAGGTCAGCGACGGTACTTGGAGACGCTCTCGCCGTACGCCCGCCAGTACATGCCGCAGCTGCCGAGACCGGCGGTCGATCAGGTGCTTGGCGTGCCCCCTAGCGTCTCACTCGAGCAACGGCTTACGCGCGCAGGGGCGAACTCCACCGTGGCCACCGTCACCGAGGTCTCGCACTATCTGCGCTTGATTTGGGCACGGATCGGTGTGCTCCATTGTGTGGATTGCGAGGTTCCGATCTCCGCACGACCGGCATCGCAACTGGCCCATGACCTCGGCCGGCGCTTCGCTGCCCGCAAGCTGACCTTGCTTGCGCCCGTGGTGCGCGGTCGAAAAGGCATTCATCGCGAGCTGCTCAAGAAAGCGATGAAAGACGGATTCACCGAGGCCCGAATCGACGGCAAGGTGCAGCCGCTCGAACCAGGGATGAAACTCGACCGGTACACCGAACACGACGTCGAGCTCGTCGTGGGCCGCGTCGAAGCATCGAGCCCCGAGCTGCTGCCCATTCTCGAGAAGGCGTTGAAGGTGGGTGATGGCGCTGCGTGGGCGATCGCGGGCACCGAGGAAATGCAGCTTTCGAGCAAGCGCGCCTGCCCGAATTGCGGTCGCGGCTACCCAGAGCTCGATCCGCGATTTTTTTCCTTCAACACACGGCAAGGGCAGTGCCCCGCTTGCGAAGGAAAGGGCGAGATCGTCCAGAAGACGGGGCGTGGGCGGCGGCGCAAGAAATCCGTTGAGCGGCGCCTCTGCGATCAATGCGATCAGACCCGACTCTCCCCCCTGGCGCGTGGCGTTTCCGTCGATGAGATGTCGATCACCGCTCTTTTCGATCAGAGCGTCGCTGAGGCGATCGAAACTCTTCGAGGTATCGATCTCGAGGGTCGCGAGGCAACCATTGCAAAGACGCCTCTACAAGAAGCGCTTCGCCGGCTCTCCTTTCTCGAAGAGGTCGGTCTCGGCTATCTCGGCCTCGGCCGCGCGGCCAATACCCTGAGCGGAGGCGAGATGCAGCGCGTGCGACTCGCGGCCCAGCTCGGAAGCGGGCTCACCGGAGTTCTGTACGTGCTCGACGAGCCCACCATCGGGCTACACCCGCGGGACACCGGCCGTCTGCTAGGCGCTTTGCGCGGGCTCGTCGAACGGGGCAACTCCGTGCTCGTCGTCGAGCACGATGCGGATACGATTCGCGCCGCAGATCACGTGATCGACGTAGGACCGGGCGGTGGCAAGCACGGCGGCAGAATCGTGGCCCAAGGCACACTGCGCGCGATGAAGGGATCGGTGACAGCCGCGGCCCTCGAGCGACCGCCCACGATCCCCGCAAAGCGCCGCCCAACGGCAAACTGCTCTTGGCTCGAGCTTGGCGGGGTGACGCACCACAACTTACGTGGGGTCGACGTACGCTTCCCGTTGGAGCGCTTGGTTGCCGTCACTGGCGTCAGCGGTTCGGGCAAAAGCTCTCTGGTTCGCGAGGTCTTGCTGCGCGCGACCCGGGAGGCCGTCGGGATGGTGAACGAGATCGCGGCAGGTCAGCACGATCGGATTCGCGGCTTCGAGACCTTGAAGCGCGCCATCGAAATCGACCAGAGCCCGATTGGCCGAACCCCGCGCTCCGTACCCGCTACTTACATCGGGATCTGGAACACGGTGCGTCAGTTCCTTGCAGGCACCCCCGAGGCGCGCGCCCGAGGATATACGGCGAGTCGCTTCTCGTTCAACGTCGAAGAGGGCCGCTGCCCGGAATGCAAGGGGCAGGGGGCGATCCACGTCGAGATGGCCTTCCTGCCCGATGTCGACGTGCCCTGCGAAAGCTGCAACGGAATGCGGTTCACACCGGAGACGCTCTCGGTCAGATGGCAGGGTCTCAATGCTGGAGAGATCCTGGAGCTCGAGGTCGCCGAAGCGGTCGAGGTCTTCTCCCCAGTGCGAACCATCCGTCAGCCTTTGCAGCTACTCGACGAGCTGGGCCTCGGATATCTGCACCTGGGTCAAGCGTCGAACACCTTGAGTGGCGGCGAAGCCCAGCGCATCAAGCTGGTTTCGGAGCTCGCAGCCGGGCTCAACACGGGCCCCACACTCTACGTGATGGATGAGCCGACCACTGGTCTTCACCGTGATGACGTGAACCGCCTCCTCGGCGTCCTCAACCGACTGGTCGATCGAGGCGACACCGTTGCGGTCATCGAGCACCATCCGGACGTGATGCTCGCAGCCGACTGGATCGTGGACCTCGGACCCGAGGGCGGAATCCACGGAGGTCGTGTGGTGGCCCAGGGCACGCCCGAAACCATCGCCAAACGAGCCCGAAGCCACACGGGGCAGGTGATTCGGCGAGAGATGAAAAGGGCTTAGCCGCTCTCAGTGGCTGCCGAGCTCTTTCAAGTCGGGCCCGCAGTAGAGCGGGGTGGCGAGCCGCTGCTGAAGGTCAGCGGCGGTAAGGCCATGGCGAACTTCACGCACACGAACGCCATTCGGGCCGAAATCGAAGACCGCGACCGGGCAGATGAGCCGGCTAAGCTGAACCCCTCCTTCGACTTCCGTGCGGAACAGCGAGCTGAGCTCGTCCAGCGTGGAGAGGCTGAGACCGACGACCGGGCAGCTCAAGTCCGAGGGAACGGCATCGGTCGCCGCGCGGCCTCTCGTCGTCACCGCGCGCACCTCCACGAATGCGATCTCGGCAGGCTCCGTACCCGTTCCGGTGCCGTGCGCTTCCAGCGCGAGCCTCAGGACCTGAGGCGAGCCGTTACCGAACCAGATCCCCTCCCGCGCATCGCACTCCTCTGCGGCGCGGGAGAGCAGGCGCTCGAGATCAGCTGCGTGCTCGGGCGATGGCATCTGTGAAGCGCCGGAAGAGGTAGCGCGAGTCGTGTGGACCAGCGGCCGCCTCAGGGTGATACTGAACGCTGAAGGCCCCGGTTTCGAGGTGTTCGATCCCTTCGCAGGTGCCGTCGTTCAAGTGCAGATGGGTCACTTCACACTTGTTCTTGAGTGAGTCGACATCGACGCAGAATCCGTGGTTCTGGGTGGTGACCTCGACGCGCCCCGTCTTGAGATCTTTGACCGGCTGGTTGAGCCCGCGATGTCCGAACTTCAGTTTGTAGCTCTCGCCACCGAGCGCGAGGCTCATCAACTGGTGGCCGAGGCAGATGCCAAAAATGGGACGCTGGCCCAGAAGCGCCCGCACGGTCCCGATCCCAGCGGTGACAGCGGCCGGGTCGCCGGGGCCGTTCGACAGAAACACGCCGTCCGGATCGAGCGCGAGCACCTCTTCCGCGGTCGCCGTTGCGGGCACGACGGTTACCTTGCATCCCTCGTCGACTAAACAGCGCAGGATGTTGAGCTTCACTCCGAAGTCCATCGCCACGACATGCCACGGTCGCCCGCCCTCACGCTGCTGCGACCAGACTCCGCTCCCCTCGGTCCATGAATAGGTTTTGGCGGTGGTCACCTCGCCCGTGAGATCGAGACCGGTCATCGGGGTTGCGGCCTTTGCGCGATCATGGAGTGTGGCTGGGTCTTCCGTGCCCAACGCAGCGAGCTGCGCACCATGGTCGCGGATGTGCCGAGTCAGCGTTCGAGTATCGACTCCGCTGATCCCGACGATCCCTTGCCGTCGAAGGTAAGCGTCGAGTGACTCCTTGGTGCGCCAGTTGCTCTCCACTGCGGACAATTCGCGGACGACGAATCCCCTGAGGGCAGGTCGTTTGGCTTCGCCGTCTTCGAGATTGATGCCGGTGTTTCCGATTTGCGGTGCCGTCATCGTGACGATCTGACCGCAGTACGAGGGGTCGGTGAGCACCTCTTCATAGCCGGTCATTCCCGTGGTGAACACGGCTTCGCCCGTGGTGGCGCCTTCGGCACCAAAGCGGGTCCCCGAGAATCGGGTTCCATCTGCGAGTACGAGGTGTGCTACTTCGGTCATGTTCAGAGCTCGTGCACGACTTTGCCCGCAACAATCGTCATGATGGGCCTGCCAGTCAGCTCACAATCGAGCATCGGCGTGTTGTGCGATTTGGAGCGTAGCGCTTCTTTGTCGAGAATCCATTGAGTTTCCGGATCGAGGAGTGTGACGTCCGCCGGACGCCCCTCTCGAAGCGAGCCTCCTTCAAAATCGGGTATCAAGCGTGCAGGCGCCGTCGACAGCACCTCGACGAAGCGGAGGGGCTTGAGCACGCCATCGCGGACCAGTTGGAACATCGACCCGATCGCCGATTCGAGGCCGTTGATGCCCACCGAGGCGGCCTCGAACTCGCAATCCTTCTCGAGATCCGTGTGAGGGGCATGATCGGTGGCGATACAATCGATCGTGCCGTCGGCCAACGCCTCTCGAAGCGACTCGCGATCCTCGAGCTCGCGGAGGGGAGGGTTGACCTTGCAATAAGTGTCGTAACCGAGAAGTGCTTCATCGGTGAAAAGCAGATGGTGAGGCGTGACCTCGGCGGAGACACGCAGGCCTCGGGACTTGGCCTCACGGATGAGTCGAACCGCTCCAAAGCTCGATATGTGGGCCACGTGGTATCGCGCGCCGGTGGTCTCGGCCAGGATCAGATCCCGTGCGACGATGATGTCCTCGGCTGCGCGCGGCCAGCCTCGCAGCCCGAGTTGCGTAGAGCGCGCGCCCTCGTGCATCTGAGCGCCCTCGGTGAGATCGTGATCCTCACAATGCTGGCTCACCAGCATATCGAAGGTGCGCGCGTACTCCATGGCGTGACGCATGACGGCCGCATTCATGACGCAACGGCCGTCGTCGCTGACGCCGATGGCGCCCGCGTCACGCAGGTCGGCCATCTCGGTGAGCTCGGATCCCCGCTGTCCCTTGGTGACGGCGCCAAAGGGCAACAAGCGTGTTCCGCCGTGCTGCTGGGCGCGCGCGAGCATCATCTCGGTGATCGCACGGGTATCGTTCGCCGGCTTGGTGTTCGGCATTGGACAAACCGCAGTGAACCCCCCTGCAGCGGCCGCATCCAAACCCGACCCAATGTCCTCTTTGTATTCCTGCCCCGGCTCGCGCAGATGCACGTGAAGGTCGACGAAGCCAGGGCATACCCAACGCCCTGAGGCGTCTACGATCCGCACATCATCGCCAGCCTCATATGCGGCTCCCGCGTCGCGGCCCACGCTCTTGATCCGGCCTGCCTCGATGACGACGTCCGCGATCGTGTCGAGCCCGCATGCCGGGTCGAGAACGCGTCCGCCCCGAAGGACGATCAGCTGGTTCAACATAGCGGTCCGCGCTTACGTGACGGACCCAAACCAGTCAACCCGGTCAGCCGGCCTTGCGCTGAAGATCGTCGTCGTCCGCGGCTGCGACGGTACCGACAGAAGAAGACAGCTTCTCATGCGTCTTCTTGTCTTCGACGCGCTTCTTCATCGTCATCACCTTGCGGTAGACCGACGCGAAGTCCTTGTTGCGCGTCGCCATCGAGGGGGTGCCGCCACGCAGGAGGGTCTGGAGGATGAATTCGAGAACCTGAATCTCGCCTTCGGAGAAACTATTGCTGATGCGCATGCGATCGGATCTACCACCGGTCCCGCTGCATGACAATCAGTGACGTGCAACGTAGTGCCATGAGATGTCATATTCTTTCTAGGTTTGCAGTCCAAATCCCCGACGAACAACGATTAATAGCGCAGCCTATCCGGCCATAGACGATCGCACCGAAGCGGCCAGGAGGGTCAACGAGGTTGACAAACGCTCCAAGAAACGCGGCTACCAGCGCGGGCTCAGTTGTCGGCCGCGGTCACCCGGACGATCTCGTCGATCGTCGTGACCCCCTGAAGGACTTTGTTGAGGCCCGCCCTGCGAAGGGTGGCGACGCCGTCCCGAATCATTTCGTCTTTCACCTCGGCCGTCGATCCGCCTTGGAGGACGATCTCGCGGAGGCGATCCCGGAACGGCATCACCTCGTAGAGCGCGACTCGTCCCTTGTAGCCGGTGTCGTTGCAGACTCTGCATCCAGTCCCTCGGAAGGCCACCGCGTCGGCAATCTCGCCGTCTTTGAAGCCCACGTCGATCAGGACCTGCTCGTCAGTTGGCACCTGAACCTTGCACTCTTCGCAGATCTTGCGGGCAAGCCGTTGGGCGAGCACGAGGTTCACCGATGCGGTCACGAGGAACGGCTCCACGCCCATGTTGAGCAGACGCGTGACGGTGCTCGGCGCGTCGTTGGTGTGCAAGGTCGATAAGACCAAGTGACCCGTCAACGCCGCCTTGACCGCGATTTCGGCCGTTTCGAAGTCTCGAATCTCACCGACCATGATGATGTCGGGGTCCTGACGCAGAAACGACCTCAGCGCCGCGGCGAAATTCAATCCGATGTCTTCGTGCATCTGCACCTGATTGATGCCCATCAAGTTGAACTCGATCGGATCCTCGGCAGTGCTGATGTTCGTCCCGACTTCGTTCAGATCCGACATGGCGGAGTAGAGTGTCGTCGTCTTGCCGGAACCCGTCGGCCCGGTGACCAGCACCATGCCGTATGGCTGGTGAATCGCATCCCTGAAATCCGACAGAGGCTTCTGCTCGAATCCGAGCTTGGTCATGTCGAGCTGCAAGTTCGACTTGTCGAGAAGACGGAGAACGATCTTCTCGCCCCAGAGTGTGGGTACCGACGAAACTCGGTAGTCCATCTCGCGGCCCTTGCCGAGCTTGAGCTTGATACGGCCATCTTGCGGCAAGCGGCGCTCTGCAATGTCGAGTGAGGACATGATCTTCAAACGCGAGGCGATGGCGTTCTTCAGCTTGATGGGCGGCGTCATCTCCTCGTGAAGCACCCCATCCACACGGTATCGGACGCGAAGGACGCGCTCGTAGGGTTCGACGTGAATGTCGGAAGCCCCTTGCTTGATCGCGTTCAACAGAATCGCGTTGCATAGTCTGATGACGGGCGCGTCCTCGCTGGCCCTCTCGAGGTCGAGTAGATTCTCATCGTCATCGCTGGTAGCGACTTCGATCTCCGACTCGTCGAAGCCCTCCATGATGTCTTCGTAAGATATCTCTGGCTGTGCATACGCCTTCTCGAGCGCGGACAAGATCGCGCTCTCCGACGAGACCA
>DASRZF010000158.1:0-6840 GCA_035686645.1 Polyangiales bacterium
TTTCCCAGTATTCCGGTTCAGGGGTCATCTAAGCAGATCCGCGAGATCCGTTCCGCCCAGCTCTGAAAGTATCGCGTCACGGATCGCTGGTTGAAGCTCGGACCGCCAGCGGTCCTTGACGGATGGTGCGCGAAAGACCGAGTAGTCGCCAGAAACCGCCGAGGTTTGCGACTCGCGCAGAAAATCTGCAGTCTGTTCGGAGTACTCGAGCTCGAGCCAGTCGAACAGAGCGGCGGTCTGCCGCTCTGCGTCGTCTACGAACTGCTCGTAACGAACCAGCCGGAATTGGTCCGGGCGCTCGCGGGCGAGGCGCAGGTGCAGGCGCGTCACCCAGCACCAGTCGTCGAACCCGAAGAAATCCCCATATCCAGATTTCTTGGCCGCTCCGGAGCGCCAGTGTTCGAGCGGATCGGCTTCGGGCGGAAATTCCTTGGGTGCCGTCAGCCAGGAGTGAATCGCTCCACAGGGATGTCGAACGATTGCCAACATCTTGAGTTCGGGGAGCAGCTCGAGCATCTCCTCGGTTAGGTTCTGAAACCTGTTGTACTTGATGACCAGTAGGCTCGGGTTCGCGTTCTTCAGTCCAAAGGTGGGGTACTCGCCGGCTTTTCGCCTGATCGTCTGGCTCATGAAATCGTTCTGAGAAACGTACGACCCTCTTAGAACCCTCTCCCAATCTTCGCGTGTGGCCCCCTCTCGAATCTGGTTCTTGAATTCATAGGAGAACAGTGGGGACATCCGGTATTGAACATCTGGGCTGCTATCGACGATCTGACCGATCCAGCTGGTGCCGGAACGGGGCATACCCGTAATCGCCGCCACTCGGGAGTACACAGGGCTATCCTCGTTCCATGAGCACGTTGAACCTGTAGTGTGCCGTGTTCAGGCGCGGGCTCTGCGGCAAGATCTTGGCTTGAAAACCGTTTTCGGCCGCAGCCCATGCAATTTCAGATCGAGTCCACCATCGACCCATGATCTCTCTTCCTTCTCTCCGCTGCTGCTCATAGACCGCTCGCCGCTCCGCGGTGTCAAAGAAGCTCCACTTCGCGTCATCGTCCAATACCCCCGAGAACAGAATGGTAGCGCGCGCCGCAGCCACCGACGACAGTCCACGAAGGATTCGTGACAGCTGTCCAGGATCGAAGTAGGCCAGCGATTCGACCATGCACATCTTGTCGAACGCAGCCGTGTCCAGGATTTGATCGAGATCGAGCACGGATCCCTCGACGTATTCTGCATTGGGGGCCGAGTGGTGTTCGCGTGCGATTTGGATCATCGGGTTGGAGAAATCGACGCCAACCACGTTCGTGCATACTTGCGCGAGCCGTACCGTCAGCAGTCCGTTTCCGCAGCAGAGATCCAATAGACGGTCTCCCGGCACGAGGTCCAACAGCTCCACGATCTCGTCGATGACGACGTTCAGCTCGCGAGCGGGCGTGGGTATCCCGCCGTTGGCCGTCCGCCCGACTTGGCGGCAGAAATCCCCTTCGGCGAACTTCTGCGGGAAATCTTCCCAATAGTGGCGCCAGTCGATCATGACCCCTGAGTCCTCATCATTGACTAACTGGATTTGAGAGCATTACTGAGCGTTGCCACGATCCGCGAGACGTCTTCGCTCCCAACGTCCTGATGAATCGGTAGGTTGAGAATTTTCCGCGAAATCTCGTGCGAGACTGGGAATCGATCAGGTTCGATCGCCGCGACCAAGGTGTGGTAGAGCGCGACGACGCCCACACCCATGGCGCGCATTCTCTTGTAGACCTCGAATCGGTCGGCGCTCTCGACTAGCACAGGGAAGTTCAGCGGTACCGCGCCCTCTTGGAGTCGATCCCAGAAGGGAGTTATCCCGGACAGCCCCTGAAGCTCGGTGCTCATCTGTCGATAGTTATTCACGCGTCGTTCGGCAATCGCATGGAATGCTGCGTCACGCCAGAGTCGCACAGGCAAATCGGAACAGACGAGCTCAGCCGGTAGAGCACCGGGGTCTGGAGCATTTCGGGCGTGCTGCAAAATACCTCCGTCCTCGCACGGAAGGACCTTATGAATCGAATAGAGAGCATAATCGCCAGTGTCTCCGATGGGTTGCCCTGGTCGCTCGATGCAGTGACAACAGTCCTCGATGAGAATGACACCACCCCGTTCGCAGAGTCTCTTCATTTCACCAAGCTCGGGTTGACGACTTCCGAAATAGTGGATCGCGAGAACGCCGAATACATCTTGCCTCGCCAATTCGCGTTCGAGGCTGGCCAAGTCGAAATGGAGAGCGTGGTCGATCGCATAGAACCCGTACGGGATCCCGAGTGCGATGAGAGGGTCGAAGATCCCCGAGCCCTCGAGTGGGGAATGGCCGATGTACGCAGGGAGCAGAATCCTGGACTTTCCTCCCGGCCAGGTTTGACGAAGAAGGTGTGTGAAGCCGTCTCGCGCGCGAGTGCAGAATTGCCTATGGCGGACGAAGTTCTCTGCATCGGAAGGCTCTTTTTCGATGCTCATGGCTCGGCCGATTCGAACTTCCTGCGTTCGCGCGAAAGATGCTCGATAACCCTCTCCGGTGAGTTCCACATCATGACATCTACGATCGAGAGCATCGGAACGTGCTCGTACCCGCGGGGTTCGTAACCGAGGTCCTCGAACTCTCGAATGCTGAGTTTGATTCCGGCATCCGCGAAGGCCTGCGCGTCAAATAGATCTCGTCCTCCTGGTGGATTTACATATTCAGTGGCGCCCATCGCCTCGCTGATTCTCAGTGCCCAATCGCCAGGGCCCGCAATAGGACCGATGGGTAAATCCATCTCGGAAAAGAACAACGGGGAGAAATCGATCTCGAGGCGGGCGCAAAACTCGGACAGGATCCGAACGGACAGCTGCGCCAAGGAGCTCGTATCCGAGTCGAGACTGTGCTCCACGAGGCGGCGCGTGTCCTCGAAAAATGGCGCTCTTCTCCGGTAGTGTTCCAGCTGCCAAATGATGAGGTCGCGCCATTCCCGGTTGGCGACGAGCCGGACGTCCCGGATCGGCGTTCCGCGGCTCACTTTGCCCGTCTGGGCTTTGATGTACTGCCAGCCGGAAGTCGGATGGAGAATTCTATTCCTCACCATCCAGCTCTTGGGGCGGTAGTCTGCGACATCGAAAACCACCCATTTGTCGCACAACGAGATTAGGTCGAAATAGCCAAGCGCCGGCGCGAAATACGGCTGCATGATCCCTAGTCTCATCTTGATTCGGGTGGCGGTCAGGCCGCCATTCCCCAAGTCAAAACAATAGCATGGGAGTGACGCGCGGCCTCTTTTTTGGTAACACGAACGCTCTTGACCCGTTCTAGGCGGTACCTATGGAAGGTCAGATGACGCACGATCGACTTGCCAGCGATTTCAGCCGGGTGCGTGCGCAAACCGAAGCTCTCGCTGCGCCGCTCTCCGATGAGGATCAGTGCGTTCAGAGCATGGCAGACGCGAGCCCCACGAAGTGGCATCGCGCGCATACGACCTGGTTCTACGAGACCTTCGTCTTGGGGGCCGCAGGGATCGATGGGTTGTCGCCAAGCGCGTACGCAGTTTTGTTCAACAGTTACTACAATACGGTCGGCGCTCAATACCATAGGCCGTCACGCGGGCTTCTGAGCAGGCCAAGCGCCGACGACGTGAGCGCATATCGTCAGCGCGTGGATGCCGCGGTGCTCGATTTGCTTGCCGCGGAGCCCAGCGCGGAGCTCCTGCGTCGCGTCGAGGTTGGCCTGCATCACGAACAGCAGCACCAGGAGTTGATCCTGACCGACATCAAGGATCTGTTTTCCTGCAATCCCTTGGAACCGAGTTACATCGATCGAGCTCCCGACTCGGGGGTCAGGTCTTCCCCACCTCCGATGCGATGGCAGAGTAACGAGGGCGGTGTCGTTTCCATCGGCTGCGGCCCGAGTCGATTTCATTTCGACAACGAAGGCCCGGTTCACGAAGTGCTTCTTCGAAGCTTCGAGCTCGGGCAGCGCCTCGTGACGAATGCCGAGTACCTCGCGTTCATCGACGATGGCGGATACGAGCGACCCGAGCTCTGGCTCAGTGCTGGTTGGGACACCGTGCAGAAGCACGGCTGGCAAGCGCCTCGATATTGGCGAAGGGATCAAGGTTCGTGGAGCACGTTCACGCTCCGAGGCCGACGGGAGGTTCGCCAAGAAGAGCCCGTGGTGCACGTCAGTTACTACGAAGCGGATGCCTACGCGCGATGGTCCGGTTCTCGCCTCCCGACGGAGCAGGAGTGTGAGGCCGCAAACTCCGACCCTGAGCCAGCACCTCTCTGCGGACGGGAGCCGCTGGTGCATCCAACGACTCCAAGCCCCTATGGCGCCGCCTGGCAATGGACGAGCTCCAGCTACTCCGCTTATCCGAGATATCGCACGGCCGAGGGCGCGCTCGGCGAGTACAACGGGAAGTTCATGTGCGGCCAGTACGTCTTGCGAGGCAGCAGCTCTGTAACCCCGGTCGGCCACTCACGCCGTACCTACCGAAACTTCTTTCCTCCTGAGGCTCGCTGGCAATTCAGCGGCATCAGACTGGCTCGGGACGGCGGCTGATTCGATGATTGCATTTGATCCACGAAGCACCGAGGAGCGCGTTCGCATCGTCGACCTTCACCCTGACTTGGGTGACATCAGGGCCGAGGCCACCGATGGGCTCCGCCGGAACCAGAAGAAGCTTCCCTGCAAATACTTCTACGATGCACTTGGGGCGCGGCTCTTCGAGGCGATAACCGAGCTTCCGGAGTATTATCCGACCCGCACCGAGCTGGGGATCATGAACGCTTCTGTCCATGAGATGGCGGAAGCGATCGGCGGGCATGCCACCTTGGTGGAGTTCGGATCCGGGGTAGGGCTCAAGACCCAAAAGCTCCTCGATGCATTGATCGAGCCGACGGGTGTCGTGCTGGTCGACATCAGCAGGGCTGCGCTCGAGGCCTCTGCATACCAGCTCGCCGACCGATACGACGACATGGAAGTCATCGCGGTCTGTGCGGACTACACTCAGGCTCTGCGTCTTCCCCGTCCGAACCGACCGAGCGCTCGCACCGTCGCTTTCTTTCCTGGAAGCACCATTGGGAACTTCACCCACCCCGAGGCCATCTCTTTTCTTGGACGCGTTGCGGAGCTGGTGGGGCGCGGCGGCGGACTGCTCGTCGGCATCGACAGGCGAAAAGACACCGAAGTCATCGAGAATGCGTACAACGATTCGCTCGGCGTCACCGCAGCATTCAACCTCAACATACTCCGACGCCTCAATGAAAGCGGTGCCAATTTCGATCTCGGTAAATTCCGGCACCACGCGCCCTTTCTCGAACACGAGGGTCGAATCGAGATGCGGCTGATCAGCGAAGTCGAGCAGTCGGTTCGAGTCGGAACATCGAGCTTCTCGCTGCAGGCGGGTGAACACATCGTGACCGAACACTCTCACAAGTACGACCTCTCCCAATTCGAAGACATGGCTCGTTCAGCGGGCTTCCGGCTGACGAAGCACTGGAGCGACGCGCGCGATTGGTTCAGCGTTTGCTTCCTGGAAGTCGACGATGACTGAGCGTTCGGTGCTTGATTCGCTGGCGTTGCTCTTCGAAGAAACCGCGCGCGCGCACCACGAGGCGTTCGCAGCGACCGAGGGGGTGGATGAAGACTGGGCACTCTGGTACGCCGCCCGGATCCAGGATCCGCTCGCAAAGCTCACGGGCGGGAAGCTCAGCAAGGCCGAAATCGTCGTGGCGCTCGTCGACGCGGAGGCCGAGCATCAGGCACGGTTTCCCGACGAGCTTTGGCCGAGGTCTTACGCGAAATACTTCTGCGAGAGATACACCTGCGAGCCCGACGAAACATTGGCTCTCTACTACACGCCGAGCTGCCCGTTTTGCGTTCGTGTGCTTCGAGTGATCGACGAGCTGAAGATCGAGGTCGAGCTCAGAGACATTTGGATCAATGAAACCTACCGTAGTGAGCTCAGAGAAGCCCGGGGCCGAACGACCGTTCCCGTTCTGCGGTGCACGAGCGCCAGCAAAGATCGCTGGATGCCCGAAAGCGCAGACATCGTGCGCTACTTGCGCGGGCGATTCGCGACGACGTCGAATTCCGCCGAATAGACGGGAGCGCTGTATCGGAAGCTCTCGTTGCCATCGGTGTAGGTGAGCTCGAAGCGATATGTGCCCGCACTAGCGCTCTGTCCGGATGGGTCTTCGAACTTCGCCAAATTGGTCACGACGAAGGGTCGGCTCGCGCCGGGGCGGAGCTCGACGGAACCAACACGGCACTTGGCCGCATGAAAAGGTTCGTAGCCTTTCTCCCATGCGTCTTCCTTCTTTCTTGCGCGGTAGAAGGGGGTCCCGCAGATCGTCTTCAACCAGATCTCGCGCTTCGAGTCGTTGTGGACGCGGGCCTTGAGCTTGTCTTCGAAGCTGAGCGAGGCAGGGCGAACTTCGACTCGAATGTCTCGTGCCTCGGTCTGAACTACAGCGCGACAGCCCTTCTTCGTCCATCGATGGCTAGACGGACACTCGCAAGGCAAACAGGACTCGCAGCGTTCGTTCGGCGCGCATTCGGGGCAGCCGACATAGGTGCCGCGAGAGGCTTCGCATAGCGCTTGCACGCTCCGCCCTCTTCGAAAGAGATCGGGTGGCTCGCTCGTGAGAACGCAGGCTCCTTTGAAGCATCGCCCAAAAGGCGTCTCGCATGCAAAATCACAAACGGCGAGCTTCTCCTGGCCGCGGCATTCGGCAAGCTTACGCTGATAGTGAATGAGGCTTGCTTCATTGACGGCGACGCCACACTCGCAGCCCTTCGACAGGCAGCTCGTTTCGACGACTCCGCAGGCC
>DASRZF010000159.1:0-12154 GCA_035686645.1 Polyangiales bacterium
GGGCACCGGAGGCACCGGAGGCACCGGGGGCACCGGAGGCACCGGGGGAGACCCCGGCGTTTGCGCCGGTGGCGCACTGCTCGAACCGATCCCGAATTGCAGTCCTGAGCCTTTGCCGAGCACGGGAGACGCGCACGCCGACTGCGTTGCGCGCATCAATCAATTTCGCTGGGAGTGTCAGTGTCTTCCTCCGCTCGCCCGCTGGGTCGACGGGGAGAGCTGCACAGACAGCAATGCAGAGTACGACAGTGTCAACGGCGTACACGCGAGCTTCTACGACATCCCCTGCGGCAGCGGCGCACGTGCGCAAAACGAGTGCCCGGGATGGCCGTCGAATCAGCAAGTGATCACCGGCTGCCTACAGGCGATGTGGGACGAGGGGCCAGAGGACGGAAACCCGGACACCGTGAACGGGCACTACGAAAGCATGGCGTCGACGACTTACACACAGGTCGCATGCGGATTCTTCACCACGCCCACCGGAAGCGTCTGGGGCGTTCAGAACTTCGATTGAGGGGGCACTCCATGCGCGGAGCAAAGACCACAGCATTGACCTTTGTCGTTTTGGCCCTGGGCTGCGGCGACTTCTTGGACCCGCAGGGTGTTGGAGGAACCACCGGGACCTCTGGCGACCCGAGGTTCACGGCCGAATGCAGCAACGGGCCGCTCAACGCGCCGGTGGCAAACTGCCGACCCGATCCGCTCGAAGGCTCGGGCGACGCGTACGCCGACTGCGTCACCCGAATCAACCAACTTCGCTGGGAGTGCCAATGCCTGCCGCCCCTTCAGCGTTGGAACGAAGCCGAAGGCTGTGCGGATCAGCATTCGCAATATGACAGCACGAGGAGCGCGCATTCTGGTTTCCGCGACGAGATCTGCTCACCGAGCGGCTGGGCCCAGAACGAGTGCCCCGGTTGGAGCTCTACGGAGCATGTGATCACCGGTTGCCTGCAATCGATGTGGGACGAGGGCCCCGGTGAACCGTACTCAGAGCACGGCCACTACATCAACATGACGAATCCCTCGTATTCGATGGTCGCCTGCGGCTTCTACGAAACCCCGGACGGGCGTTTCTGGTCCGTGCAGAACTTCCGGTAGCGAGACGAAGCGGCGCCGGCTATTCGCTGGGCGGCGTCCAGGCGGTTGCGGCTAGGTCGCCTTCTTCGAGCCCCATCCAGATTCGGAGCTGCTTGATCATGAACTCGGAGCCCTCCCGCGAGGAAAGGTCGACGCGATAGGTATTGATGTAGCGCACGCTCTCTTTGAGCCAAAGATCCCAGCCCTCTTTCGAGACCTTTTCGAAGACGAGCTGGCCGAGCTCGTTCGGAAATGGCGGCTTTGCGAGACCGGGAAGCTCTCGATCGAGCTTGATGCAGTGGACCAGGCGATTGGGATCGGCTTCAGGCATGCTTGGAGTCGAACCTAGCACCCGGACGGTTGCTGGCTAGCCCAGAATGCGGAAGAAAGAGCGGAGCATTTGATACGTGAGCCCCCAGACGATGCGGCCTTCGACGTCATAGGCCGGGAAGTCGATTTGGGTTCCATGCCACTGGTATGGCCTGATCGTGTCGACCTCGCCGCGATAGAGCGGCAGCAGCGGGGTCCAAAGGGCCTCAGCGACCTCCCGCTCTTCGACGCGGAGTGGCCATTCGCGATGTACCTCGAAGACGAAGGGGCGGATGACGGTCTCCTGCGGCTTGCCACGTGCAATGGCCTGCAGGTCGTCGAGCTGCCCGATGTGCTCCGCGCCGCTCGACAGATCCAAGCCTACTTCCTCGTGCGTCTCACGCATCGCGGTATGCAACAGGGTGGCATCGCACTCGTCCTGACGGCCGCCGGGAAACGCCATGTGCCCCGACCAGGGATCGTTGGGATGCTCGGCCCGCCGTATGAAGAACACCTCCGGGCCTCGTTCTCCGTCGCGGAGCAACATCGCCACGGCAGCCCACTTTTCGTGCTCTGCGAGCTCCCGAGGAGTCCTCCCCTGGAGCTGAGCTCGCAAGTCCGGCAGGCCGAGATGCGTCATGCCAACTAGTCGAGAATCTCGTAGTGGAAGTCCTCGATCACGGGGTTAGCCAGGAGCTTCTCGCACATGGACTGAATGTGGGACTCCGCAGACGCTTTGTCGCTACCGCGGAGCTCCAGCTCGATGAGCTTACCGACGCGTGCAGACTTGACCTCTTCGAAGCCAAGGGAGCTGAGCGAACGACGGACGGCGTCGCCCTGCGGATCCAGCACCTCGCGCTTGAGTGTAACGAAGATGTTCGCTTTCATGCTCCCTCCAGGCCCAGGTTCTTTGCGATACGAGGTAACGGATCGCTGGTGTCGGGCTCGAACGCCGTGCCACGGATCTCGTCGCAAGCCTGAATGTACCGGCGTGACGCCTCGACGCGCACCTCGTCCGGAATCGTGGGAATCGGACCATCGCCCCTGTAACCGTTGCTTGCGAGCCAGCGGCGCACGTACTCCTTGTCGAAGCTTTCCGGGTCCTCCCCCGCCTCGAAACGCTGCGGATAGCTATTCGCGTACCAAAACCGCGAGGAATCCGGGGTGTGAATCTCGTCTATGATGACGATCTTTCCCTCGGGCGTCTTTCCAAACTCGTACTTCGTGTCGACGAGAATCAAACCGCGCTCGGCGCAAATCTTCTGACCGTGCGCGAACAAAGCCATCGCAAAGCTCGCTGCTTCATCGAAGTCTTCCTCGCTGATCCGGCCCATCGCGAGGATCTCTTCGCGCGACACGGATACATCGTGATCGCCCTTCTCGGCCTTGGTGCTCGGCGTCAGGATGGGGTCGGGCAGCTTCTGATGCTTCTTCAAGCCATCCGGTAGCTCGTGGCCGCAAAAAACGCGCGTGCCCTTTTCATAGTGAGTCCAGATGCTCGTCGACGTAACGCCAGTGATGTAAGCGCGCACGACCATCTCGACCGGCAAGGGCTCGCACTCGATTCCGACCATGACGTTGGGGTCCGGAACGTCGATGACGTGATTCGGAACGATCCCTTTGGTTTCCTCGAACCACCAAGCGGCGAGGCCGTTGAGCACCTGCCCTTTGTAGGGAAGTGTTCCCAGCACGCGGTCGAAGGCACTAATTCGGTCGGTGACGACGATGTAGCGCTTGCCGTCGGCCGTATAGCAGTCTCGTACCTTGCCTTCGTACTTGTGACCAAGCGTCTCGAAGTTCGTTCCATCTAGCGTCTTGGCGAGTCCTTCTCGCAACGCCTCTGCCGAGATCGTCATCTCAATCTCCTTTCAGCACACGATCGATAATCGTGTCTACGTGCGCGAGCGCATGGTTCAAGTCGAACTCGTGATCGATGTCGTCGGACGAGAGATACTTCCCAATCTCCGCGTCTTCTCGAAGGTTGGTACGGAAATCGCCCTCTCCTTCGAATGCTTTCATCGCGTTCCGCTGAACGTGAACATACGCATCCTGGCGGCCGAGCCCTTGCCCCACCAGCGCCAAGAGGATCCCCTCGCTGGCCCAGAGACCTCCGGTCTGATCCAGGTTCTGTCGCAGCCGCTCCGGGTAGACGACCAAATCGGCGACCACCGCACGCATGCGTTCCAGCATAAAAGCAAGGGTAGAAGTCGCGTCGGGGAGCATCATGCGCTCCGCCGATGAATGGCTGATGTCCCTCTCGTGCCAGAGCGCAACGTTCTCGAGGCCGGGCACCACAGCAGCGCGGACGACGCGACCCAAGCCACATAGGTTCTCGGTCAGTACGGGGTTTCGTTTGTGCGGCATGGCGCTCGAGCCCTTCTGGCCCTTCTTGAAATGCTCCTCCGCCTCGCCGACTTCAGTGCGCTGCCAGTGACGAACGTTCGTCGAAAATCGCTCGATCCCGGCAGCGATGATCCCGAGCGTAGCAACGTAGGCGGCGTGACGATCGCGAGCGACGACCTGCGTGGCTGCGGTTTCGGGCCTCAACCCGAGCGACGATAGTGCCTCCGCCTCGATCGCCGGCGTGAGATGTGCGTAGGTGCCCACGGCGCCGGCAATCTTCCCGACCGCGATCTCCTCGCGGGCCACCAGCAGACGCTGCCGGCCTCGCGCGAGCTCTGCGTAGTGTCCCGCCAAGATCAACCCGAAAGTGACGGGCTCGGCGTGAATGCCATGCGAGCGACCGATGGCAGGTGTTCGCCGATGTTCCTCGACGCGCCCACGCATGGCTTCGAGCACGGCGTCCAATCGAACCAAGAGCCCGTCGGTCGCTTCCACCAAGAGCAGAGCCAATGAAGAGTCGAGCACGTCGGATGAGGTCATGCCCCGGTGAAGCCAACGCGCAGGTTCCCCGGCGAGCCCCTCGACATGCGTGAGAAATGCGATCACGTCGTGTCGCGTCACCTTCTCGATTTCGTCAATCGCATCGGCGTCGAGCTGCGCTCGAAATGCGCCGACCTTGTCCGCGGTCCCTTTGGGAACGATTCCAGCGTTCTCCATGGCTCGGCAGCCGGCGATCTCGACATCGAACCAAGCCTCGTACTTGCGTTTTTGTGACCAGAGGGCTTGGAATTCTGCAGGGGTGTATCGTGGAATCATCGTTGCGCGGCGAAGCTAGCAGACCGGCAGCCCCCGTGCGACCGAGCCCCATCAGTCAGTCGAAGAGAGCGATTAAGCCCTCTGAAAAGGGGTCTGACCCTTCATGCGATTCGGAAGTTCCAAGCTTTGCGAACTTGGATACGAGGCGTGGCGTACTGATCCACGTAGGCGCGGTGCGCCGGGTCGCTGATGTATCGCTGCACGTCTTGCATGTTGGCGAAACGGATTACGATGCTGATGTCCCAGCTTGCTTCGGATGCTTCATCTGCGGGAATACCGACTGTCACACTTTGTACGTTGTCGAGGCCGCTCAGGTCTGCCTGGGTTCGTTCCGCAAATTCGGCACGCGCTGCATCGTTGCAGTACTCGTCTTTCAACTTGAACAATACGATTCGCTCGATCATCGCCCTATCCGATTCCTGCCAGTCTACAGCCGATGCCCGCGAGATGCGGAACCGCGGCGCCAAACATCGCCGCCTCCGTGGAGCTGGCGTTCCCGTCCAGGCTTCGCTTGTACACGCCTTGCGCGATGGCAGCCAAGCGGAAGATCGAAAACGCCTTGTAGTAGTTCAAGTCCGGGACGCCGTCGCGCCCCACGAGCTCGCAGTAACGCGCGACGAATGCTTCCTCGGGCGGGATGCCGGTCTTCTGAAAGCTCACGCCTGCCAGACCGCCGATCTTCGGAAGCATCACGTCGTACAGCATGCAGGTGTAGGCCAGGTCCGAGAGAGGATGGCCCAGCGTCGAGAGCTCCCAGTCGATCACGGCGAGCGCTCGAGGCTCGGTCGGATGGAAAATTAGATTGTCGAGCCGATAATCCCCGTGCACCAGCGCAGTCGCTTCATCGTCCGGGATATTGGCCGGCAACCATTCGATCAACGTATTCATCGGCTCTACGTTGGCCGTCTGTGAAGCGAGGTACTGCTTCGTCCAGCGTTTGACCTGCCGCGCCACGTATGCGTCGGGCCGGCCGTAGTCGGAGAGCCCCACGGCGTCGAGGTTCACGCTGTGAATTGCAGCCAAGACACGGGCCAGCTCTTCGTAGATTGCGCGCCGCTCCTCGGGATCGAGATCCGGAAGTTGGACGTTCCAGAAGATACGGCCCGCAACGTACTCCATCACGAAGAACGAGGTCCCGATCACCGAGTCGTCTTCGCAAAGCGCGTACATCTTCGCAGTCGGCACATCGGTTTCGCCCAATGCGCGCATCACTCGGTACTCACGGTCGACTGCATGCGCGGATTGCAGGAGCTTGCCTGGTGGCTTCTTCCTCAATGCGTACTGACGCTCGCGATCCGCGAGCCAGTAGGTCGGATTCGATTGCCCGCCCTTGAACTGAGCGACTTGAAGCGAGCCGGAATAGCCCTCCACGTTGTCGCTCATCCAGGCATCGAGCCGCGCCTCGTCGAAGCGGTGTGCATCTCGAACGGGTCCAGTATTTTTCGGGGGCACCGGCAGCATACGTCCTCGCTTTCGGAAGGTGCGGAGCCTATCATGCTCAACCCAATCCGGAGGCTATCAATGGACTTCAGTACACCGCCCGAGCTCGAGGACCTTCTCAGCAGAGCCCAAGAGCTCATGGAGGCCGAGGTCTACCCGCTCGAAGCGAGCGCGCGCCAGTCATTCGAAGAGGTCCTTCCGGCGGCAAACGAAGCACGCGAGCGATGCAAGGCTGCGGGGCTGTGGGCGCCGCAAATGCCGACCGAGTACGGAGGCATGGGACTCGACTTCCTGCCGCACGCGCACATGAGCGAGCTGCTCGGCAGGAGCCCACTCGGCCACTACATATTCGGCTGTCAGGCCCCGGACGCAGGCAACATGGAGATCCTGCACAAGTTCGGCACCGACGAGCAGAAAGAGAACTGGCTACGCCCGCTGGCTGCCGGGAAGATTCGGAGCTGTTTCTCGATGACGGAACCCGATCGCGCGGGGTCCAATCCCACCTGGATGGAGACGACCGCGGTTCGCGACGGCGACGATCTCGTCATCAACGGGCGCAAGTGGTTCACGACCGGAGGACATCTGGCCGATTTCGCAATCGTCATGGCCGTGACCAACCCGGACGCTGCGCCACACATGCGAGCGAGCCAGATCATCGTTCCCACCAGCAATCCTGGGTTCCACCACATTCGGCGCCTCTCGATCATGGGCGACGTGGGCTACGGCTGGCAAAGTCACTCCGAGGTTGCGTACGAAGATTGCCGGGTGCCCGCGAACAATCTGCTCGGTCAAGAAGGCTTCGGGTTCCTGATCGCGCAGGAGCGGCTCGGACCTGGGCGCATTCACCACTGCATGCGCTGGCTGGGGATCTGCGAACGCTCCTTCGATTTGATGTGTGAACGCGCCGCCCGGCGAATGGTTGCACCCAACCGGCCGCTCGGGTCTCAGCAGGCCGTCCAGCACTGGATCGCTGAAAGCCGCGCCGAAATCGACTCTGCCCGCCTGATGGTCTACCAAGCGGCCTGGAAGATCGATCGCGAGGGGACCCGGGCCGCCCGCAACGAGATATCGGCCATCAAGTTCATGGTGGCAGGCGTTTTGCAAAAAGTCGTGGACCGGGCGATTCAAGTTCACGGGGGTCTCGGCATGACCGACGACACTCCGCTGGCATGGTTCTTTCGGCACGAACGGGCGGCGCGGATCTACGACGGACCCGATGAGGTTCATAAGTCCGCTCTCGCTCGCTCGATTCTCAAGAAGTACGGCATTGAGCTAGGGTCACAAGGGAGCTAGGTTTCATCGCGTGAGGTGGGCACGGTATTTGCGTTTGAGCTTCGGGGGCTTTCTGATCGCCGGAGCGCTTCTATGCGCGGTGCAAGTCACGTTCGGGCAGAAGCCCGACAAAGAAGCGGATGATTCTGGTTACAGGCCTGCCCCGAGCGCCAACGTTGAAGGCGATGTGCAGGCCCTGCCGATCGACGCACCCGCTGGCAGCGAGGTCGTCGTCGTTGCGATCGACCGGACGGTCGAGCTAGGACTGGCTGCGTTCGTGCGGCGCGCGATCGAGACGAATCCCGATGCCGCAGCGATCGTCCTCGAGGTGAACACGCTCGGCGGCCGCGTCGACGCGGCCATCCAGATTCGCGATGCTCTGCTCGAAGCCAAGCCGCGTACCGTCGCGTTCATCCACCCTCGTGCGATCAGCGCCGGTGCTTTGATCAGTTTGGCGTGTGACAACATCATCATGACCGACGGCGCTACCATTGGCGCCGCGACGCCCATCCAAGCCGGCCCAGGCGGTCAAGCCGAGGCGGTCGGCGAAAAGATGGTCTCGTACATGCGTGCCGAGATGCGCACGACGGCGGAGGCCAACGGCCGGCGTGGCGACATCGCCGAGGCCATGGTCGACAGCGAAGTCGTGATCGACGGCATCGTGGAAGCGGGCAAGCTACTGACCTTGGACACCGACCAGGCGCTCAAGATGGGCATGGCGGATGCAAAGGCGACCGATCTCGCGGACGTGATGAAAATCCTCACGCTGGAAAGCCCAGAGATCATCGAAGTCGAGCTCAACTGGGGCGAAGAGATCGCGCGCTGGCTCACCGAGCCCACGGTGAGCGGCCTGCTGCTCTCGGTCGGGATGCTCGGATTGATGGTGGCCTTTTACACGCGGTCCGTCGGAGCCTTCACCCTCGTTGGCTTTGTGTCGCTCGCGCTGTTCTTCGGCGGCCACGCCGTCGTCAATCTCGTCGGATGGGAAGAAGCGCTCTTGTTCCTATCAGGTCTCGTGCTGGTCGTCGTCGAGATCTTTTTCGTGCCTGGCCTCGGTGTGCCGGGAGTGCTCGGATTGATCTTCGTCATTGCTGCGCTGGTTCTTGCCCTGATCGGCATTCCGATCGACGTATCGTTCAAAACCGGCGTGCTCGCCGATGCCATGACTCGCGTCTTGCTCTCATTGCTCGGCGCATTCGTTCTCGCGCTCGTGGCCATGCGCTTGCTCTCACGAACCATGGCGGGCAAAGGCTTCATCTTGGAGAATGCAGAGACGGGATTTCTCTCGGCGCCAAGCGCATCCAACCTGGTCGGACAGGTCGGCGAGGCGTTGACCGACCTGCGACCCGCCGGAAAGATCGTGGTCGGCGGGAAGCGCCACGAAGCTACGAGCGAGCGTGAGTTCGTTGCGCGCGGCGCGCGGGTCCAGGTGATCGGCAAAGATGGACCAACCCTCATCGTTCGCCCCGAGAGGGAAGCGTGACTCCGGTCATCATCGTCGTGGTCCTCGTGGTTGGCCTACTCTTGCTCTTCACGGAAGTTGCCGTGATACCCGGCTTCGGCGTGGCAGGAGCCCTCGGCCTGCTCGCACTCGGGGCAGGCGCGGTCGCCGCGTGGACGGAGCTCGGACCCTTCTGGGGCGGCATCTCCACGGGTTTTTCGTTCGTAGCCGCGGGCTTCATGCTGTTCTGGCTGCCCAAAAGCCGAATGGGACGAATGATGGTCCTCGAGCACAGCCAGGCCGACGCCGTGTCCCAGCGGGATCAGAGCGAGCTGCTCGGACGCCGGGGGATCACCGTGACACCGCTCCGTCCGATCGGCCGCGTCCGTTTCGGGTCGAGCGAAGTCGATGTGGAATCCGAAGGTGAATACATCGCGTCTAATCTCGAAGTCGAAGTCATAACCGTGGAAGGCTCACGCGTCGTCGTGCGCATCCCGGATGCAAACTAGGAAGGTAATCTCATGCAGTTCGCTCCACTCGCCCTGATCTTTCTCCTCTTCATCGTCATCTTCGTCTTGTTCGTCTGGCTGATCCCGGTACGCCTGTGGATCGCAGCCTGGTCGAGCGGTGCGCGGGTCGGCTTTGGCGAGCTGATCGGAATGCGCCTTCGTCGTGTTTCACCGGGCGCCGTCGTCAATCCTCGAATCGCAGCGGTGAAGGCTGGGATCGACACCGAGACCAACATTCTGGAATCTCACTACCTGGCGGGCGGCAACGTTCAACGTGTCGTCAATGCTCTGATCAGCGCCGACAAAGCAGGCATCTCCCTCGGCTTTTCGCAAGCCGCAGCGATCGATCTGGCCGGCCGCGATGTGCTCGAGGCCGTACAGACCAGCGTCAATCCCCGGGTGATCACGACCCCGAAGATCACCGCCGTTGCAAAGGACGGTATCCAGCTTCTCGTCATTACGCGAATCACGGTTCGCTCCAATATCGACCGCCTCGTCGGTGGCGCAACGGAGGAAACGGTGGTCGCGCGCGTCGGTGAAGGCATCGTATCCACGATCGGTTCGTCCTTGAACTACAAGGAGGTCCTCGAGAACCCCGACAGCATCTCGAAGAACGTGCTTGCGCGCGGATTGGACAGCGGCACGGCCTTCAACATCCTTTCGATCGACATCGCAGACATCGATGTCGGCACCAACATCGGTGCGAAGCTGATGACCGAGCAGGCAGAAGCCGACAAACAGGTTGCGCAGGCGCGCGCCGAAGGACGACGCGCGCTGGCTGTAGCAGCTGAGCAAGAGATGCGCGCCAAGGTCGAGGAGATGCGGGCTCACCTGGTCGAGGCCGAGGCGAAGATCCCCGAGGCGATGGCCGACGCGCTCCGGGCCGGCAATCTCGGAGTCATGGACTACTACAACCTGCGCAACGTTTCGGCGGACACCGAGATGCGTGATTCGATCAGCAAGTCTACACGCGGCTCGAACGATGACGGCGAAATCTAGGCCTTTTGCGATCAAAGCATTGCTGGCGCAGCCGAGGACCTTCGTGGCGCGGCTGATCGCCAGTGATCTCATCGCGAAGCGCGGGGAAGGCCCGCTCGAACGCAAGGTGCTGGTCTACAAACGGCGAAGGCGCTGACGGCGATGGAGGAGTTGCTCAGGGAACATCTCGGCGAAATCGCGCTCCTGATCTACATCCTCTACCCACTGCTCAAGCGATGGTGGGATCGGCAGAAGAAGAAGCGCGAGCAGCGTGCCGGCACGCCTGAGCCAACGGGGCAGACCCCAACACGGGGCGAAGCCCCGCGGCCGCAGACTCCAGTCCCCCATCGACCGCCTTCGAAACCCCGAATCCAACCGTCGGTCGCAAAGCAGTCGTCCGAGGCCGATCTCCTGGAAGCCGCGCGCGCTGAGCGCCTTCGCCTCGAGCAAGCGAGCTCAGCGTTGCTGGCGCGCGCTGAAGGCGAGCCGCGACTGGCCAGACTCGTTCCGGCGGTGCGCGATGATCTGCTCGCTCGGCTTCGCGTGGTCGAGCGGGCGCTGAGCGCGCGGCCGACGGTGTCGAGCGTCGTCCATGAGACCACCGTGATGCGCGGCCTCGAATCGTTGCTTCGGCATCTGAAGATGATGGCACAACAGCGGATGCTGGGCCGGTCCGCGTTTCTCTCCGAAGCCGACGCCGTCGCAGACGCTTGCTACGCGCCTCTCATCGAGTTCGCGGGGGCGCAGGGGCTCGATCTCAAGACCAGTCAGCCGCTAATCGTCACCGGCGACTGGGATCTTTCCATCGTACCCAGCTTCGCGTCGACTCGCCTGGCCCCTCTCCGCTTGCCGAGGGCCTTCGAGCAGAGCCTTTGGGGCTGGCCGGCGATCGCGCATGAGGTCGCCCACGACTTCTACTACAGCCTCAAAGGCCTCGAGCCCAGCTTGCGCGCACGGCTCGGGCTGCCGAGCAAGGTCGAGATGCCGATGTCCTCGGCGGAGCTCGATGGCGCCTGGCTGCGGAACCTATTTGGCGCCTGGCTTCCCGAGGTCGTGGCCGACACGCTCGGCACCACGAGCCTCGGCCCTGCCTACGTGGAAACGATGCTCCGCGCCTTCCGTAATCCAAGCTCGCCTCAGCGAACCGCCGCAATACTCCAAGATCGAAGCCTGATCGACGAGCACCCGCCTCCGCGGCTCCGCCTCTACATGGCGACCCGCGTCCTACATCACCTCGGACGGCACAGTGAGGCGGACGCACTCTGGGCACGATGGGAGGCGGACCACGCCGAAGTTGGTTTCTACTTCTTGCCCCTCGCTGGACAATGGGTTGGTCTTTCGGACGAAGCACTACACTCGGTTGCGGATTCGATCATCGACGCCCTGGTACAACGCGCCTGGCCCGAGCTCGAAGGCTTCCACCTGCTGAATATTCCCGGCTTCGCGTATCAGCACGCGGAGCACGCGAAAGTGACGGAGCTCAGCGCCGACCTGCTGCACGGAGCCCAGCTCGATGCCGACGTTCGATGGATCATCGCGGCCGCAGTCTTGGCGGCTTCCGCACAACCTGCGCTTCACGATCCCATCCTCCGCTTAGCGAGGCTTTCGATTGCCGGACGGGCCCAACCCGCGGTCGCATTCGTCGCCCCGAAGCGTCGCCACACCTCGGCAACGATCGGTGAAACCCTGGTTGCATCATTGAGACGACCAGAGGCCATCAAAGAGGCAATCATCCTGGGCGCCGCGATCAGGCCCTACAAACGACCCCGCTGGCATTGACACTGTCGATCCGGCTGCCCCGGTGCTAGACGTACGCAATGCCCCTGACCGGCTTTCACCCCGCGGTGGCCACCTGGTTCGAACGAACGTTCGGCGAACCAACGCCCCCGCAGCTGGAAGGTTGGCCGGCTATCCGCGACGGACAACACACCTTGATCGCATCGCCCACTGGATCAGGGAAAACGCTGGC
>DASRZF010000160.1:0-21211 GCA_035686645.1 Polyangiales bacterium
TGAAGCAGATTTTCGCGCGCGAGGCTCCGCTCGAGTTCGACGGTGTTCGATATCAGATCCCCTACCACGGCGAAGGATCGACGGGGCAAGGCAAACCGCTTCGAAGCATGATTCGCGCCCGCGCCGACATACCCGTCTACACCGGATCGATGGCACCGAAATCTCAGGCGATGGCCGCCGAGATCGCAGATGGCTGTTTGCTGACCTGCATGCACCCAGAGCGCCCGGAGGTTCTCATGAAGAACTTCAACGAAGGCTTCGAGAAGGCTGGCAACGGAAAGGGACTCGAGAGCTTCGACATCGCCCCTACCGTCGTCGTGGTCATCGGCGAGCCGGAACGGGTGATGATTCCTTGCAAGATGCAGCTCGCGCTCTACATCGGTGGGATGGGCTCGAAAACGAAGAACTTCTACAAGGACTACCTCAGCTCCGTCGGTTTCGAAGAAGCTTGCGAAAAGGTTCAATCTCTGTTCATGCAGGGAAAGCGCAACGAGGCGATCGCCGCCGTGCCCGATGAGATGGTCGACGCCCTCTACCTGGTAGGCTCCAAGGATCGCATCCGTGATCGATTCCAGCGCTGGAAAGACTCGCCGATCGGTACCATGATGGTCGGTACGCAGGACATGGATACGCTTCGGTTCATGGCCGAGCTCAACGCGTGAGGCAACGATGAAGATTGGAATCGTAGGTGGGACGGGGCGCGAAGGTCGCGGTTTGGCAGTCCGATGGGCCAAGGCCGGGCACGATGTATTCATCGGCTCACGCCAAGCCGAGAAGGGAGCAGCCAAGGCTGCCGAGCTGTCGAAGGAGTTCGGAGTCGGCATTCGCGGCGCCGATAACGTCGCCGCATGCGAATACGCCGAGTTGATCATCGTCACGGTTCCATACGGAGCGCATCGACCGACGTTCGAGTCGATCAAGGACGCCGTGGGAGACAAGGTCGTCGTCGACATCACCGTACCCTTGCAGCCGCCGAAAGTGCGTTCGGTAAATCTGCCCAAAGGCGAATCCGCCGCGCTCGAGGCCCGCGCCCTACTCGGCGAAGGCACGCGGCTCGTCGCAGCGTTGCACCACATCAGCTCGGAACACCTCAGTGACCCGGAGCACGCTTTCGATTGTGACGTTCTGGTCTGCGGCGACGACAAAGACGCGCGTGCTTCCGTGATTTCACTGGTTTCCGATCTGGGACTGCGCGGCGTGGACGCGGGTGTTCTCAAGAACGCGATTGCGCTCGAGTCCCTCACGCCGGTTCTGCTGCACATCAATCGCCACTACAAGAGCGTTGGGTCCGGCATACGAATCACGGGCATCTCGGAGACCGAGTGAGCCCTGGCGAGCCACCTTCGAGCGGCCTAAGCGTCGGCTCGGAGCTCCTGGTTCGCGCCATTCGAGGTGTGCCCACGATACGCCCGGGTGACGACCTCGCCGAAATTATCGCTTCGAGTCTCGCGCGTGCTGGGGTCGAGCTCGCTGATGGCGATGTGGTCGTTCTCGCGAGCAAGATCGTTTCCCGCGCGGAAGGCTGCTTCGTCGATTTGAGTAGCATCTCGCCGACCGAGGATGCCCTGCGACTCGGCGCAGAAGTCGACAAAGATCCGCGGCTCGTGGAGCTCATTCTGCGTGAGAGCGTCGAGGTTTCCCGAAAGACACGAGGTGCGCTGATCGTACGTCATCGCTTGGGTTTCATTTCGGCCAACGCGGGTATCGACGCGAGCAATGCAGCGCCAATCGATCCACCGGATGGCACGGGCCCCTGGGTCCTGGTTTTGCCTAGGGATCCCGATGCCAGCGCTCGGAGACTCCTCACTGCACTCGGAGAGCGATTCTCCGTCGACATCGCCGTGATGATCACCGACTCCTGGGGCCGCCCATTCCGACGCGGCACCGTCGGCTTTGCGCTCGGCATCGCCGGTCTTCCGCCAGTCTGGGACCGTCGCGGCTCGACGGACCGACACGGCCGGATGCTCGAGGCAACCGAGACCGCCGTCGCCGATTCGATAGCCGCAGCCGCGGACCTCGTGGCGGGCCAAGCCGATGAAGGCCGGCCCGTGACCATCGTTCGGGGGCTCCACTTTCAACGGAGTGAGGAGTCGTCTGAAGCCCTTCTGCGCAACCCAGACGATGATCTCTACGCATGAGTGACTCGTTAGGAGACCAGCTGAGGGTCGTCGCGCTCGCCGGAGGAGTGGGTGGAGCGCGACTCGTGGATGGACTCGACCACGCCCTGCCCCCGGGTTCACTGACCGTCGTCGTGAATACAGGGGATGACTTTCGACATTGGGGCCTCTCCGTGAGCCCCGACCTCGATACGGTCGTGTACACCCTGGCTGGCCTCTCTCCGGAGGATCGTGGCTGGGGCATCGACGGGGACACGTTTCACGTCTTGGCTGAGGCTCAACGCCGTGGCGTCGACGATTGGTTTCAACTCGGTGACCGGGACTTGGTCACACATCTGACGAGGACCGGCGCGATGGCCCGAGGCGACTCGCTCACGGACGTGACCGCCGCGCTTTGCAAGACCTTGGGCGTCAATCGGCCGATTCTCCCGATGAGCGACGCCCCGCGCCCAACGACCATCGTGACGCGAGACGGCGCCGAGCTCAGCTTTCAGCACTGGCTGGTGAAGGAGCGAGCGATGCCAGCGGTCCAGGCGGTCCGCTCCGAAGGAAGCGAGCTGGCGACCAAGCCCGTTCTCGATGCCTTGAGCCGTGCCGATCTGGTCCTGATTTGCCCTTCAAATCCGTACGTTTCGATCGATCCGATTCTGGGCTTGCGGGGCGTCGAGGATACACTTCGAAACACGAGAACCGTGGCGGTCAGCCCAATCATCGGTGGGAAAGCCGTGAAGGGCCCGCTGGCCAAGATGATCCGAGAGATCGAAGACCGTCCCCCGTCTGCCGAAGCGGTCGCCGCACACTACGAAGGCCTCCTGAACGGATACGCCGCCCATTCAGGGGATGGTTTCGCAGCACCCTTTCCAGTACTGGAGACGAACATCCTGATCCAATCGAAGGAAGATCGGGTACGCTTTGCCATCGAGCTGCTCAAATTTTCCCGGAGCCTCTCATGAGTCGTTGGGCGCTAATTCCAATCAAGGGTTTCGAGCGGGGCAAGTCCAGGCTTTCCGAGGTGCTCGCGGCACCGGAACGAGCGCGCTTGGCTCGCGAGCTCTTCGAGCACGTCGTGCGTGTCCTCAGAGAGTCCGCCGTCATCGACGAGATCGCCGTCGTCAGCGACTCGATGGAAGCACGGCAACATGCCGAGCGACTCGGTGTCATTGCGCTCGCCGACGCAGCTGATACCGGCGGGCTCGCCGATGTAGTCGACGAGGCACTCCGAGACCTCAGCCGCCGTGGAGCGAGCAGCGTGATGATCTGCATGGGCGATCTCCCAAACTTGACGGTGCAAGACATCGCCAGCGTTGCGCGGCTGCTCGACGAAAGCGACGTCGTTCTCGTGCCGGACCTCTCGCAGCAAGGCACCAACGTCATTGCCTTGAAATCACCGACGATCCTCCCTAGTTGCCTGGGGCATGAAGACAGCCTGCTCCGTCACAAAGCGCAGGCGCGCCAGCTCGGCCTCACGGTCGGCATTCAGCTCAGCAGCGGGATCGGCTTCGACGTCGACCGCCCGAGTGACCTCGCCCGCTTGAGACGCCGCTACTGACTCGCCGAGAAGCGACGCATGATGGCCCCCAAAAGCCAGGCGGCTAGGCGCCTAGGCAAGAGCTTCATAGACACGACGGTGAGCTTGTTCAGGAGTCCCGGAACGACGGTCACTCGCCGGCCGAGTGTTCGCAGGCTGGTCGTTACGACCGAGGTCGGGCTCATGAAGACCAGCGACGCGAACGGACCAAACTTCCGCGTATCGAGACCTGCGACCTGCTGGAACTCCGTAAGCGTGCCTCCTGGACACAGCGCCTGGACATCGACACCGTAGGGACGCAGCTCACCGGCAAGTCCTTCGGCGAGCAATAGGTCATATGACTTGGTCGCGTTGTAGTTGGCCATGCTGCTCGCAGCCGAAAACGCATTGACCGAGGAAACGATGATCACCCCGCCCCGCCCACGCTCGCGCATGCCTTGCGCTATCTCGTGGGTGAGCAGGAGGGGTGCTCGGCAATTCAAATTGAGCATTGCCTCTTGAACTCCAGGATCCATGTCGAGAAATGGGCCACTCGAACCGAAACCCGCGCAGTTGATCAAAAGGCCGATTTCGATGTCTGCGATGACCGGCCGCAAGACCTCCACGATGTCCCGCGCAGACAGATCTGCGGGCGCCACCCGTGCCTCTACGCGATACATGTCTTCGATGTTCGAGGCGATCTCTTCGAGACGCTCCCGCCTTCTTGCAACCAGGACCACGTTCACGCCGAGCTCCGCGACGCGCGTTGCGAACTCCGCCCCGATTCCTGCGGATGCTCCGGTGATGACCGCCCAGGGTCCATACCGCTCTGCGAACCTACTCATCAGCCGCCACCGTACCATGCGGCACTGGAACGCACAGCGACTAGCTAACGACCCGAAGACCTCGCGGCTCGTAGTGGAAACGCGGATCTGCGGTCAGGGCATCGTACGAGCCAAAGACGGAGTCGGGATCTGCCACGGTATCCAGCGGTTCGCTCGGGTCCTGATCGGATGTACCGCCAAACTCGCGAATGATGCGATAGTCGGTGCCCCGCTCCGCCGGGACTCTCCCGGCATCTCGAATCACGCGACGCAACGTCGCCGGCGTCATGAGTTGCCCGTTGCGCGCACCGGCAGCGGTAGAAATGCTCTCGTTCATCAGAGTGCCGCCCAAATCGTTCACACCACAGCTCAGCAGGAGTTGCGCGGTGCGCAGCCCCTCCTTGACCCACGATGCTTGGAGGTTGGGAATGTCCCGACCCAGCACCAGACGAGCGGTCGCGTAGAGACGCAAGACTTCATCGCCCGTTGGACCAGGACGGACGCCTGGCACACCGCTCGTGGCGAACAGAGGGGCCTCTTCATGGACGAAAGAAAGAGGGACAAACTCGGTGAAACCGCCCGTCTCTCGCTGAACGCGGCGAAGCAGGTCCATGTGCCGCATACGATCCTCGACCGACTCCAGGTGCCCAAACATCATCGTCGACGTAGTCCGAATTCCAAGTCGATGCGCCGCCGTGATCACGTCGAGCCACTCGCTCGTGGTGATTCGAGTTGGCGAGATCGTCTTGCGCAAGCGGTCGTCGAGGATCTCCGCAGAGGTTCCAGGAAGCGTCCCCAATCCCGCCTCCTTGAGCTCCGCCAAGTAGTCGCCATAGGAAACTCGCTTGAGGGACGCGCCGAACTTCACTTCTTCTGGCGAGAATGCGTGAATGTGAACTTTCGGCGCGGCTTCCTTCACGACTCGACAAAGCTCGATGTAACTATCGCCGGTGAGATTCGGTGAGAGCCCAGCTTGCAGGCAGACCTCCGTGGCCCCCATTTCCCAGGCCTGTCGTACGCGCCGGGCCACCTCTTCGTGTGGAAGAAAGTAGCCCTGCTCCGAGCGTACCGTGCGAGCGAATGCGCAGAACTTGCAGTTCTTGATGCAAACGTTCGTGAAATTGATGTTGCGGTTGACGACGTACGTGACGCGGTCACCGACCTGCGCACGGCGCAACTCGTCGGCCACCAAGCAAAGAGCGTGCAGATCGGTGCCACGCGCTTCATTCAGTGCGATGCCATCTTCCACGCTGACTTCGTGGCCGGCCAGGCTTCGCTCGAGGATGAGGCGAACGTCCGGAGAGACTCTTTCTAGGCAGGTTTCGATGGCAGTCGTCATGGCGAGGCAAGTTCCCTGTGAACTTGGTCGACGCGGGGGCGCAACGTCGCGTCGACGAAGCCCGGTTTGTCGAGGTGAGTGGGGTATAACGGGAGTCGCGGTTCGAGTCGAAAGCCTTCGCCCTGGCAAGCCGTTCGAAGTTGGTCCAAAAACGGCCAGGGGTGCCTCGGGTTGATGTAGTCTGGGCTCACCGGGGAGATCCCGCCGAAATCGTTGATGCCAGCCTGAATTAGGGCCGCAGTAGAGGCCGGATTGAGGTTGGGAGGCGCCTGAACGCTGACCTCGTCGTCGAGAATGAGTCTTGCCAAAGCAATGGTCGCCGCGAGCTCATCCGGGGTGGGTTCTGTCGCAAATCCCATCGGCGTATCTGGGTGGGACCGAAAATTCTGAACGATGACCTCGCCGATGTGACCGTGCTCACGCTGCAAGCTCCGTATTGCGAGGATCGTGTCGACCCTTTCTTCTACCGATTCGCCGATGCCGATCAGCAAGCCCGACGTAAACGGGATCCTCAGCTCGCCGGCCTCCCGTGTCATTTGGATGCGTCGGGCGGGTCGCTTATCCGGCGCCCGCTGATGGGGCATCCCTTTGCCGCAGAGTCGCTCGCTCACGTTCTCGAGCATCAAACCCAAGCTCACGTTGACCGGCCTCAAACGAATCATCTCTTCGCGTGAGAGGATCCCTGCATTTGTGTGTGGAAGCAGGCCAGCGCCCAGGGCCTCTTCTGCCGCCCAGTGCAGATACTCGACCGTGCTCGCGTGGCCCCAGGAGCGAAGCAACGCGTGGTATTCGCGGAACCCGGTCTCGGGCGTGTCGCCCAAGCAGAAGAGCGCCTCGATACAACCTTGTTTACGCGCGCGATGCAGCCACGTCCGAACTTCATCGGGGCTCATCGTCCACTCTCCCGGATCTCCTGGGGAACGTCGGAACGAACAGTAATCACATCGATTGCGACAAAGATTGGTGATCGGGAGGAACACCTTCGGCGAGAACGTGAGAGTTCGGCCCCATGCTCGGTCTCGCCGCGCACGCGCCGCTTCGCAAAGAGGAGCGGTACCGAGCGCGCTCAGAGCGTAGGCATCGGCATCCGACACCGGCTCGCTGCTCGCCCGCTCCAAAATCGAAGAAACGGAGCTCATTGCATCTTGGCAATAACGGTGTCTGCGAAACGATTCAAGCCATCGATACGCCCCTGCAACTCTCCTCCCACCATCGGAGTCCCGTACATGAGCCAGGGAACCGTGATGATGTCGGTGACACCAGCGTCTTCGAGTCGCTTGTAGCCATCGGCATCCCAAACGTCAGTCACGACCGCCTGGTACTCCATCGGCAGATGGTCGCGTCCGTACTCCTTGCGATACGCCTCGATTCGACCGATCAGGTCCAGAAGCTTCTTCGATGTCAGCATCGCGGAAGACCAGCCATCGCCAAACTTGGCTGCGCGCCGAAGCCCCGGCTCGGTGTGCCCTCCGATGTAAATCGGAATGGGCTCGCTCGGCACCGGGCTCATTTGGATCTTTCCAAAATCGTAGTGTTCTCCGTGGTACTCGACCATTCCCCCGCCCCAGATCAGGCGAAGAATCTCGAGGCACTCGTCCATACGCCTGCCACGGGTCTCGAACTCCGTTCCACACCACTTGAACTCTTCGGGCAGCCAACCGAGACCGCAACCAAAGCCAAAGCGGTTGTTGGAGAGCGCGGCGAGTGAGGAGACCTGCTTGGCAACCAGGACCGGATGACGCACGGGCAGCTTCACCACGCTCGTGTAGAAGTAGATCGACGAGGTTGCGGCTGCCATCGCGGCCGCACCAACGATCGGCTCGATCCAGGGCGTCTCGCCGTCCCACATTCGACTGCCGTCCTGCGTATACGGATAGGGTTTGCTGACCTCTTCCGAGAAGAAAATCGAGTCGGGCAAGACGATGGCGTGATAGCCGAGCTTCTCGGCCTCCTGAGCCACCGGGATGTAGTGCTCGGGTGGCGCCATGGCGATCGAAGCGCTGAATTTCATGCCGCAGACCCTAGCACGCGGCTCAGGCACGGTCCCGCGGGATGCGGGTGCCGATCACACGGGTGACGTTCAGCCAAGCGAGCATTCTGGCCGACAAGAGCGGCTTGCCCGTGTTCATGAATCCAACGCTGATGTCGCGGTCTGGGTCGGCCCAGCCGAGGACGTTGGTGAAGCCGAGATGCCCGAAGGCGGTAGCGGTCCGCGGGCCGTAGAAGCCAAACGTGCGCCCTCCGAGCATGAACCCCATCGACAGGGGGATGGGCATCATCAGGACTCGATCGACTTGCCCGGTGACCTGAGGTTCGATGGCGCGCGCAACGGTTCGCTGATCGAACACGCGTGTGCCTTCGTAGGTGCCGCCGCAAAGAAGCGTCTCGAAGAAGCGCGATATCTCCTCGGGTGTGGCGATTAGGTTGGCTGCGGGCGCGACACCGGTTCGAAAACGGGGATCGTTACCGAGGTCGACCAGCTCCTGCATCGACGCCCCAAAGGCCACTTGCACTAGGTCTTTAGCCGGCCAGGTGGGCGTAGGCCCCGTGAATGCATCGACGGCGACCCGGTCGAGCATCTCGGGCGGCACGCCATAGTTGAAGTGCTTCATCTTGAGCGGTTCCCGAACCCGAGCGGTCAAGAAGCCTCGTATGTCTTTGCCGGTCACGCGACGGATGATCTCACCCAGAATGAACCCACTCGTCACCGCTTGATACGCTTGTACGCTCCCCGGTCGATGCGTTGGCTCCAGCTCGCAAAACGCGCGAACGATCTCTTCGGGGTGGGACATGAGATCCAGATTGATCGCCTCTTCGGGCGTCGCCGGAATGCCAGCCCTGTGTGTCAGAACATCTCGAATGGTGATGCTGTGCTTCCGGCGTTTGGCAAACTCGGGAATGAACGTTGCGACCGGCTCGTCTACGTGAAGCTGCTCCTCCTCCTGCAGAAGGTGAATCAGCATCGCGGTGACGGATTTCGAGCCGGAAAAGAAGTTGTACAAGGTGTCCGGTGTGGCCTTCACGAGCGGCGTGCCCTCGGGGTCCTGCGGGCTGTTCCCACTGGCGTGGCCGATCGCTCGATCGAGAATGATCTCGCCTCTTCGGCGAATGCAGAGGGCGATCGCCGGGTGAAGCCCAGCCTTGTAGAAAGTCACGACCGAGTCCCAGATCGCCTCCACGTCCTGAGTTGTGAGCCCGACGCCACGCGGATCGGTTTCCCGATGACTCTTCGTAGTCACGGCATCAGAGTCGAAGCGGCGAATGGTGACCGGAAGCAAATCTCGGAGCCGGGGCCTCCGCATCAGCCACCCCGCTGATAGCCGAGGTTGGGTTGCAGCCAGCGCTCGGCCTCCTCGAGCGGCATGCTCTTTCTTCTCGCGTAGTCTTCAACCTGATCGCGGTCGATGGGTCCGACGGCAAAGTACCGAGAGCTGGGGTGGCCGAGGTAGATGCCGCTCACGCTCGCACCGGGGTTCATCGCGAAGCTTTCGGTGAGCGAAATGCCGATCTCGTCGGCACCAAGCAGCTTCCAGAGCGTCTTCTTCTCCGTGTGGTCCGGGCAAGCCGGATACCCAAAGGCCGGCCTGATGCCGCGGTACTTCTCTGCGATGAGCTCTTCTTTGCTGAAGCCGTTCTCCGGCTCGTAACCCCATTCACGGCGGGCACGCTGGTGCATGAGCTCGGCGAATGCCTCTGCCAAGCGGTCGGCCAGGGCCTTGACCATGATCGCGTTGTAGTCGTCGTGGTCCTGTTCGAAAGCTCGCGAAAGGGCTTCGGCGCCTATGCCGGTCGTGACCGCGAAGGCGCCAATGTAGTCGGCGATCCCCGAATCGATTGGGGCAACGAAGTCCGACAACGAGAAGTACGGCTGCTCGTTGGGCTTGACCCCCTGCTGTCGCAGCATGTGGAAACGCAAACGTTCTTTCTCGCGTGCCTCGTCATGCCAGACGACGATATCGTCCCCATCCTGATTGGCCGGCCAGAAGCCGTAGACCCCGCGGGGAGTGAGAAGCTTCTCCGCGATGATTCGATCGAGCAACTCGCGTCCGTGCTGATAGAGCTCCCGCGCTGCAGGTCCGTAGCTTTCGTGCTCCAGTATCTTCGGAAACTTCCCCCTCAGCTCCCAGGCGGAGAAAAAGAACGTCCAGTCGATGTACTCGGCGATCTCTTCGAGGCTCACCTCGTCGATGATGCGGCGCCCTCGAAACGCGGGGGTTGGCAGACCCTGGCTTGCCCAGTCGATCGGGACGTGATTTTCCCGGGCGACTTCAATCGAGACGAGCTCGCGATTCTGGCGGTGTTCGAAGAGCTTGCGGGACTTCTCTTGTTCTTCACGATTCTTCGCATCGAACTCAGCACGACGTTCGGGACTCAAGAGGCCTGAGACCGCATTGACGACGCGAGAAGCGTCGAGGACGTGCATGGTGCTCCCCTCGTACGCCGGAGCGATTTTAACCGCAGTGTGAGCACGACTCGTCGTTGCCCCGCCGATCAGAAGCGGCAATTTCATCCCTCGACGCTGCATTTCAGAAGCGACGTTCACCATCTCGTCGAGCGAGGGCGTGATCAGACCACTCAATCCGACGATGTCGCAACCTTCCGCAATCGCGGTGTCGAGAATCTTGTCGGCTGGCACCATCACCCCGAGGTCGACGACCGCGTAGTTGTTGCATCCGAGAACGACCCCGACGATGTTCTTGCCGATGTCGTGCACATCGCCTTTGACAGTGGCCATCAGCACCTTTCCCTGCGCCGAACCATCCGCCTTCTCCTCTTCCATGAACGGTTCGAGGTGGGCGACGGCCTTCTTCATCACTCGTGCGCTCTTCACGACCTGGGGAAGAAACATCTTCCCTGCACCGAAGAGGTCCCCAACCACGGCCATCCCGCTCATGAGGGGCCCTTCGATCACGTCGAGCGGCCGGGGGTACTTCAGCCGCGCTTCTTCGGTGTCTTCGACGACGAACTCGACGACGCCTTTGACCAAGGCGTGCGAGAGACGCTCCTCGACTGGTGCGTCTCGCCAGCTGAGGTCGTGAACTTGTGTCTTACCCTTGCCCTTGACCGTCTCGGCCAGAGTGACGAGCCGCTCGGTGGCATCAGCGCGGCGGTTGAAGAGAACGTCCTCGACGTGCTCGAGAAGCTCTTTCGGAATTTCCTCGTATACCTCGAGCTGCCCAGCGTTCACGATGCCCATGTCCATGCCGGACGCAATCGCATGGTACAAAAACGCGGAGTGCATCGCCTCGCGGATGCGGTCGTTCCCACGGAAAGAGAAGCTCAGATTGCTCACACCGCCGCTGATGAGCGCGCCGGGGCAGCGCTTCTTGATCTGCTTCGTCGCTTCGAGGAAGTTGATCGCGTAGTCGTTGTGCTCTTCGATTCCTGTCGCGATCGCAAAAATGTTCGGATCGAAGATGATGTCCGTGGGCGCGAAACCCACCTCTTCGACCAGAATCCGATACGCACGGGAGCAAATTTCGACCTTCCGCTCGATCGTGTCGGCCTGCCCCTCCTCGTCGAACGCCATGACGACGGCGGCGGCACCGTACCTCCGCACCTCCCTCGCTCTCTCTAGGAACTCGGGCTCACCCTCTTTCATGCTGATCGAGTTGACGATCGATTTGCCTTGGACGCACTTGAGGCCAGCCTGGAGAACGCTCCACTTCGAGCTGTCGAGCATGATCGGCACGCGCGAGATCTCAGGCTCAGCACCAATGAGATTCAGGAACGTGGTCATTGCTTGCTCCGAGTCGAGCATGCCTTCGTCCATGTTGATATCGATGATGTTGGCGCCGCTGCGAACCTGCTGAAGGGCCACCGACACCGCCTCTGGGTAGTCGCCTTGAGTGATTAACTTTCGGAATCTCGCTGAGCCGGTCACGTTGGTTCGCTCACCGACCATCATGAAATTCGTCTCGGGTCGAATGATGAGCGGCTCGAGGCCGCTGAAGCGAGGATAGTGCGTTTCGCGATGCGGCTTTGGCCGTGGAGCCACGTCGCGAACGGCTTCGGAAATGGCGCGGATGTGGTCTGGAGTCGTGCCGCAGCAACCTCCGATGATGTTGATCATCCCGTCTGCGGCAAAACCACGAAGTAGCCCGGCCATTTCCTCCGGCGTCTGGTCGTAGCCGCCAAAGGCATTCGGAAGGCCCGCATTCGGATAGCAATGAACGTAGCAATCCGCGATTCCAGCGAGCTCTTTCAAGAATGGACGCATTTCCTGAGCGCCAAGCGAGCAGTTGATGCCCACGGCCAAAGGCTCTGCATGTTCGATCGAGATGTAAAACGCCTCGACGGTCTGTCCAGACAGAGTGCGACCGCTCTTGTCGACGATGGTAACCGAGATGACGATCGGAAGGCGAACGCCCTTCTCTCCGAACACGTCGTCGATCGCGCAGAGAGCTGCCTTCGCGTTGAGTGTGTCGAAAATTGTTTCGACGAGGAGCAGATCCGAGCCGCCGTCGATGAGACCGCGGACCTGTTCAGCGTAGGCCTTCCTCGCTTGGTCGAAGGTGAGTGCGCGGTAGCCAGGGTCGTTGACGTCTGGGCTGAGGCTCAACGTCTTGTTGAGCGGACCAATCGCGCCCGCGACGAAGCAGGGCTTGTCGGAACGGCTGGCGGTCGCTTCTTTGGCAAGACGCGCCGCGGCGACGTTGAGATCGTACACGACTTCCTGAAGGTCGTAGTCCGCTTGAGAGAACGCATTGGCGTTGAACGTGTTCGTTTCGATGATGTCGGCGCCTGCATCGAGATACGCTTCGTGAATTCCCCGGATCACGTCTGGTCGTGTGAGGACCAGCAGGTCGTTGTTCCCTTGCAAGCTGCTTGGATGGTCGCGAAATCGGTCGCCCCGGAAGTCGGATTCGCCGAGGCCGGCGCGCTGGATCATGGTGCCCATCGCGCCATCGAAAAATACGATGCGTTGCTCGATGAGCTGCTTCAGCCGTTCTGTCGTTGCGTCGTCACTCATGCGCTCAGATCTTGGTGAGAGGAACTCCAGTAATGACCCAAAAAGCCGGCTTGTGCCCGTACAACCGGGCGGCCAGCAGTCAATCCTGATATATTCCTGATAGCCCAAGATAGGATACTTAGACTGGTGCGCGCTCGATGAATTCCAACAGACTGGCTTTTGGCACGGCCTGGGTTCGCTTCCTCCTCGCGGCCTGCGGAATCTGGCTCGTCCCCTTGATCTATCCGCCGATGAGCGCCCATCGCTGGGTCTTCGTCGCGTACGCTGGAGTCGCGCTCGTCGAGCAGTTTCTCATCTGGCGGGACATCGCGGGACCTTGGCGGCCCGTCCTTGGCGGCATCCTCGACATGGCGCTGCTGACGTTCATCGTTCAGCGCATCGGTTCTTCTCGAACGGCTATCGTAGCGCTTTACTTCGTAGCCGGTATCGTCAACTCGCTCGTGGTCACGCCGAGACTGGGGGTCCTGCTCTCGAGCATCGGTGCAGCGATGTACTCATCGGTCGTCATGATGGAGGTTCGCGGCGTTCTTCCATTCGCGCCGGATGGCCCGCTCTGGCTGCAGGCGAAGCCTCCCACCGCGCTCGAAGGGTTCATGCAAGCGTTCCTCGTCACGATCCTCCTGATGTTTGGAACGGCGATCGTGGCGACTCTGATTCAGAAGATCAATCAACGCGAAAGTCAACTCCTAGTCGCCAACGAACGACTCGCCGAGCTCTCGCGTCAGGATCCTCTCACCAAGCTCTGGAATCGCCGCCATATTCTGAGCCACATCGAGCAGGGGCTGGCCTGGTTGAATCGTGGCCGGCCGATGGCAGTCGTGATGATCGACCTCGACCAGTTCAAGCGGGTCAATGACGACCGTGGACACCTCGAGGGCGATCAAGTCCTCCAAGACGTGGCTGATGCGCTTCGGAGGTCGACGAGAGAGGTCGACATCGCCGGCCGCTACGGCGGGGACGAATTCGTGATCGTGCTTCCGGACACGAACCAAGAAGAAGGTCGGGTTGCCGGCAACCGCTTCGTCACTGCGATTCGAGAAGTCGGCATGAAGTTCGACCCGGCGAGCCCGGTGACCGCCAGCGCGGGCCTCAGCATCGCGCGCCCCGGGGACACGGTCGAGGCCGTCTTGAAACGCGCCGATGATTTTGCATATTCAGCCAAAGGCAAGGGCGGCAACCGCCTTTGTGGGTGAGCGATGTCTGATAAGGTCTTGATCGCCGGCTGCGGCGACGTGGGAAACGCGCTTGCAAAGCGCCTCCTCGCCGAAGGGTGCGATGTTTGGGGCGTGCGCCGGCGGGTCGAAGCCTTGGCCGATGGCGTTCAGCCGTGGCGAATCGACCTGATGAACGACCCTCGCTCTTTTGGCGCGCCTCCTGCGGCGTTCGACTATCTGTTCTACACGGCCAGCGCGGACCGGCGCGAGGAGGATGCCTACCGGGCGATCTACGTCGACGGCCTGCGCAATCTCTGGACTGCGCTTCGGGATGCACGCTGCAAATTGCGCAGAGTCCTCTTCACTTCGAGCACGGCAGTGTACGGCCAGTCGAAAGGAGAATGGGTCGACGAAAACTCTGCGACGGAGCCTCAGGGATTTAATGGTCGAATCCTGCTCGAAGCAGAGGCCGTCGTTCGCGAAACTCCGGAAGAGGGGATCAGCTTGAGGCTTTCGGGGATCTACGGACCCGGAAGAACGAGGCTCGTCCGGAAGGTCTGGAGTGGACAAGCGACCGCGACCGGTAGTTGGACCAATCGGATCCACGTCGATGACTGCGCCGGAGCGCTGCACCACCTGATGCGCGTCGAGAATCCCCACTCGCTCTATCTGGGATCCGACGATCGCCCCGCCACGACCGCAGAGGTCGTGACCTGGCTCAGCAACGAGTTGCGTGTCCCCACTCCGCCAAACGCGGAAGCCGAGCAATTGAACAAGCGTTGTCGCACCTCGAGGCTCCGAGAGAGCGGTTATCGATTCGCGTATCCAACCTACCGGGAGGGATATGGGCCGATCGTGCGAGAGTTCCTAAGCCAAACTGGCGTCGACGGATGATCGCTCAAGCGGTCCGGCGAATGATGTGAAAACCAAATGGCGTTTCGACGACTCCGCTCGTGCCGCCCACGTCGAGGGCAAAAGCCGCATCTTCGAAACCCTTGACCATTTGCCCGCGACCGAACGCGCCTAAGTCGCCACCCGCCGCCGCCGAGCCACAATCGGAGTGCTCACGCGCAAGCGCGGCAAAATCGGCGCCGACTCGAAGCTGTTGCTCGATGTCTGCAATCTGAGATTGGGCGTTTTCCTTGCTGCGTGTAGCCGAGGAGCGCTGAGAGCCGGCGTACATGAGTAGGATGTGTGAGGCGTTGATCTGATCTGCCATGGTCGTCTCCCTTCGAGGCGGAGACCCTAGCAGAAATCGGGATTTCGCAAGGTGACTAAATCGGTCGGAGCTTGCTCACGGAAAGCGATCTGGCAGCGGCACGATCGACCTTCCCCGTTCGATTCAGCGGAAGAGCGTTCAGCAGCGCGATTCGCCTGGGTCGCTTGTGTGTCGCAAGCTCGTTCGTCATTCGATCGCGCAACGCGTCTCCGCTGTACTCCGCTCCCTCGATCACGATAGCAGCACATACTTCCTCTCCCCATTCCTCGTGTGGCTGTGAGAAGACGCAAGCCATCGCGATGCCAGGAACGGTCTCTAGCCAGGCTTCGACCTCCGCAGGAGCGACGTTCTCTCCGCCCGTCACGATGAGGTCATCGATTCGCCCCAGAACGAGAAGTTGACCATCAGGGAGGAACGAACCGAAATCTCCGGTGCGCAGCCATCCGTCTCGAGTCCATGGCTCGGCGCTTCGGTCCTCTCCGAGGTAGCCGTCCATGAGAACGTCCCCGCGGACTTGAATCTCGCCGGACTCGATCCGCACGTCGACTCCAGGAACTGGGCGACCGGAGCCTGGTTGCCCGGTTTGCATGGGGGTCTGGGTCGAGATTTGAGAACAGGCTTCGGTGCAACCGTAGGTCGCCAAGGTCGGGACCTTTCGCTCCGTCGCGAGCTCACGAAGCGCATCGGGAAACGGGGCGCCGCCGACCAAGACGGCGCGCAGCCCGGTGCCTGGCTTCCACTCGGGTTGCGCGAGCTGCAGCAGTCGCCGGAGCATCGTCGGTACCACGCTCAGCAACGTGACGTCCTGGGTCTCCATGATCTGCGCCACTTCTCGCGGATCGAAAGCCGTGGGCCCAAGGACCACGCAGCGCCTGGCGATCAAGGAACGCGTCACGATCGAAAGACCACCTACGTGTGCGAGTGGCATAGTCAGCAGCCAACGATCGTCGGGCCGCCAATCGAGGTTTTCGGCGTGGGCCGATGCGGACGCAATGAACGCCCGACGCGACAAACGCGCGCCTCGCGGCCGGCCTTTGGATCCCGATGTGTACACAATCGCCAAGGTCGAGTCCGAAGCGATCGATTCGGAGCGCTGCGGAGCCACGGTTTGGAGATCCCTCGGAAGCGGCTCGGCGATCACATGCACGGGCTCAGCCTCCTCGAGGACGAGGGACTGTTCGCGACTGCTGAGGCGCGGATGCAGGAGCACGGCCGGACATCCGAGCTCGAAAAGCGCATAGAGCGAGACGATCGAGTCGAGGTCGACCCTGGGGGTGAGCGCAACGCGATCCCCCGGCGCCACGCCTCTCGCAATCAGTGCCGAGAGAGCGGCGCACACCCTATCGGCTAGATCGCCGTACGACCAAATCGTCCCATTCACGACGAGGCAGTCGCGATGCGGCGCCTCGTTCGCGGCGGCGAGCAAGCTCAGCTCATCCATCGGCGAGCTCTTCAAATTGGAGGCCCAAACCCGGCTCATCATGTGGCACGATCTCGCGGCCTTCGATGGCGGCGATTCGATGCGGTGGCCAAAGCGCAAGCGCGGGGTGCGCGCCAAGGCCCGCGGCAAGCTCTGTTTGAAGCGCCAGCGCGAGCTCCGCGGTGACAGCTCTCCCGATCGGCCCGTCGAAGCTGTGAGACACCAGGTATGGCACAGCGTGACAGGCTGCATGCTCGGCGGCCGCAAACGCGGCGCGAAGCCCACCGATCACCATCGGTTTGATGACGACAGCGCGGATCTTTCCGGTATCGAGGAGGCGCTCGGTCAAGTCCGGATCACGCAAGGTCTCGTCCAGCGCGAACGGCAGCGGAAGGCTCAAAGCCGCGATCCAGTCGCCGGGTGTCACCGGCTCTTCGATTAGCTCCAGCCCGAGGGACTCGAGTACCGCGCTGTGCTTGCGAAGCGCGCTGAGCGACACCCGCTGGTTGCCATCGAGCCGGAGAGCAACGCTCGGATGCGTCTCTCGAATCGTTCGAAGCGCTCTGAGCTCCGTCTCGAGATCCGGGCCGATCTTGAGCTTCAGGTGGGTGGCACCGTCTGCGATCAGCGCGTCCGCTCGCGCCGGCCAGCTCCCGGGATCTGGATCCATGACCAAGTCGGCGATTGGAATGCGCTGCCTTTCCGCATCGCCGGCTAGAACCCGATGCAATGGTTCTCCGCGGGTTTGGCCGAGCCAGTCTAAGAGCGCCGTTTCGAATGCCAATCTCGACGCAGGGTGCGCCATTGGATGCGCGGCGAACGTCTCGGTCAGGAGCTCGAGCGGGCCCGCGAGTGGGTTGACCCGAATCGGTCCCTCGGCGAGGCGCTGAAGCTCGCTCGCCACCTCATCGATGGAATCCAGCGAATATCCGGGCAATGGGGAGGCCTCGCCCTGTCCGCTCGTACCGTCGCTCCGCATGAGTCGAAGCACCGCGAAGGTTCGCTCCTCGAGCCCGGTTGCCGCGCCGACCAGCGATTGCGAAAGCTTCCCTTCGAGAACGTCGATCTGGGCGTGGAGCTCGGTCATAGCGCGATTCCGATCGCGAACAGAACGCCGAAGATCGAGAGCAGCTTCGCGGTTCCGGACAGGGTCCGGTTGAGGGCCACGCCCCGATCCGCGACGACCGAATGATACAAGCGGGCGGCGATTGGAATCGTGAGCAGTGGAAGCAAGACCCATGCGCTGGTCCAGCCAAGTCCGAGGAGAACCATGGGCGTGGCGTACGACAGCAAGAGTAAGAAGCCGTACTCCAGGACACCTCGGCTCCGCCCGAAGCGAACCACGAGGGTGCCCTTCCCTGCGCGGGCATCCCCTTCGAAGTCGCGCACGTTGTTCACGACGAGAATCGCCGTCGCCAAGGATCCGATTGGCAGCGATGCAAGCCAGGCCACCTCTGGAACGAACGAGGCTTGCACGAAGGCGGTGCCCGCAACAGCGACGAATCCGAAGAATGCCATCACGAAGACATCGCCGAGACCGTTGTAAGCGAGCGGGAAAGGGCCGCCGGTGTAGGCCAGACCTGCGGCCATCGACGCCAGACCAATCAGGATCACGACCGGACCGGCGAGCCAAGTCAGATAAATGCCGGTTCCGAGCGCCAAGGCAAAGGCCAAGATGATGCCCTGCTTCAGCTGCCCCGTGGTCAGCAAGCCGGCCTGCGCGGTACGTGTTGGTCCGAGGCGTTCCTCGTCGTCGGCTCCCTTTTGGAAGTCGAACATGTCGTTTGCGAAGTTTGTCGCGATCTGGATTAAGAATGCGCCGAGAAGGGCGGCAAGGGCCGCGTCCCAGCGGAAGCGGTTCACGCTCCATGCGCAAGCGGTGCCTACGGCGACCGGAGCGAACGCCGCGGTGAGTGTCGCGGGACGCGCCGCAAGAAACCATGCGCCAACCGAGCCCGGTGCGGGATTCGCCATCAGGCAACCTGCCTCTCGACGCGGTTCAGCAATTCGGCGAGAGCGTCTGGCGCCTCGAGGACGACGTTGTGGCCGACGCCCGGGATGCGCTCCACGCCGATGGTCGGGTTCGCTGCCCGAAGTGTCTCTGCGATCGCGGAGAATTTCGAATCGAGCGCGCCGGTCACCAGTGTGATTGGCGTCTCATAGGAGCGCATCAAGGCTCGATAGTCGGGCATTTCGGCCAAGCCCAGAAGCTCCAGCGCGAGAGCCAGCCCCTCTGCCTCGTGGTCGAGGCGAATGGCGCGTTGCTCCGCCAAGGTCTCTGCGGAAAGCGTGCGCTGGCTCGAGAACAGCGGCACGTCTTCCCAAGCGTCGACGAAGGCGGCGAGACCCTGGTCTCGCAGCAAGCGCGAGTAAGCCGAATCGGCCTCTCGCCGCGCTCCGCGGTCACTTTGGCTATCGAGGCCTGGATGGACGCCGACCAGTACGGCTGCATCGAAGAGGCGCGGCCGACGGGCGAGAAGGCCCAACGCGATCCGTGCACCCATGGAATAGCCGCAAACCAATCGCGGCTGCTCCGTGCTTTCAATTTCGGAGGCCAGGCGCTCGAGCTCGCGCTCGAACGAATCGACCTTCCTATGTCGCCAGTTTGGACCATGACCCGCGAGGGTTGCCAGCAGCGGGGGTCTCTCGAACCGCGCTAGCTCGACGAGATGGGTCCAGCTCCGTGGAGAGCCTGCGAAGCCATGGATCAGCGTCCACATCAAGAGCTCTCGGAACGAAGCGCTCGCTCGACTCGACGGATGAGCTCACGGCTCTGTTCTCGCGCGCTCTGAGTAGGCACCAGCGCTTCGACGACAGTGCACCCGGCGCGGCCGTACGCGCTGTCGAGCGCGCGACGGAAGCCGCTCACGGTGTTCGCGCTCTCGAATTCGCAGCCGTAGACCCGCGCGGCGCTCTCGAGGTCTGCGCCATGCGGCGTGGTGAAGTACGAAAGCCAGCTCTCTTTGCCCTGCTGCGCGATGGGCAGCTGCTGGAAGATCTGTCCCCCAGCGTTGTTGACCACCACGATGACCAGAGGTCCATCCAGGCGCGATGCCAAGTCGAGCCCATTGATGTCGTGAAGAAAGCTGACGTCACCGATCAGCAGCGTGGTCGGTCCCTCGACGACCGAAGCCACGCCGGCCGCGCCCGACACGACGCCGTCGATCCCGCTGACACCACGCTGGGAATGGACGAGGAGCAGCTTGTCGCTCGGCGGCGCCCAGATGTCGGCGTCACGAATCGCCAGACTATTGCCCAAGACCAGGGCGCTCGGACTGGGCAGCGCATCTAGCAGCGCCCGCGCCGCGCCGGCCTGACTGAGTGCATCTCCCGACTGCTCGAGGATCGCAGAGACCTCGTCCCAGACCGCGGACTCTGCCCATTCGAAACCCGGTAGGAACTCCGGGTGGCGACGGTTCAGGTGGTACTCCGCTTCGCAGAGTCCCACGAGGAACGAGCCAATATCCGCCTGGACGACGGCTTCGGCGTCCGAGCTCGGGTCGGCCCATTTCCACGGATGGACGACGATCCGACGAATCCGCTCCTCGGCACAAATCCGTTCCCAGCCTACGGAGACGGGCGTCGCTCCGAGCTGAAGCACGAAATCCGGTCGGCAAAGCGACCTCCCGTTGGCAGTCTGCCAAATCGTATCGAACCCTCCGAGCGCTCGCGACTTCGCCCAGCATCGGAACTGACTCGAGGTTTCGGCGAGCACGACCGCACCGGAACGTTCAGCGAGCTCATCGAGCGCATCGACGAACATCGCACTCCGCAGATCCGCCGGACCGCAGAGAATGACCGGGCGTGCCGCTGAATCGAGCGCCTCGGCGACCGAGTCGGTCACCAAGCTGGGAACCAGCTCGACGAGCTTGGGATCGAGCGGACGTGCTCGATGGAGCTGGGTGAGCGGCTCCGCGAGCACTGCGTCTACCCGGGCATGAAGCTCACTCGCTACCGGGACCGGCTCGAGAGGCTTACGCGCTTGCGCGTTGATGTGGACCGGTCCCGGCTTCGCGCCGAGGGCCTCAGAAACCGCTTGAGCAATGATCCTTCGCGCCGCCCGAAGGCCCAGCGCATCATCCCGCGGCTCTCCCAGATTGGCGAAGAAGCGGACCTTGGTTCCGAAGAGACCCACTTGATCCGTGGTTTGGTTCGCCCCACATCCGTGGAGCTCTGGCGGCCGGTCAGCAGAAAGCACGATCAAGGGAACGCCGGCTTCACTCGCCTCGACGACCGCAGGGAAGTAGTTGGCGGGTGCGCTTCCGGAAGTACAGACGAGGAGAGAGGGGCGAAGCGCGCCGCGCGCCTGACCGAGCGCATAGTGCGCAGCGGAACGCTCGTCGATCGCGCTCGTACACTCGAGCCCTTCGTGCTCGAGGGCGGCGATCACGAACGGCGTGGAACGCGACCCTGGACTGATGATCGCGTCACCGACGCCGGCTTGGACGAAGCTGTCGATGACGAGCCTCGCCCACTCCGTCTGTAACTCAGCGACTGTCGCCATGGAGCGCTCCAAGAAGCGCCTGCATCTTGAGCTCGGTCTCGGTGTATTCGGCCTCGGGATCGGAGTCGGCCATGATTCCGGCGCCAGCGTACACCCAGGCCTTCCCGTCGTGAAGCAATCCAGAGCGAAGGGCTACCACGAACTCGCCGTCCCC
>DASRZF010000161.1:0-16577 GCA_035686645.1 Polyangiales bacterium
TCACTGATACTGGACACCTACACCTCCAAACCGGCATATCGCTTGGTAGGGCAACTGGTTCATTCCTGCGCGCGTTCAAAGGGGCGACTGCAGGGGCCGGGGGCGGGCCGCGTTCGGGGGGACTGCGGCCCGTCCGCCAAATCCGGCTGCAGCAGGATTGGGGCGAGTCGATTCGTCTAGACGGCGCCTGTGGCTTCGAGATGCTGACAGGTGAGCTCTATGCCCTCGTCCACACTGACCGAAGGATCATAGCCGAGCTCCCGTCGTGCCTTCTCGATGCTGAAATAATGATGGGTGCAAATGTAGCGAATGGCAAAACGCGTCAGACCGTCCTCGGCGTTGAGTGTCCCACCCTTTAGCGTATCGATCCCTTCTTTGACCGCCGCGATCGCATAGATGAGTGACTTCGGCGCTCGGTACTTCACCGGGGGGAAGCCGAGACGGGCCGCGACTTTGCGAATGAAGTCCCAGAACGGCATCGGTTCACCGTTCGTGATGAAGTAAGCTTGGCCCGCGGCGATGCTCTCGAGTCCATCTTTGGCGAGGGCTTCGTCGGCGAGAAGGACGGCGTCCGTCAAGTTGCTCACGTAGGTGTAATCGGAAAGCCAAATGCCCCGTCCGATCTGCACGCGCAGCTGGCCGTTACGCCCCTTCTCGAGCAGCGTCGGCATGAACCGGTTGTCGCCCGGGCCGAAGATGACGTGGGGCCGGAGCGCGCAGGTTGCCATACCTCCCCGCCCGTTCTCCGCCAGAACCAGCTTCTCTGCAGCGATCTTGCTGTCGGCGTAGGGCGCCTGGGAGACCGAGGAATACGGCAGACTCTCGTCTCCGTTCTCGATGTCCTTTCCCTCGTACACGACGCTGCCGGAGCTGATGTAAATGAACCGCGGTACGCCGTGCTGACGGGCGGCTTCGAGCATGTTCTCCGTACCGCCGAGGTTCACTCCCCAGATCACGTCGTGCTTGTTCTGCTTCGTGTGAACGATCGAAGCGTTGTGGATGATCGCATCGACCCCGCGGCACGCTTCGGTGACCGCTGCTTTGTCGGTGATGTCGATTCGTCGATAGTCGGCCCCTTCGACGGGGCACCTGGGCGCGACGTCGACGATGATGACCGTATCACCCCGAGCCTGAAGTGCGCGAGCTATTGCCGCGCCAACGAATCCGCAGCCCCCCGTGACCAAACTGACAGTCATGAATTACTCGACCGTCCCGAAGATGATGTCGGGCAACGGCGTGATGGATGCGTAGTTGCCGGAAAGCATGCTGTGGTGGTGCCGGTCGTGCTTTGCCGCGAGAACTCCCAAAGTCTTGAATGGGAAATGCGGGACGTCGAGCCCAGCATGATTGAGGATGTTGAGCGCAGTGTAAGTCGTGAAGAGCGCGCCCAAGGTGTAGAGGTGCACGCCGCCGACGAGGGCCACCGACCCGAAGAACAAGCCGAGCCCGAGAACTGTTTCGACTGGGTGCAACAAGAGGCTGTCGATGAATCTGGGGTTCCTGGCTGCGTGGTGAACGGAGTGTACCCCGCGGAGGAGCTTCCATTCGTGGAATGGATAGCGATGCATGAAGTAGTACGCGAAGTCGTAGATCAAAACTACGGTCACTGCTTCTAGGACGTACCGCCAAGCGGGGACCGCGTGATCGTAGTAGAGGTACTCTCCCAGCCCGAACATCACCCCGAAGATCAGAGTGATCGAAACGGAGATGTTCAGAGCGACTCGCCAGTGGAGCTCGCGGTCGCTCTTGGAGCGATGAGGATCATCGCTGATCAGGTACTGCTGCGCGTTCTTCGAGCGATAGGCATAGAACAATGCCGCCTGTGCAAGGCCCGCGGACGCATAGCTGACCAGGATGACGTACAAGACCTTCATGTCGATTTCCAAAGAGACATTCTACCACCTAGTGTACGAACCTCAGAATGAGCGTCCCAGCGACCATGAACGCAAACACGGCTACGGCTGCGAACTGGGACGCGCGCTTGCTGTAAGACGACTTGACCGCGGACGCCGCGCGAAAAGAGGTCGAGTCGCTGTCGAGCTCGAGCGGTTCGCGACCGGCTGGGATGCTCTGGCAAAGAAGAGCCACACCCCGAGCGATGTCGCGGTCGGAAAGCGCTTCGTGCGTCCTCATGTGAACCTTGCCGGTGTTTACATGGGCCATGCAGGAGCCACAGTATCCCGACTCGCAGGAGTGCGAAGGTTGCAGGCCAGCGGCCTGGGCGCACTCGAGAAGAGTCTTGCCCCTGACGTATGGCACCGTGCGCGACCGGCCGCCGAGCCAAAGGCTGAATGTTTCGGGAGCTTCGAGCGACTCTATTTCGACCAGGTCGGTTTCGACTCGATCGGGATCAGCCGGCGAGACGAAGCGCTCGAAGTAGACGAGCTCTTCGTGCACGCCTGCGGAGTGCAGCGTCGTTTCGATCAGCTCCATGAAGGGTTCCGGTCCACACACGTAGTACTCGGCGATGTCCGTATGGTGGAGGAGGGACCGAATATCCTGGGGCGACAAATAGCCGTTCTCTGAGTCGAAGTGATGACGCACTGTCAGCCGGTCCGGATTCTCGACGGCAAGTCGGTCGATCTCCGCTCTGTAAATGACGGATTCCTGATCTTGGTTGGCATAGAGCAGAATCACCGCGCGCCTCGTGCCGAAGAGCGCGCTCTTCAGCAGGGCAATCACTGGCGTGATCCCGCTCCCGCCCGCAAACAAGAAAAGCGGCGCGCCCGAACGGGTGTCGGGGTCTAGAACGAAGCGACCCTCGGGTACGCTGACCTTGATCGCATCACCTGGCTTCAGATTGTCGTTGAGCCAGTTCGAGACTCGCCCTCCTTCGACGCGTTTTACTGCAAATTTCAAGGTTTCACCGAGCTCCGGGCAGCTCGAAATCGAGTAACACCGAGCCACCTCGAAGTCCGCCCAGGGAATCCCGATGGTGATGTGCTGGCCGGGCTTCCAGCGGTATGCATCCTCGAGCTCCGCTGGCACGAGAAGCTCGAAAGAGCTGCACTCTGACGTCTCGCGGATCACCGCAGAGACCTTCAGCTCGTGAAATGCGACGCTCACGGTGCATCCTCCAGGCCCGCTGCGTGCAGTGCTGCGGCGAGCTTCTCCGCTTTGCAATAACTACGAAGCAGATGCCTAAGCGCTGCATCGGATACGCGCTCGGGGTCTTCCTTGCACTCGCGATCCATCCACATCGCCAACCGAACTTGCTGCGAGGCGATGATCATCCGCGCCATGAGCTCCGGGTCGTCGTCGACGAGGAAACCGTCCTCGATACACTGCCGAAGCAGCTCCCCGAAGAGCTTCAGTCCTGCACCGAGCGCCTCGACTTGCTCGGGGCTCCGCAAGAGCTCGATCGTCGACCAGGCAGTGACTTCTTTGAGCTGCATCTTGGTGAAGTCTCGACGTGTCATGAAGAACCCGAGTTGCATGCGAGTACCCGCGATCAGGGTTTCGAGCGAAGACAGCTCTCGTCGAAGAACCGCCTCGGTAAGCCGCATGACCTCGTTCAAACGCCGCCGATGCACCGCACGGTAGATCTCCCACTTGGACTCGACCACGCTGTAAAGCGTGGTGAGCGAGACGCCGGCCTCGGACGCAATTCGCTGGACCTTGGTCGCCTCGTACCCCTCTTCACCGAACACGCGCTCGGCGGCGTCGAGCACGGCATCTCGGTAAAGCTCTCGCTTCCTATCTCTCAGGGATTCCTGGGCTTTTGGAACTGCTGTGCTCGTTGACACGGTAGGGTCGGAATGATAAAGGCGGAAATCAGAATGTCAATTCCGATTTCTGCTGGGTCTCGCTCATCGATCTCGAATGAGTCGAACGAGATCGCATGCTTGGACCCTGCGACACGGCAACGGCTCGGGACCGTTCGCATCGACTCCCCGGAAGACGTGGACGCCGCGGTGGCGCGGGCGAAAGTCGCTCAGAGAGCCTGGCGGAAAACCAGCTTCGAAGAGCGCCGTGAGCTGCTCCGCGAGCTGCTGGCATACACGGTCGAACAGAAAGACGAGATTTGTATCGCCGTGCAACGTGACTCCGGCAAGACGCGCGAGAACGCGCTGATGGGGGAGATCTGGCCAACCTGCGAGAAGTTCCGCTGGATGATCAAGAACGGCGAGAAATACCTGCGCCCCGAGCCGGTGTCTTCGGGCTTGTTGGTGCACAAGAAGGCGCGGCTCGAGTACCACCCGCTTGGGGTCGTAGCGGCGATCATTCCTTGGAACTACCCGTTCCAGAACATCGTCAATCCTCTCATCCCGGCGCTGATGGCGGGGAACGCCATCGTGCTCAAGCCGTCCGAGTGGGTTGCCTGGTCGAGCGCCCGGTTCATCGACGAGTTGCGCACGGTCATCGAGACCGCCGGTCACAGTCCGGATCTCGTTCAGGCCGTCCAAGGATACGGTCCGACCGGCGCGGCATTGGCACGCTCCGCCGTGGATACGATTCTCTTCATCGGCTCCGTTCAGAACGGGCGCCGCGTCATCGAGGCAAGCGCCGAGCGCGTGATTCCCGTGGTCATGGAGCTCGGCGGCAAAGACGCGTTCATCGTCTGCGAGGATGCGGACCTCGAACAGGCAGTCCACGCTGCTTTGGCCGGCTGCTACATCAATTGTGGTCAGAACTGCGTCGCCTCGGAGCGGATTCTCGTTTACGACTCGATCTACGAGGCCTTCGAGAAACGTGCAGCGGACCTCGTCGACGGATTCAGGCAGGGCAGCAGTCGCGAATCCCTCGTCGATATCGGGGCCATCGTCACGCCCCTGCAGCTGGAGGTGATCGAAAGAGCCGTAGACGGGGCGGTCGCCCAAGGCGCACGCATCGTGAGGGGCGGTAAGAGGACGCTGAACGAGAAGGGCGATTATTTCGAGCCCACGATTTTGGCTGACGTGACCGCGGACATGGACATCGCCCAGGACGAGGTATTCGGGCCCGTGATGCTCCTGATGCGAGTGCACGACGACGCTGAAGCGGTGAAGGTCGCGAACGGCGTGTCCTACGGTCTTTCATCGTCGGTGTTCTCGAAGGATCGTGCGCGCGCGCGCCGCATCGCCTCTGAGCTCGAGGCTGGCATGAGCGCAATCAACGAGTTCGCAGGCATCACGTACATGGCGCAAGGCTTGACCTTCGGAGGCGTGAAAGCATCTGGTTTCGGACGCATGAATGGGCGCGAAGGGCTGCGCTCGATGTGCAATATCAAGTCCGTCGTCGAGGATCGTCTTCCGATCCACCAAGCCAACCGCATATTTCCGATCGCCGAAAGAGACTACGGCCTCTTCAGCGGCGTCATCGAGCTGATCTACGGCCGGGGCTTTGGGCAACGCTGGCGCGGCTTCCTCAAGCTCTTCGGTCGCAAGAGCTGATGGAGGAGTTCGACTACATCGTCGTCGGAGGAGGGTCAGCGGGTTGCATCGTCGCGTCTCGACTTGCGGACGACGCGCGACTGAAGATCCTTCTTCTCGAGAGTGGGCCGTCCGCTGAAGAACACCCGGAGACTTTGGTTGCGGCGGGCTACAAGGAGGCCTTCATCAACGACGCGGTGATGGGTGAGCGATTCTCGGTACCCCAGGTGCACTCGGCCAGACAACGAGTCTTTGCAGGCACCGGAACCGTCCTCGGAGGAAGCGGCTCGGTGAACGGGATGGTCTACACCCGCGGCGCTCGCGAAGACTATGCAGAGTGGCCGAAAGGATGGCAGTGGGACGAGATTCAAGATGAGTTCCAAGCAATCGAGAAGACACTTCGCCCGCATCAGCGGCCGCCGACAAACTGGACCGAAGCCTGCATCGCCTCAGCCGAGCAAAACGGCTTCACTCGCAAGCGGGATCTCAATGACGGCGACATGCACAACGCGATCGGATACGAGTGGATGTCCTACGAGGGTGAGGAGAGACGAAGCTCGTACGTGGCATTCATGAAGGATGTCGGTCCACGTCCGAACCTCACCGTGATCACCGGAGCACACGTTCACCGGATCGTATTCAATGCGGCGAAGCGGGCACGCGCCGTCGAGTTCGAACACGAGGGCGCCCTCAAGCGCGCCAGCGCCGTTACGGAGATCATTCTCAGCGCCGGTGCCCTCGAAACGCCCAAGATCCTGATGCTCTCTGGAGTCGGTCCGAGCGAGCACCTGCGCGCATTCGGCATACCCGTGGTCGCAGACCGGCCCTCCGTCGGAGAGGGACTACACGATCATCCCAACGTCCCCGTCTTCTTCAAAACCAAAGCCGAGATTGATTGCTTCTACCCCCAGGTGTACAGCTTCTTCCGGACGAACGAAGACAGCGACCTGCCAAAATCGCAGAGCGACACCTGCTACGTTTACTGGCCAGCACCATCGGCGATGCGCCAAATGATGCAGCGCATGCTCCCACCGATGGTCGTACCCAATTCACTCTACGGCCCACGCTCGAGGCAGATTGTTCGCAGCCTGGTCGGGACTGCTTTCAAGATCGGCGCCATCCAACGGTTCACCGACCAAATGTTCGGGGTCATCTTGATTCTTGGAAAACCGAAGAGCCGTGGCACGCTTCGGCTCGAGTCCGCTGACGCGCGCGCCCAAGCGTCCATCGACCCCGCTTATTACTCGCACCCGGAGGATCTACACACGATGGTAAAGGGAGTGCGCATCGCGCGAGCGATCGGCAGCTCCAACGGGCTTGCGGCCTGGAACGTGAAAGAGCTCATGCCTGGCAAGCGCGTCAATAGTGACGAGAGCATCGCGAATTACATTCGAAGAAACACCATCACCACGTATCACTTTGCAGGCACCTGCGGCATGGGAACCCTTGAACGCGATGCCGTGGACCCCGAGCTCCGGCTTCGTGGGGTCTCTGGCCTGAGAATCGCAGATGCGTCTGCGATCCCGTGGACGCCGGTCTCTGCGCTCAATGCGCCGAGTATGCTCATCGGCTACCGCGCTTCAGAGCTGATCCTCAATGGGGCAACGCTGAGCTAGGCAGTAGGCAGAGACTCGATGCCGCAGTGAGGCGATTGCTGCTAGTATCTCGCCTTCCCCCCGAGACATCCATGAACAAAGCGAAACATGCCTTCATTGCACTCCTCGCCGCGAGTGCCTTTTTCCTTCCCGGTGCGGTTTCGGTGCCCGCTGCGAACGCGGCTTCACCGATCATCATTCGCTTTGCTTCGCTCGCGCCTCCTGGGTCGGCGTTCATGAAGTTGATGCAAGCCTGGAATCGAAGTCTCAAGAAGGAAACCGAGAACCGGGTCCAGCTTCGGTTCTATTCCGGCGGAAGTCAGGGCGATGAGCGGGACTTCATCCGCAAAGTGCGCGCCGGGCAGATGGATGCAGCCGGGGTGACGACGACCGGCCTCGGTATGGTTGCGCGCCCGGTGCTGGTCTTGACCGCGCCTGGCATGATCACCGAATACGATCAGCTCGAACGCGCACGGGCAAAGCTGAGCGATCGATTCGCGAAGCTGTTCGAAGAAGCCGGGTTCGTGATGCTTGCCTGGGGTGAGGCTGGAAAGAATCGAATCTTCTCGATGGAGGAGTTCGCGAAGCCAGAAGATCTCAAGAAGCTCCGCCCCTGGGCCTGGAAAGACGACCCGGTCTTTGCAGGCTACATCAGCACGATCGGCGCCAACGCCGTCCGAGTGGGCGTACCGGAGGTGTACGGCGGCCTTCAAACCCGCATGCTCGACACGGTGCCCGCATCGGCTCTCGCAGCGGTCGCGCTCCAGTGGTACACGCGTCTCAACTACATGGCGAAGACCAACTTCGGCATCATCATCGGCGGCTCACTGATCAAGCAAGAGAAGTTCGACGAGCTCACGGAGCACGATCAGAAGGTGCTGCTCGACACCAGCGAGCGCGCTGCGCGTGCGGGCGACGTGATGGCGCGCCGCGACGACGACCGAGCCTATGCCTCGCTGCTCAAGCGCGGCATGATCGAGGTCGACACGAACGAGTACAAGGCCGAGTGGGATGCGGTGGCGAAGACGACACGGGAAAACCTCACCGGCCGTGTCTACAGCAAGAGCCTCCTCGAAGCCGTAGAAGCGGCAATAGCGCCAAACTAGCGCTCCGCGCCGGACGGCTTCCGTTCTATCCCAGATCGTCGGCGAGAAACTTCAGCGTGAGCTCGTTGAAGAGCTTGGGGTACTCGACCATGACCCAATGGCCGCAGCTCGAGATGAGCATCGTCCGGGAGCTCGAGCATCGAGAGGCAATTTTGGCCGCCCCACTCGATGGGCAGAATTTGTCGTTAGCGCCCCAAAAACAGAGGACCGGGCAGTGGATTTCCGAGAGGCGGTCTTCTTGGTTGGTCACGTGAATGCGGGCGATGTTGTCTTTGTGTTGCGTCATGGCAACTTGATATCGCTCTTCGATGACTTCATCGGTGATCTTCGTTTCGTCGTGAAGCTGCAGCGCGAACACCCTGCGCATCGTCTCTTTGCTCACGCCCTCTTTGTAGAGGACTCGAATCATCGCCTTGATGCCCTCCATCGCCATGTACGTCTCTCGAGTCTCGAGGCCGCCGGGCGCCATCAAGACTAGCTTCTGAACGAGCTGTGGATAGTTCAGCGCCATGCTGATCGCGATCGCACCGCCTTGTGAGTTACCCACTACGGTCACTCGTGCGACGTCGAGCGCGTCGAGTAACGCCTTGTACTGCGCGGCGACGTCATCGAGGCTGAACGTTCCCTCCTCAGGTTTAGATGAGTACCCATACCCCATCGTGTCAGGCACGATCGCGCGGTAGCCGTGCTCGGCGAGGATTGGATAGTTCCCCTTGAAGTTGCTCCAGCCGCTCGCCCCAGGGCCGCTACCGTGGATGAACAGGACGGTACCTTGATCCCCGGTGCCCGCCTGGTGGTAGTGCAGAGTGATGCCGCTCCCGACATCGACGTATTTTCCTTCGGGAACCGCTTCTACGACCATGTTTCAAACCTCGAACTAGAACGTGTTCTAGCTCACCCAAACCGGCCGGTCCAATGGCCGCTCAGTGCTTCTTTTCGCCCGCTTCCTTCGCCCGGCGATAGGCCTTGGTGAGGAGTTGAGGCGGATGGTGCCCCCATTCGCTGACCTTGCCGTGCGTCTTCGTCTCCCAGGTCTCTTCGTCGATTTCAATGGCACCCGCACCGAACTCGAAGTGAAACCCGGACGGAGTGTACCCGTAGAACGAAAACATCTTGTCGTTCGGATGCCGGCCTAGCGTTTGATGCACCATTCCGCCAGAGAAGAGGAAACGGTCGTAGCACATTCCAACTTCGTCGATCGATTTCACCTGGACCATGAAGTGGTGGATGCGCTTCAACTGGGCTCCACCGAATGCCAGCGAGTGATGCCGCGCGTTGGCATGCATGAAGGTCACGTCGATCTTGTGCCCGAAGTACTCGCAGCGGATGTAGTCACTGAGCTTCAGACCGAACATCGTTGCGTAGAAGGCCTCATGCTCGTCCATGTCTTTCGACACGACGACGACATGGCCGAAGCCTTGCTCATCAGCGACGAACCCCGATCGAACGATATCGGAAACGAATGGTTCGGCCGCCATTTGCGGGCTGTGAAATACCTCGACCGGATTGCCTGCCGGGTCGGTGAACCGAATCAATGCCTCGACGTTTCGCTTCGCAGCTTCTTCGTCGGTGCACTCGGTCACCTCATGACCGGCGCTCCTCAGCCGATCGATCATTCGGCCCAGCTCTTCGGGCCCGCTTACTTCCCAGCCGATCGCGACGAGGTCGTCGGCCGGACCCCGTTCGACGAAGAAACGTTGGCGATAGCCATCCATTCTGAGGCCAAATCCGGCGTCCGGGCGCTCGTCGACCAGCTGCAGGCCGAGAATCTGCGTCCCGAAACGCTCCCAGGCAGCAAGATCGCTCACCTCGAAAACCAAATATCCAAGCTGCTTCACCGCACTCATTTGCCTCGCCTCCGGCGGGATCATACTACGGGGAACTTCTGAGGCTACGGAGAAAAGATCGATGGAAAGCAGCACTAAGCTGAGAGGCCCCACGCTTCCAACAGCGGCGGTCATCGGAATCGCAGTCGTGTTGGGCACGTCGTTTCACGTCTGGCTGCATCACGGCGTGCACGGTGTCTACAACCCCAGGCAGATCGGTTTGGCGTTCTTCTTGGTGATCAACGTGTTGGTCGCGTGGTGGGAAATCGCTCTCTTCGTATGCCAAGACCAGATTCGGACCGAATACGATGCAACTCAGGAGCCCTATCGAGGGCGTGAGATGACACGCATCGCGGAAGTCTTCGCGAGGCCGATCCCGATCTTCCGTGTCTTCTGCTTCTGTGAATGGAGCAACATCTGGTCGAGCTACTCGCTATTCGATCCCGGCTACTCGGACCGTCGTTCCTTCGGCTATAACATCGACGTCGGAAACGGGTTCACCACGCTGATACCGGCGCTGCTCTTTGCGTTTGGAATGACGTTCGAGCTCATGCCGGCCCGGGTTCTCGGCATCATGGGAGTGATCGTCTTCTGGCAGATGTTCTACGGAACGGCCGTCTACTTCTTCCAGTTCTTCAACAACCGCCGTCACCGAGGACATTCCCTCAGAGACTTACTGCTGTTCGTCGGACTGACGAACCTGATGTGGTTCGTCTTCCCACTTTGGGGGCTCAGCACGAGCATTCAGCTGATCATGGACGGTTCCTACGCTCTTTTCGTTTAGACCAGTCGACGCGCCCGAGCCCTCAGCATCATCCGTTGCATCTGATTGAAGTCTGCAACGGCGTTGGGGCTCTTACCGGCGAAGGGGTACGGTGCCCCGATCGCACTCGCCGCGACCAGGCCTGACATGAAGGACAAATCATGTCCGCCTTCCGGTGTGGTGAAGGTCCCGCAGTAGTGAATGTCGCCCTTCCCCTGCAGAAACTTCATCAGGGACATGATGATGAGGTTGCGGAGCGACACCGTGTGGGTCGGATGTGGGAGCTCGATGCGCTTGTGAACCTCGCCGATCGCCTTTTTCGAATTGAAGGTGACCAACATCGGAACACCGGCGTCTTTCGTGCTCGGGTTTTGGGCGGAAATGACAAAAGTACATTCGAGCTCGCCCGCATCGTCAATCTCCGAGTAAGTGTTGTAGTCGGAGAGAATTCGCGCACGGTGCTTCTCCGGAAAAATGCTCGTGTCCGAATGGACGATGAAACGCGAAAACGTGGGATCGACGTCGTCGACGTATTGCGCATTGCTGAAGAGAGCCTTTTGTAGCCACGTCGGCGACTCGAGCGCGTCGAGAACGGAGCTCGCGTCGCAGGCAAATACCAACTTGTCGACTTGATAGGTCCGGCCCTGCAAATCCCCTATCGAGAATCCCCCGTTACGACGTTTGACGCTGGTGATTTCGTGATCGGTGTGCACCTTGTCCGAGAACGGCGCAGTCATTCGTTCGAAGACTTGTCGGGGTGCGCCGCGCCAGGTTCCCATCTGAGTCGGCTCTTCGAGCGGCACGATGCTTTCCAGCAGAGGCAATATTACGGCGGGGACGCCACGCATGGAGGTCGTGATGAAGCTAGCGCAGTGGATCGGAACGAAGATCGTGACCCAGAAATCACTCGAAACTCCGAAGAGCCTGGCGAGCCAGTAGAGCGGAATGAGGTTGAGCGGATTGAAGTACGAGAAGTGGTAGAGCGAGTCGTGTCTTTCCTTCGGCAGGAAGAAAGAGTTCACTCGGCTAACGAACGCAACCAGCTTTCGCCAGCGCCTGAAATCGTCCTCGAATCGTCGATGCAGCTCGGTGGCACCGTCCTGGCAGAAGTACCCATCGGGGGTCTGTACGAAGTACGAGATCGGAAGCGTTTCGATGCCGACGCCGAGCTCGTCCAATAGCAACTCGTAGTTGTGGTAGTACATCTGCGGCCAGGCGACGACGAGCAGTGGAGACTCTGCGTGGCCTTCACGGGCGGGCCAGCGAAACGTCTTCGCGTTGCCCCCGAGCGCGGGACCCTTTTCGAAGAGCTCCACCTCGAAGCCAGCGCGGTGGAGCGACCAGGCAGCAGCAACGCCGGCGATACCGCCCCCCACGATTCCTATCTTCTCGCTCATTCCCAGGCCTCCAGGAGCCTCTTGCTAATGGTTCTTCGGAACCAGATCGACGATGGGTCCGTGCCTCAGCGTGTGGCATAAGCCCTTGTAAATGCCGAGCGACTCGTAGACTGCAGCCGTCATCATGACAGTCCGTGTCTGCCCGATGATCGACACCGGAAAGCTACTGTGAAGAAAAGCGAACGCCAGCCGGTGCTCAGGGTTGGCCCATCCTCCCGCGCCGCCAAGGCCGAAGTGTCCGAACGATTCAGGTACGTCCAGGAGGAACGCATCGGCTCGATGGTATCCAAGCTTCCAATGAAGCGGATAGATTGTGACTTTGTCCGCTCGTTTGGTTTGCACTTCGGTCGCCTTCGCGATGATCTCCGGAGAGACGAGCCGCACACCGTCGAGCTCGCCGCCCATGGACAGGACGGCATACATCTTCGCAAGAGAGCGCGCCGTCGCGACTCCGTTCATCGCCGGCAACGAGGCTTTCCAAAATGCGGGATGAGAAAAGAGCTGCTTGGCGTTTCGAGGCGTGAGTCCGCGCCGACAGAGGTCTCTCATTCGCTTCGAACGCACCCAGAACGGGATGCTGTAGTCGATCGAAAGCCGCTTTGCCCCACTTCGCTGCAGCTGTGGAAGTCCAACGAAATCGGGGATGCGATCCATTTCGGTGTCTGCATTGCCGATGAATAGCCCATCGAGCCCCAAGGGCTCCACGATCCGCTGGGCGAGGAACTCCGGAACGGTAAGCCCGGAAATGCGCCTAATGAGCTCGCCGACGAGCCACCCGAACGTCATGGCCTGGTACGCGTTAGCGGTGCCAGGAGCGAAATCAGGTTCGGTCTTCTCCAAGCGTGAAACGATCAGATCCCAGTCGAGGATGTCGGTGAGCTTCTCGACCAGATGCACGATCTTGTGCAAGCCAGCCTGATGAGAGAGCAGCTGTCGAACGGTAATCCGTTCCTTGCCCTTGCAACCGAACTCCGGCCAATACTCAGCGACGGGCGCCTCGTAGTCGATGAGACCGTCTGTCGCGAGCATGTGGATCGCGGTCGAGACGATTCCTTTCGTACCCGAATAGCAAATCGTCATGGTGTCCTGCTTCCAGGGCGTGCCATCGTGCCGCGCGGGTCCGGCCCATATGTCGACGACGGGCTTGCCATCGAGGAACACCGCAGCAGCAGCGCCACCACCATACTGGCTGATCTGCTTGCGCATCAGTTTTGCGACCGGTTCGAATCGCGGCTCGTACCTGCCTCGGATCTCTATCAGCTCTGCCATCGGTTCCGACCTGGGTAGCGCACCTGGGCCACTATGTCAGGGGCCCGAAGACGGACGCTGCAAAGTCCAACAGGAACATCATGATCATGCTCGCGGAGAGCGCCGCTGCGCAGGTGATCTGCAGGCTCCAATTCCGGTCTCGATCCTCATCGAGTTGGTAAAAGATGGGGAAGCTGGCGATGAAGTACAGTGAATAGAAAAGCGAACCGTATCGGAGCATACGGTCCATGTCCCTGTAGTAGAACTGCGCTTCGATCCAAGGATTGGCCATCGCCTTGGTCTCCATCCAAGCCCAGAAATAGGCGACGGAAAGCAGCAGAATGGGCCAAAGCAAGGGCCCGATTGGAAGACCCGAAGTGCGGATGCGCCGAAGCACGATTACCGCTGTCGTATGATAAGTGAGGAAGTACGCCTGCGTGAGCAGATACATGATGATCGGAACCCTCTGCACGCCGGATCCAACAAGAGCCGCGTCGAGGTTGATCTCGATCATCGGGTAGTCGTAGACCATTCCGAGAACGTCGAAGAAGTACTCCGAGCCGAAGTAGTTCGCAGCGAAATTGAAGATCGCGACGTAGAGATTGGCTTTGAACCAATAGGTCTGGTACCAGCGGCGGCCGATTGGCCTCTCGTCACGAATCAGGGCCGGAACTACGAGTAAGGGAAGCGCGACAGCGATGCCGATGGCGAGGAAGCCCAGTTCGCCAATTCGCTTGGTAGTCCCGGATGCCATCACGACACCCATGAAAGTCATCCAAATCGGGGAATAGACGAGGAAGAACTTCTCGCCCCAGGCTTTGCTGGGGTTCACGGAGAACCAACGCGGGCTGTGCGCGGTCGTCATGCTGCTCGGCGTCGATAGCGAATTCGAATCGGCGGCTTCGGCCCCAGGACCAATCCCTGGAAGTCGGTTTCGATCGGGTCGCCTACGAGCTCGAAATCGAATCGATTGAGTAAGACTGCGATGATGGTCTTGATTTGAAGGATGGCGAAGGCATTTCCCATGCACTTGTGGCGCCCTCCACCGAATGAGATGTATGCGAAGGGACGCTTGTCTTCCTCGCGGCCAGGGCCGTAGCGGTCGGGATCGTATTCGAGTGCATTCTTGAACACGTCTTCGTCGCGATGCGCGACCATCGGCGAAACGGCCACCCAGTTGCCCTTCTTGACCCGGTAACCGAGGATTTCGCAGTCTTCCAGAGCGGCTCGAAGGAGGATGAACAGCGGTGGGTGTATCCGCAACGCCTCTTTCACGGCGGCTTCGGTCTTCTCGAGGTCACGAAGCGACTGGAACGTGTAGTCTTCGTTTGCGGAATAGCTTCGGCGAATCTCCCCACGCACTTCCTCAAGGAAGCGTGGGTGACGGAGGAGCTCGATGAGGGTCCATGCGGTCGTGACGGAGCTGGTGTGGTGACCTGCGAACATCGCTGCAACCAGCATTCCCGTGATCTCGTGGTCGCTGAGCTTACTGCCGTCGGAGTACTCGGCATCCATCAAGGTCTGAAGGAAGTCCTCACCGCGGTATCCCGACTGTCTTCGCTTCTCGACGATCTCCGAGACCATGTGACCGAGGCGGGCGCGCGCTCTATCCCGTCGGCGGAACGCAGGAATGGGCAGGTAGGGATGAATGTACCCCCAGGCCACAATCCCGCGCTCGAGGTCGTAATAGACCTTCGAGAACTCCTCGCTCATCTCGTTGCGAAACTCCTTGCCCAGCAAGCAGCTGCTCGAGGTGAAGTTGGTGAGCATCCCGAAAAACGCGCTGGCTTCGATTTCGCCCGAGTCACCCCAATCGGCCAGAACATCGAGCGTCTCTCGCGCTACGATCTCCGTATACGTGCGCATTCGATTGTTGCGAAGCGCTGGGTAGAGCATGTGCATCTGCTCCGCCATTTTCGCGGGCTCGGCGCCATACGCGACGCCCTCGCCGAAAACGGGAACCATCATCTTGTAAGCCGCGTTCGGGCTCAGAACTTCATCAGGCTGGCGAAAGAGCGCTTCATGCGCCTCGGGCCCCGTGAAGAGGATCATGTCTTTCCCGAAAAGCTTGAACCGGCCGACCTTCCCGCACTCTTCGTAGGTTCGCTGAAGTAGTCCGATCGTATCCTTGACGAAGTCCATGGTATGGCCGATCAAAGGGAGGCCGCCCTTGAGCTTCGGCGCTTGCTTGAGCATCCCACCGCCAAGAGGTGCCGACGTAGCTTGTGCTCGAGCTGTCATGATCCACTCCTAAATAGGCTCCGCCGAAGCTGCCGTTCGATCTGTTGTACGAGGCTCGTGGCGCTGTCTTCCATGCCTGTGTCGAACCACGAAGACATGAAAACCTGTTGAATTGCAGCCATGAGTCGCGCCGTGATGACGGGATCAGCTTGGTAGACGTCTCCGTCGCGCATCGCCTCTTCGAGCACGCGCGCCATCAGATCGATCCCTCTGTGCCAGGCGGCCACGAGGCCTTCACCGACCTGTTGCGGATCGGACGACCAAGCTCCCCCGGCGTCGAGATGAATGCGCAGGTAGTCCGGGTGTTCGGTCAACCATCGGACGAAGACACGATTCCCCGCCAACAAACGTTCGGCAGCGCTCGCTTCACTCTTCATCGCGTGGCCAGTGAGGCGGAAGAGCTCAGCCAAGCGCTCGTCGTGGACTGCCTCGTGGATGTCGGCCTTCCCGGCGAAAACCGAATACAGAGTGCCTAGCGACAGACCAGACGCGGCCGCGATGTCCTGGATCTTCGTCTTCTCGTAGCCCTGCGTCGCGAAGAGGTGCTCGGCCGAGTCAATGACGAGGGACCGATACATCGACGCTTTCGCACTGCGGGCTCGAGCAATGGCTTCCGACACGATAAAAACAGAGTAGAACATCATTACTTTTTTTGTAACAATATTCTACGTTTGGAACTATATGGGGAATAGGAAGGGCATTTTTCATGCGGATCAAGGTTGATTTCGATCTCTGTCAGGGACACGCGAACTGCATGGGCGAGGCGCCCGAGGTATTCCAGGTCGATGAGCAGGGGTTCCTGAACATCCTCCAAGAGGAACCGCCCGAAGAGCTCCGGGAGAAAGTCGAGCTAGCGGTAAAGTACTGCCCCACCGGCGCGATCGGGATGGAGGACTGACCGGGCACCGAGCGACTAGCGGGAGCGGCATGGTGGCCCGCCGGGTGGTGGGCATTCGGATACGGCGAGCAGGTCCATCGTGAGCGCAACGCCTACGTGAATGAATACGCCTCCCCAGATGGAGCGCGTCCGCATCGAAAGCGTCCCGAGGG
>DASRZF010000162.1:0-8550 GCA_035686645.1 Polyangiales bacterium
TCTCCGCCCTTGCGGAAGATGCCCCATTCGGTGCGCACCCAGTCGACGGTGTTCTTCAGCCCCATCCTCGGCCCTTCTACCACCCCGACGGGCGCATGAAAAGCGCCTGACCTTGCTCAGGCCATCGCACGCACGGGACTCGGAGGCACGCTCGAAAGATCGAGGTTTTCCGGCAGGGGCTCATATGGGAACTCGAAATTCACTGATTTTGCATATTTGTATACCGCCGGGCCGTACGCGGTGAACGGACTCGGCGTTGTGTGCAGATCGGCGACAGTTCGTGTGTTGTCGTAGACGATGTCCGCCGCCAAGTAGGGGACGAACACGCTGAGCAGCGCACCGATACGCTGCAGGTTTCCCGTCTTCGGGAGCTTTGCCAGTAGATCCATCGCGTGCTCGAACGGCGCAGCGAGAGGCCCGGCAAACCGGGGGACTCGTTTGCCGAGGGCGGATGCAAAGGCTTCCGAAATCTCACCAACGGTTCGCGACTCGGCACCGGCACTGAGATGGTAGGTGTCATACGCGAGGTCTTCCCGGAGATGCAATTCCGCGATCCCATGCCCGACCCAGTCTGCGTTCACGATGTCGATTCGAAGATCGCGCGAAAGTGGCAACACCGGAAGGTCCGAAAGCGCACATAGTGCTCGCACCATGTCGAACTGGGTGGTTTCGCCGAAGCGTGAGTCACCGATCACGCTGCTCGGGCGAAGCACCAGACATGGTACGTCGGGGAGTAACTCGCGTACCATGTGCTCGCAGAACTTCTTCGTTCGTGTGTAAGGGTTGAAGTCCGACCTGCTCCAATCGAGTGGCTCGTCTTCCCTCACGATGGCGCCGCTGCGATTCCCCGCGACGGCCGCTGTGGAGATGAGCGTAAAGCGGCGCAGTGGATGGTCTTCTTGGATCGCGCGCGCCAGCTTGATCACCGACAAGGTGCCGCGGAGGTTGTGATTCGTGCAGGTTCGCTCGGAGCGAAAATTGAGCGCGGCGGCGTTGTGGAGCACCGATTCCGCGTTCGAGATCAGCCAGTCGTAGTCTGCCGCCGAGACTCCGAGGCCAGGCTTGCTGAGGTCACCGCTGATGAAGCAAACCCGATCCAGGTGACGATGGAACTCGTCGGCCTTCATGTGCAGCTGCAGTGACCGCCAGAGGCGCTCGACCCCTGCATCGTAGTCGGGAGCGCGAACCAGCAACGCGAGCTCGTGGTCCGTGTTACGAAGGAGCCATTCAGTCGCGTACGAGCCGAGATAGCCCGTCGCCCCGGTCATGAAGATCGCCATCGAAGCCTAGCCTTGTGGGGCTGCCCGAGAAGTCAAGAGCGCCAGCAGTGCGTCCGCCGAGTCCACGTGCACCCAATGCCCGGCCTGCTCGATCAGGTGCACCGAAATTCGGGGGTTCGTCGAGGCCAGTGCTTCGACGCGCTCACGATCCGCGCGCGAGAACACCGAAGAACGGCCGGCGATGACCAGGTCGAGGGTCGTGCCCAGGGGTAGGGCTTCCACGACATCCCAGCAGTCGGCCCGCAGATAGTCATCGATCAGCTCGCGGATCACCCCGAGGTCCGGACCAAAGTGGCGAGCACCGCCTTCGCTTCGGCGAAGGTTCATGGCAAGCCATTGCGCGAGCGGCTCAGGCTGCCCTGAGTCGGTCAGTGCGCGGACGAACGCGTCTCGCGATGCCCATGTCCTGGGCATGGTTTCGAGTGTGCGAAGGACCTCGCCCGTAGCGGACGCATCGCGATTCGCGCTGCCCCGGGATGGGGAAGAGTCGATGGTCCAGGCTTCGGTCGCTTGGCCTTCGCGCGAACGCAACCATTCGAGTACGACCTTGCCGCCAAAGCTATGCCCTAGCGCCCCGCCGATGGGCAAGGCGAGTGCCTGCTCGAGCTCGACTAGGTCTGCGGCTGCGGCCGAAAGGCTGTGGGGACCGGCCAGCCCAAGGGAATCTCCATGCTCCCGGAGGTCGACGAGGACCGCTCCCCATTTCGGTCTTCCCTCGACGAAACGCCTCGCAATGGCTCGCCAATTGGCCCGGGTGCCCAGAATACCGTGCAAGAACAGCATGTACTGCGCCGGGTCGGAGGTCTTGGGTTCGATCAAGCTGTGGGCAAGCACGCGCTTGGCTTACCACAGATGTGGCAAGGGCCCGATCAGGTCGCCGCAACCGAGGGCGGAATCGTCGGCACGAGCTGCATCAGGGCCTTCTCTAGCCGGAACACCGCACTGTCTGTGATCGGCCGCCGCTTCGTGCGGGTCGAACCCGTTTCGAGGGCCTCGAGATACTCTTGCATCTTCCGTCGCGCCTCGTGGATGCGCCAGGCGATGGTCCCTTCGCTCGTTTCGAGGACCACAGCCGCCTCCTTGTAGCTGAGACCTTGCAAGGTCGTCAGCACGACCGTCGTCTGCAGAAGCGATGACAAGCGATCGAAGGCCTCCAGTAGGGCACGGTATCGATCTCGCAACTGAGCGGCGCGCTCCGGGTCTCCGTGCGAATCGACCGCAACGGCTGCGACCAGGCGGGGGTCGTCCAGTGGGACGCTACGCCTGCGCTTTCGATCGCGCTTTGCGTTGAGAGCGCGGTGGAGCGTGATCCGATAGATCCAGGTGAAAAACTCGCTTCTCCCTTCGAACTCGGAAAGCTTGTGGTAGGCCTTGAGAAATGCGTCCTGCGTGATGTCGTCCGCATCGCTGGCCTGCCCGGTCAGGTGCAGCGCGAGTGAGTACACGCGCGCCCGGTACCGGCGCACGAGCTCGTCGAATGCGTGGGTGTCTCCGGCCTTGGCCTTTGCGACGAGCTCCGCGGCCTCCGCGCCACGCCGCTCCGCCTCCGATGCATGTACTTTCCCGCTCAACAGGCCCCCATCTGTTCAGGACCCCTAAAGGCTACTCAGTTTCCTGGCCCATACCCAAATCGCTGGGTCATCATGCGCTGTAGGGGCTTGTGGGATAGCCGTGGGCTATCCGCCATGGCCTCGCTTGAAACGCCTAATCCAAGCTGTTACATGCAACCCGCCTGCGCGCGGAACACCCTGGAAATGGTGGGGAATTCTCTCTAGCCCGCGCTGGATCTCATCTGCTTTTCGCCTCGGGCCCAAGCTCACACCCATGATCACCGATTGGTTCTACGGCCTCTTCTCAAACGACCTCGCCATCGACTTGGGCACGGCGACGACCCTCATCTACGTGAAGGGCCGCGGCATCGTGTCCTGCGAGCCCTCCGTGGTCGCGGTCCAGGCGGACCCGCGAGGCGGTAAGCGCGTTCTGGCGGTCGGCAAAGAAGCCAAGGAAATGCTCGGTCGCACGCCAGGTTCGATTCGAGCGGTGCGACCACTTCGCGACGGGGTTATCGCCGACTTCGACATCACTGAAGCGATGCTTCGCTACTTCATCGCGCGGGCGCACCACAACCGCCGTACACTCGTGAAGCCCCGGATCATCATCTGTGTGCCCTTTGGCATCACCGAGGTCGAGAAGCGTGCCGTAAAGGAGAGCGCTGAAGGTGCCGGTGCGCGCGAAGTGTTTCTGATCGAAGAGCCGATGGCAGCAGCGATCGGTGCCGGCCTGCCAATCACCGAGCCGAGTGGCAACATGGTCGTCGACATCGGTGGCGGTACGACGGAGGTTGCAGTCATTTCGCTGGCGGGGATCGTCTACTCGCAATCGGTTCGTGTCGGCGGCGACAAAATGGATGACGCGATCATCGCGTACCTCAAACGCAAGTACAATCTTCTGATCGGCGAGCAGACCGCCGAGCGAGTCAAGTGCACCATCGGAAACGCTTACCCAGATGGCGAGGCGTCGACGATGGAAGTCAAGGGTCGCGACATGGTGGCCGGAGTCCCCAAGACCGTCATCGTAAACTCCGACGAGATTCGCGATGCGCTCACTGAACCGATCAACGCGATCACCGAGGCGGTGATGATGGCACTCGAGCGAACCCCGCCCGAGCTTTCCGCCGACATCGTCGACAAGGGCATCGTGCTCACCGGTGGCGGGGCACTCCTGAAGAATCTGGACGTGCTTTTGCGCGAGGAAACAGGGCTTCCGGTGATGGTTGCGGATGATCCGGTGTCCGCTGTCGTGCTCGGTTCCGGCAAGGCGCTCGACCATCTGGATCTGCTCCGTGAGGTGACGATCGCGTAGTGCGAGGGGCAAGAACGCGGCGATGAACTATTTCCAGACGATCCGAGATGCCGCCATCTTGCTTGCATTGCTGATCATCCCCGCCGTTTTCTTGCGCGCGAATCTCAAAAACCCGTCGGAGCTTTCCTGGCTCGACCGCGGCTTGATCCAAGTGAGCGGTCCGGTTCAGCACGTTTCAGAGTGGGCAGCGGACGGAGTGACGTCGGTGATCGAAGACTACGTGTACTTGGTCGATGTCAAGAGCGACAATGACCATTTGCGTGCGGAGAACGATCGCTTGCGGCGTGAGATGCGCATGCTGCGTACCGATGCCCAGCGCTTGAAGGAGCTCGAATCGCTACTGGGCCTTCGCGAGCGTTTGGCGACCGAGACCGTTACGGCTCGCGTGATCGCCAGGGACATCTCGCCGTCGTTTCGCGTCGTGCGACTCGCGGTCGATCAGGGCGAGCAAGCGGGTGTGCGCGCCGGCATGCCCGTCGTCGCCGACGAAGGGCTCGTCGGTCAGGTTCGACGCGTCTCGGGGCGCTTTGCCGACGTCATCCTCACGATCGATCCTGAGAGCCGGGTCGATGTCGTCGTTGGCGAAAGCAGGGCGCGCGGGCGCATCGAGGGCCTCGGCGAGCGGGGCCGTTATCGCTGTCGCATTCAGTTCGATCGCGCTGACGATCAAGTGGACGTTGGCGACGAGGTGTTCACTTCGGGCCTCGGCAAGAAATTCCCTGCGTCCATTCTCATCGGATATGTCAGCAGCATCAGTGACCAGGAGTTTGGATTGCAGCAGGAAGGCGAAGTGACTCCGTCGGTCGACTTCACGAGACTGGACGAGGTGCTCATCCTCACCTCCGGGCCCAAGGACTCGGAGGCGCTCTAGGGCAGGTATGCGGGGCGCGCGAGCCAGCATCATCGTCGTTTTGCTCGCGTTCGCGATGCTGCTGACTCAGTCTGCGTTCGCGCGGGTGCTGGCTCCGTATCCGTTTTCGCCTTACCTGGGGCTCCCCTTGGTCTTCGCGCTGGGTACCGCTCCGGGGGTGCGGGTTTTGCGCGGCGCCGCGACGGCTTTTGCGCTCGGCTATCTAGAGGACCTCTTCACTGGGAATCCCCTCGGGCTGCATACTTTCGTATTCGTCGTTGGCTATCTGGTGGCTTGGTTGGTTGGGTACCTCCTGTCGTTTAGGGGCGTGGTGTTCGAGATGGTGCTCACGTTTTCACTCACGGTGCTTCTCGGTGGCTTGCTCGAGCTGATTCGGAGTTTCACGCCAGGAGGCATGAGCTGGAGCGGAGTCAGCCTCACGATTTCACTTGTTGCTTCATCCTTCGCGACCGCGCTAGTGGCGCCCATTCTCTTCGCGTTGGTTCGTTTGATCGACCCCGAGTCCGTGCGAGCGCCGACGTGATCACTCTCTCTCAGCGCAGAGAGGTCGGTGAATTCCGCAAGCGGTATCGCTGGATGGCGCTTTTCGTGGTGCTCGTCTTCGGAGGAATCATCGTGCGCATAGCGCAGGTTCAACTCGTTCAGCGCGATCGCTGGTCGGGTATAGCGCAACAGAACATCACGAAGACGCTCGAGCTGCCCGCCACCCGCGGGGTCATTCGGGACATTGCCGGTCGCGTCGTCGCCTCGAACCGCCCGTCCTACGACGTTTACACGACCCCACGACTTCTCGACCCCGAAGCCGTGCAGCGCGTCGCTTCGTTGATGGGTCTTACCAAGGAAGAGCGAGCGACCCTCGAATCGAGATTGGCTGAAGTGCCTCAGAGCCGTCGCAGTCATCAACTCAAGCTCTATGGTGACATCGATCGAGAGCAGCTTGCCGCTCTGGAGACTCACTTGGCCGAGCTTCCCGCTCTGGACATCGTGACAGTTCCCCTCCGAGATTACCCCTACGCGACTCTGGGCGCCCATTTGATCGGATACTTGAATGAAGTGAACTCCGAGGATCTCGCCCGCGAGCCTGACGCGAGCGCCTATCGGTCCGGCGACCGCATCGGTCGAAGCGGCCTCGAAAAGCACTACGAGCATCTGCTCAAGGGCACGCGCGGATTCCGCCGTGTCGTCGTCGATGCGCGCGGCAAGGCGCTCGACGGCGCCAGTCCGGATTCGCTCGAAGTGGAGATGCTGAGGAAGCCCGTCCCGGGTCACGAAATCCAGCTCACTATCGATATGGAGTTGATGGAGGCATTCGACCGGGCGTTTCGCCCGCACCCCTCCGGCGCCGCCGTCGTCGTCGACATTCACACGGGGGCCGTTCGCGCTCTCTATTCAAAACCGGTCTACGACCCCAACGAAATGAGCAGCGGTCTCAGCACGAAGCGCTACGCAGAGCTCACGGGTGACCCGTTTCGACCTCTGATCGACAAGACGATCTATGAAACCTATTTCCCAGGGTCGACGTTCAAAGTCATCACGGCCCTCGCAGCACTCGAAGACGCGGTCGTCGATCCTGCACAGAGGGTCGAATGCCTGGGATCGATGAAGATTGGGCGGCAGAAGTTCCGCTGCAACAAGCGCCACGACTGGGTCGACCTCTACGAGGCGATCGTGCAGTCCTGCAACGTCTACTTCTGGGCGCTGGCTGAAGAGGTTGGCCTCGAGCGCATCAACAGCTACGCCAGGGCCTTCGGATTTGGCGAGCGCACCGGGATCGGCGTGAACAGCGAAGCCAGTGGATTTCTGGCAACGCGCGAGTGGTACACCGAGCACTACGGGGCGTTTCGCATCGGCTACACGCTCAATACCGCGATAGGCCAGGGCAACACTCGGGTGACGGTGCTTCAGCTCGCCTTGGCGAACGCGGCAATCGCGAATGGAGGGACTCTCTACGTTCCGCAGGTGGTACAAAACGTGACAGCGCCCGACGGTTCCCTGTCGGACACTTTCCAGCCGCGCATCAAACGAGAAGTCGGTGTTTCTGCCGAACACCTCGATATGATGCGGCGAGCGCTGATCGACGTGGTCGAGGACGAGTCCGGAACGGCATACAGGGCGCGGAACAAGGATGGAATTCGTGTCGCCGGCAAGACCGGGACTGCGCAGGTCGTCAGCCGTAAGGGGCGCACCGAGGAATCCTCGAGTGCCTGGTACCTGGACCGTTCGCACGGTTGGTTTGCTGGCTTTGCACCGGCTGACGATCCGCAAGTGGCCTTTGCGGTCTTGGTCGAGCACGGTGGCTCCGGCGGGGCGAGCGCTGCCCCCATTGCAACCTCCGTGATGCAGCAGTACTTCAGTCACCCAGAGCCCACGGAAGCAGAGTAGCCATGGCAATCGGCAGGACCATCCGAGACGATTTTGATTGGCCGTTGTTCATCGCGGTCTCGACCATCGCGCTCTTCGGCGTGCTCAACCTCTACAGCGCGACCGATGGCGGCACCAGCTCGGACGCCTACGTGCAGCAACTCTACTGGCTCATTCTCGGCTTTGGTGTCGCTGGTTTGACGGTTGCCATCGACTACCGGCAGTTCGAACGGTACGGGTGGGTCATCTACGGGGCTTGCACTACCGCTCTCGTGCTGGTGTTCGTGCTCGGCCGGAGCGTTCGCGGTTCCACGCGGTGGATTTCGCTTGGCGGTTTTTCCTTACAGCCCAGCGAGCTGATGAAGATCGGCCTGATCATCGCGCTTGCCAAGTACCTACATCACGATACCAAGACCGGTGGGCGCACTCTCGTCGACCTGATCATCCCAGGGCTCATACTGGCCCTTCCCATGAGCCTGGTCCTTCTTCAGCCGGACCTTGGCACGGCGATGGTTCTCGCGTTCATCTTTGCCAGCGTGATGATGCTGACGCAGTTGAAGATGCGCTCCGTCGTCACCCTGCTGGCCAGCTTCGTGGTCGCCGCACCGGTGACCTGGTTCTATCTTCTGAAGGACTACCAGAAGGAGCGAGTCACTGCGTTTTGGGACCGATTGGACGGGACTCAGACGGACCTCTTGGATTCCGGATGGCACACACACCAGTCGCTGGTTGCGATAGGGAGTGGAGGGCTGACCGGCAAGGGATTCACCCAGGGCACCCAGACCCGCTTTCGATTCCTTCCCGACCAACACACCGACTTTCCCTTTCCGGTCTGGGCGGAGGAGCATGGGTTTCTGGGCGCCCTGATCCTGATCTGCCTCTACTTGTTCCTCGTTCTCTGGTCCCTCCGGATCGCGTCCCAGGCGAAGGACCGTTTCGGCGCGGTTGTGGCGGTCGGTGTTGGCGCCATGATCTTCTGGCAAACGGTGGTCAATCTTGGGATGGTCTCGGGGTTGCTGCCCGTCGTCGGGATGACGCTTCCGCTGTTTTCCTACGGTGGGTCGAGCTTGCTCTCGACCATGTTGGGCCTGGGCTTGTTGATGAACGTGTCGATGAGGAGGTTTTCACATTGAGCGAGTCGAAGCGAGTGATGGCAGGAGTCGTGCAGATGACCTC
>DASRZF010000163.1:0-3955 GCA_035686645.1 Polyangiales bacterium
TCCTCGGCTACTGAGCCCGACCTGCGTGGACGATCGGATTGCCCTCGGTGTCGCGGCTGATGTGGAGGGCCCACGGTCGGCAGCACACGTCACAGTCCTGGATTAGCTCGCCCTCGTTCTCAGGGTCGACGTAGACCTCCAGGCGTTCGAAACAATAGGGACAAGTGATTTCAACCGTGTCGTTCATCCAGATTCGCCGCTTGGACGGAGGCTCGACGGGCAAGCTTGGGTTCTCGCTCCGAGGCCTCGTCAAGGTGTTCTCAAAATGGATCGACGTCAATCACGAGGTCGAGAGCATCCGTTTGCGCAAGTAGTCAGCCATGAATATCAGCGGCGCGCCGAGCCAGGCCATCGCGTACATCTGCAAGGACACCGGTCCAGTGCCGAGGACAGCGCAGAGCGGAGGGAAGTAGAGCGCGCCCCAAGAGAACAGTATTTCGAGCGCGACGCCGATGAGCATGAGGTGGTTCGTGAGAAGTCCGCGATCCAAGCCCGAACGGGTGGCGGAACGGCGGCCGACCAGATTGCCGATCTGCATGAGCATGATCGTGGCAAGCGCGAGCCCGGTCGCAGATCGGTACAATGGGTCCGCAGCCGCGAGCTCCTCTCCGTAGCGCCAGCCTCCGGAGTGGAGGACCCAGAAGAAGAGGAAGAGCGAATACGCAGCCTCGATCAGTCCGAGGAAGAAGTAACTGTGAGCGACCAACCGGAAGCTGAGCAGAGGCGCATCGCGCCTTCGGGGCGGCCGCTTCATGGTGTCCTGGTCCGTCGGTTCTTGGCCGAGCGCCATCGAAGGAATGATGTCGGTACCGAGGTCGATCGCGAGGATCTGAATGATCGTCAGTGCCAGCGGCACCGGAAAGAGGATGTAGATCAGGTACGGCAGGATCTCCGGTCCATTGCTGACGAGCACGTAGTTGGTGAACTTCCCGATGTTGTCGAAGATCGTCCGTCCTTCTGCGACTCCCGCGACGATCGATGCGAAGTTGTCATCGAGCAAGATGATCTGAGCGGCCTCGCGTGCGACGTCTGTGCCTCCAACACCCATCGCTACGCCGACATCCGCTGCTTTGAGGGCCGGCGCGTCGTTGACGCCGTCGCCAGTCATTGCAACCACCAGGCCGAGGCGCTTCAGCCCGGTGACGATCTTCATTTTCTGTTCAGGCGTCGTCCGCGCGAAAACACAAGCGCCGTTCTCGAGGAGGTCGCAGAGCTCGGTTTGCCGTAAGCGCTCCAACTCGTCGCCGGTAACGAGAAGCGTTAGCCCGTCTTCGGGAGACGAGGCGGATGCTGGCAGGATCTGGGCCTTGCGCGCCACCGCAAAGGCCGTCCGGGGATGGTCACCGGTGACGAGCAGAACTCGAATGCCCGCTTGATGGCATTGGTTCACGGCTTCAGGGACTTCTGCGCGCAGCGGATCCTCGAGGCATAAGAAACCAAGTAGCGTTAGCCCGTGTTCGAGCTGGTCTTGCTCCGCGTCCTCGGCGCCGACCGAAAGACCGCGTGTCGCGATCGCAATGATGCGCTGACCCTCACCGGCTAGTTCATCGACGAGCGCATCGGTTTCCGTGAGCAACTCCTCTGTCGCGCTTCGGGCCGTCCCGTCCGGCTCCGCGATCTCGGCGACCAGCGGACGGAGCGCCTCCCAGGCACCCTTGACCGCAACGACCGACTCCCCTCCGTCATGCCAAACCCCGGCCGACCGTCGTTTGCGGACGTCGAACGAGAATCGGCGCGTGACCCCCCGAAGAACTCCATCGACGTCGCCGACTTCGGTCTCGAACATGTCCGCAAGGGCAACGTCGAGCGGATCCCCCGACCATTTGTCCGCTTGCCGGCGGACTTCACTTGCAATCAGACCCGAGAGGAGCAAGTTCGCGCGCCTTGGGTCCGAAGGCGGAATTTCGCTGGCTCTCGCATCGACCATTCGCGCGATCGACAGCTCGTTGAGGGTGAGCGTGCCGGTCTTGTCGGTGCAGATCGCATGCACCGCACCGAGAGCCTCGACCGCGTTGAGGCTCTTGACGAGCACGTTCTTGCGCGCCATCCGCAAGCTTCCCATCGCCAGCGAAAGAGTGAACGTGGGAAGCAAGCCCTCCGGAACGTTGGCCACGATGATGCCGAGCATGAAGACGAGATTCACCCAGAGGGGGCGGCCCGCGAAGACGCCGTAGGTGAAGAAGCCCACACCCATCGTGACCGCGATCGCCGTCAGGACGCGGACCATGTGCGTCGTTTGGCGCTCGAGAGGGGAAGCGGGCCGTCGGATGTCCCGGGAAAGCGCCGCCACTTTGCCGAATTGCGTTCGTTCGCCGGTTGCGAACACGACCGCGACGCCGGAACCCTTCAGAACGGAACAACCCGCGAAGACGATGTTGCTGCTATCGATCAGGCGCCCGGACTCGGCGGCTTCCGTGAGCGCCGCAGCAGCGGATTCACCGGTGAGCGGCGCGTTGTTGACGAGGAGGTCGTTGCACTCGACCAGCCGTGCATCTGCCGAAATCCGATCGCCTTCCCTGATCAGAAGCACGTCTCCAGGGACGACGTCTTCTGCCAACATGTCGAGCTCGCGACCCCCGCGGCGCAACACCAGACGAGGCGGCAAGAACTGCGCTAAAGCCTGCATGGCACGCTCGGCTCGGTACTCTTGGAAGAATGCAAACAAGGCGTTGAGCAGCGAGACGCCGAGCAGGGCCCACCCGAGGACGTTCATTCGCTCGCCAGGCTGCATCGCATCGGCGACGAAACAGAGTCCTGCAGCCACGTCGAGCAGGAGGCTGAAGAAGTTGGTCAGTTGCCGGAAAAGGCTTCGGATCAGGCGAAACCGAACGGGAGCGCCCAAGGTGTTCTTGCCGAGCTCGCGCAGACGTTCCGCAGCCTCGTCCGCCGTCAGGCCTTCGGAACGGCTCTGTAGCGATTCGAACACCCGCTCCGGTGCGACTTCGTGGATCTGACTCACGACGGCGTACCGTAGATGGCGATGTCACACGGCGCGTTTCGCAAGACCTGCTCGATCGGACTGCCGTACACCGAGCGCTGACGAAGCGACACGGCAGACGCACCCATGTAGATGATCTGAGACTTGGCCTTGTTCGCCTGGATGACAATTTCTTTGGGCAGGTCGTCGGAGAGGACGACGGCTGCGTCGAGCCGGCCGAATGGAAGCTGTAGCTCAGTGCTGAGCGACCGCTCGATGCCGAGAACGTAGACCTGTCCTCGCTCGATCAAGCGCGCTGCCTCGTCCTGGCTGAGGTCCCGGAACCGCTGCCTGCTCATCCGGCGCACCATGAGGACTTCCAAATGTGCAGATTCGGGCACCAACAAGCGAAGAAAGGGCAATCCGACCTGAATGCCTTCCGGCCGGCCGCTTACCGGAACCAGGAAGCTGCGAGGCACCCCCAGAAGCCCCGGCTGGATGACTCGGAGTGATAGGACCTGACAGCCCCCTTCGCGAAGCAACTGTTGCGACACCGTTCCCGTCAGAAAACCGCGGCCCTTGTGACGGGCGCGGGTTCCGCAAACGAGATACTGATCGGGACTCTGCGGGACGAGCCCAAGGAGCGTCGCCGCCACCGTGCCGCGGGCCGGGTGCACCGCGAGCTCGCACGGGACCGACAGTGATGCGCATTCGGACTCGATCCGCGCAAGACCTCTCTGGAGAGCCGCGTCCGAGACTTGCCCATCGCGAACGTGCAGCACACGCAGCCTCGGCTCCGGAAGTCGCGTTGCCATCTGGATCGCATAGCGAGCAACCCAGTCGCCGTGAATCGACCCGTCGTAGGCGAAGTGGAGCATGACTGACCCGAGGGGACCCACGGTCACCCCGAATTGGAAAGAGCTTTTGTCGAGAGCCTTACCAGAGCGCTCTAGTCGCTGCAATTGAGGCCTCGTAACGACTCTGAGGCGTCTGAGGCGCACTCGCCTCTAGGCAAGTCTCCTGCTAGGTTGCCTGCGA